>JAEXCG010000093.1 GCA_023402355.1 Bacillota bacterium | reverse complement strand
ACATCCGTAACCTGATTGTTATACGCACGAGGCTGCGGCCCACAAAAAGCGCGCTGCTCGCCCCCATCCCCCCCGCCCCTTCCTTATTTTCACAAACAGCCGGGACATGCTTTTCCTTAAAGCACGTCTCGGCTGTTTTTCACTTCTCCCGCTCATTCATCATCCCGTTTTCCGATCAACCCGTCCCGTTCTGTAAAGACCTCGACGAGCATCAGCGCACCCAGCCGAAAGCCGATACAAAACGAATCCGTACCAGACAGGCTGCTAAGCTGACTTCGCGCCCCATTAAGATCGTCGAGGTGTTTGCTCCCCTCCGCATTCAGCATCGCGCGAAGCGAGCGGTCCGCTTCTATCCAACGCTTGGCAGCCTGATCGTAATCCGTTCCATTCTCAAAGTATTTTGTCGCGAAAACAAGCTGATCGTTCGCGAGTGCCTCCAATATCTTTCCCATATCTGCTCCCCTCTTTCGCATTTGCGTCTGTCTCATGGTAGACGATGCGAACGAAAAAGCCAATAACCTTAAAAGCTCTTTATAATCCTAAACCTTATAAACACAAAATTTTAAAGGCAAGCAGGTGTCGTAAGAAAAACTTTACCTTCTGCGAAGAAATGCTCTCGCTACTCGATGCGGCGCGCGCTTTGCGCTGAGCATGAAGAAACACGGCGAAAGCGCCAGCCTGAAAACCTTTCGCCTTGCCTTTATGCCGTCCTCCGGGCTGCCCGCGTTTCGACGTTCCGACACAAAGTAAAAGAACCTCCCTTGCTCTTTCGGCAAGGGAAGTTCTGCGAATAAACCTTGAGGGGGGCCTTTCGTTTCGCTTTAACGGCGCCTTACGGGTTCTTCACCTGATAGACGATCTCCACCTGGGCGCTGACGGTCAGCTCGCCGCCCTGAATGCTCGTGCCCGCATCCTGCGCCGCCTCGGCCACCGTATCCATGGAGTTCATGTAGCCGCGGCCCGAGCTCATGCCGATGCCGCCGACCTCGCTTATCTCGCGGATGACGTCCAGCCGCAGGCCGGAGGCATCTGCGAGCAGCGCCGCCTTTTCCTTCGCGGCCTCGACGGCCTTCTTCAGCGCCTCGCGGTACAGCTCGCTGCGGTTGCTCACGTCGAAGTTGATGCCGTACATCTCGTTCGCGCCGGCCTTCACCGCCGCGTCGATCACGCTCTCCAGCATGGAGAAGTCCTCCAGGTCGATGGAGACGGTGTTGGACACCTGATAGCCCACGAGCGAGGACTTGCCCGTGATGGACGAATACTCGGACTGGGGGTAGATGGAGTAATTGCTGGTGACGATCTTGTTCTCCGGGACGCCCAGCGCCTTCATGGCCTCCAGGATCGCGTTCACCTTCGCGTTTGCGCTGCGCTGGGCCTCCGCCACGTCCTGCGCGGTTTCGCTCACGCCCACGGAGATGCTCGCGCGGTCGGGCACGGCGGTCACCGCCGCGCTGCCCGTGACGCTGAGCGTGCCCGTCGCCGCGGTCAGCTCATCCACGCTCTGCTTGGCCCCAGCCAGCAGGGCGTCCCAGGGGTTCGTGGCCACGGGCGTCGGGTCGGGCACCGTCGCGGGGGGCGCCGCGTCCTCCGCATGGGCCGCCAGCGCGACGAAGAGCATCAGGGTCAGGGCCAGTACCATCGAAAGCATTTTTTTCATGAGATGTCATTCCTTTCTCTTGTTCCGCCTGATCAGGTGAACGCCGATCCCGGCAAGTCCCACGAAGGCCAGCGCGCCGAGCGCCCAGGGAAGGACGATTCCCGCGAAGGACGCAAGGTCCTGCACGAACGCGCGCGGTTCCGCTCCGGCCGCCTCCGGCTCGGGGATGGACGCTCCCTGCGCCGAGGCCCCCTGCGCCATGTCCGCCTCGCCCGACTCCGCCTGCCCCGGCGCCATGCGCGAGAGCATCGGCATCTGGGGCAGGGTCTCCTCGTCCGGCGCGTCCTTCACCGCGTCGGCTTCCTCCGGCTGTCCGCCCGCGTCCGAGAGGATTTGGGGCGCGCCCTCCGGCGCGGCGGGGTAGGCGATGGGCAATCGCCCCGTGCGCCACAGGGCCGTGCCGCCAAGGAGCACGACGACCGCCGCCGCGGCCGCCGCCACGCCCTGAAAGAGGGAACGCGCGCGGCCGCGCTTTCGCCGGAAGGCCTCGGCGCGCACCTGCCGCCGCCAGCCCTCGGCAAAGTCCGCGGGCACCTCGACCTCGTCGTTCATGCCCTGAAACGCGCGGTGCATTTCCTCCATCGCCAAGAGCATCCGGCCGCATTCGGGGCAGCTCGCGGCGTGCTCGCGCATCGCCTGTTCCTCGCCGGGGCTGAGCTCGCCGTCCGGCCATCGGGAAAGCAGGGAGGTAAAGACCTCACAGTCCACGCTTCATCCCCCCCTTTCCTTCACTTCTTTGAACGCGCCCCGCGCCGAAAAGTTCCGGGCTCTGGGTCAAAAATTCGCAAAGTTTTTCGCGCGCCCGGTGAATGCGCGATTTGACCGTGCCCACGTTCACGCCCAGCGCCTGCGCCACGTCCTCGTAGCGCTCGCCCTGCACGTCGCGCAGGATCAGCGCGGCCCGCAGATCGTCCGGCAGGCGCTGCATGCCCTCGCGCACGCACGCCTCCCGCGCCCCGCGCAGCAGCGCCTCGGAGGGCTCGTCCACGCCGCTGGTGGGCGCAAAGCCGTCCTCCATCATCGCCTCCAGCGATTCCTGCGGGCGCACGCGGCGCTTTCGCAGCGCGTCCAGGCAGGCGCTGGTGGCGACCTTATAAATCCACGTGGAGAGGCTCGCGCGCTCGCGGTAATCCGGCAGCGCGCGCCAGATGCGCACCATCGCGTCCTGCGCCGCGTCGCGCGCGTCCTCCGCGTTTCCCATCATCCGCAGCGCCAGCGCGTAAATCCGCTTTTCGTAGGGCGTAATCAGGCGCTCGAACGCGTCCGGGTCCCCTCGCTGCGCCCGGCTCAGCAGCTTGCTTTCTTCCTGCATGCCGTTCCTCCCGCTCATTTGCTTCTATTCCACGTTAATTAACGCGCGCGAAGCGCCGCTTCATCCCGGCCGCGCGATATTTGCACGGCGCGCCGGGGTATGCTATAATCGCTTACAAAGATTCACAGGAGGCATCATGCAAAAACAATCTCACACGCTGCGCTGCTTTTTCACCGGCATCGCCGCCTGCGTGCTGCCGTTCGCGCTGCTGCCGCCGCTGTGCGCCCTGCTGCCGCAGCCGCTGCTCTCCGCCTCGACGTTCGCGCTGTGCTACGTATTATGCCCCGTTTTGAGCGCCGTCGTACCCTACCGCATCGCGCTTCACGCGATCGCGCCCATCGCCGTCTGGCCCTGGCCGCTGCTCGGCTACCTGATCCTGCCGCTTTACGGCCTGCGGCCCTCGTTCCCGCTGCTCTTCGCCTGCGCGCTGATCGCGCTGGTTTCCGGCGTGTGCGGCGACGAGGTGCGCAGCCTTCGCGACAAAAAGAAAGGAAAAAAGCGATGAAGCTCTCCTCCATCCTCCGGCGCGTCCCGTCCGTCCTCGCCTGGACGCTGCTCGCCGCGGCCTGCGTCTGCACGTTTTACCTCGTCGCCGTCATGGGCGAGGCGCCGGAGCTCGAGCGCGCGGCGCAGGGGGCCGCGCAGACGGCGGCGCCCCTCTCCAAGCCCCGTGCGCTGGACGGCGGCGTTAGCGTTCAAAACGCGGCCGCATACTTCCCCGCGGAGCTGCTCTCGCTCCCGCTCGAGGAGCCGCTGAGCGCAGCCGCCGAGGACGTCAAGGCGGGGACCGCCACCTGCCGCGTGGTCACCCTCACCTACGCGGCGCGCGGCGGCGTCCCGGTGCGCTGCGTGAGCGCCTGGCCCGCGGCCTACCTCACCACGCTCCCCCATGCGGGCTACGCGCCCGACGCCGTCTCGGGCATGCGGCTTCGCGGGCTGGACGCCGTGCACCTGTCCGGCGAGAACGGCGAGGGCGCGCTCGTCGCCCGCGCGGGCGACGTCGTCTACGCGCTCTTCGGCCCGGACGATCAGACCGCCCTGTACGCGCTGGGCGAGGAGACCTTCGCGCGCTGACGCCGCCCCGTCGGGCGCGACCGCCTGTCGTCAGAATCCCCGCTCCGCGCGCCGGTCATTCCCTTGAAAGGGACTTCGTGAAACAATTCGCTATTCCCTGCCTCGTCCGCAGGCGCGCCGCCCCATTGCCCCGCGCATTTGGGCCGTCCGCGCCTTTTTTCGTCCTGCGCGAGAGAAAAAATATCGCAAAACGACGGCGCTTCGCGCGCGGGCGTGTTATAATGAAAGCAATCGCGCGGACGCGCCGCGCGCCACCTCACAGGAGGAATGGACATGAAGGAAAGCATCGCCTTTTTAAACGGAACATTTTTGCCCATCGAGGAAGCCCAGGTCCCGATTCTGGACCGCGGCTTCTACTTTGGCGACGGCGTGTACGACGTCGTCATGGCCTTCAACCACGTGCCCTTCGCGCTGAGCGATCACCTGGACCGCTTTGAAAATTCCGCGCGCCAGCTCGAAATCGAGTGCCCCTACGACCGCGACGTGCTCGCCCGGCTCATCGAGGAGGGCATCTCGCAGGTGGAGGGGGACGAGCTGATCGTCTACTTCCAGCTCACGCGCGGCGTCGCCCCCCGCCGCCACGTCTTCCCGCCCAAGGGGACGCCCGCGACGTTCGTGATGACCGTGCGCCCGCACAGCTTTTCCGCGCGGGACTATCAGGAGGGGCTGCGCTCCGCGCTCTTCGAGGACTTCCGCTGGGGCCGGTGCGACATCAAGACGCTCAACCTGATCCCCAACACCTACTGCATGCAGAAGGCCGCGGAGGCGGGCTTGGACGACGCGATCTTCGCGCGCGGCGGCCTCGTCACCGAATGCGCCGCCTCGACGATGTACGCCGTGCGCGGGGGAACGATCCTCACCCACCCGCTGACCTGCGAAATTTTGCCCGGCACGACGCGAAAGCACATTCTGGAGCTCGCGCGGGCGCTTTCCATCCCGGTCGAGGAGCGCGCCTTTACGACGGAGGAGCTCTTCACGGCGGACGAGGCCTTCTGCTCCGACGTCACGCACCGCCCCGCGCCGGTCGTCAGCGTGGACGGGCGGCCCATCGCGGACGGACGCCCCGGCCCCGTGACGCGCGCCCTGCAGCGGGCGTACCACGAGCGCCTCGTCGCGGCCTGCGGCCCCACGTACTTCGACAAATACATCCCCCAGTAAAGGAGTCACGACATGGATCAGCAGTTTGTTCAGGCGGCGGTAGACGAAACCGTGCGCCTGCTTGAAATCGGAAGCCCCACCGGTTACACCAGGAACGTCACGGACCACCTGCTAAAGACGCTTACAGCGCTCGGCTTTTCGCCCGTGCGCACGCGCAAGGGCTGCGTCGTCTGCCTCCTGGGCGGCGGGGGCTCGCCCCTGACGCTCGCCGCGCACGTGGACACCCTGGGCCTCATGGTGCGCGAAATCAAGGCGGACGGCCGCCTGCGCTTCACGCGCATCGGCGGCCCCTCGCTCAACGCGGTGGAGACGGAAAACGTCACCGTCGTCACGCGGGACGCGCGCCGCTACACCGGCGTCGTGCAGGCGGACAACGCCTCCACCCACGTCAACCACGAGCTGCCCGACCAGAAGCGGGACGACAAGAAGATGGAAATCCTGCTTGACGAGCTGGTCTCCTCGGCGGAGGACGTGCGCGCGCTGGGCATCGAGGTGGGCGATTACGCGCTGCTCGACCCGCGCGTGCGCGTGACCCCCTCCGGCTTCATCCGCAGCCGCTTTCTGGACGACAAGCTCAGCGCGGGCATGCTGCTCGCCCTCGCGCGCGCCGTCTCGGCGGGCGCGGTGCGCCTGGCCCGCAAGACCAGCATCTTCTTCTCCGTCTACGAGGAGGTCGGCCACGGCGCCTCCAGCGGCATCCCGATGGACACCGAGGACCTGCTCGTGGTGGACATGGGCTGCGTGGGCGACGGCCTTCGCTGCCGGGAGACGCAGGTGTCCATCTGCGCCAAGGACAGCGCGGGCCCCTACGACTACGAGATGACCGGCGAGCTCATCGCGCTGGCGAAAGAGAACGGCATCGACTACGCGGTGGACGTCTACCCCTTCTACTCCTCCGACGCGGCGACCTCGCTTTCCGCTGGGCACGACATGCGCTTCGCCCTCATCGGCGCGGGCGTGTACGCCTCGCACGGCTACGAGCGCAGCCACGTCCTGGGCGTGCAAAACACCCTTCGCCTCATCGAGGCATACGTACAAAAGTAACGACTCCGTGCGGGGCGGCCCGCCGGGCTGCAGAAGGAGGCCTGCGTCATGAACACTTGCGGCGGCGACGCCATGCAGACGGTCCATGCGTTTTTCGACGCCTATTTTAACCGGCGCGATCCGGACCTGACCGCCGGCTGCCTCGCGCAGGACGTTCAGTGGCTCGGCACGGGCGAGCGCGAAATGGCGCGCGGCCGCGAGGCGGCCCTGTGCGCGCTGCGGGAGGAGACGGCGCAGTCCCCGGACCCCTGCCGCTTCGTCTTCACGCGCGAGGAGGAGCGCGCGCTCACCGAAGGGTGCGCCGCCTGCCTTTGCGCGATGGACCTGTGGCAGGGCGGGACGCTCCTGCGCCTGCGTGCAAGCGCCGCCTGCGTCCTTGAGGACGACGCGGTCTGGCGCATCGCCGTCCTTCACGTCTCCCTGCCCTGCGACGACCGGGCGGCGGGCGCGGCCTTCCCCGTGCGCGGCAAGGGCGAGGCCTATTCGGACTTCGAGGCGCGCGTAAGCCGCCGGGCCGTCGACCTGCTGGGCCGGGGCATCCCCGGCGGGCTCCTCGGCGTGTACCTGTCGGAGGGCTACCCGCTCTACTCCATCAACGGCCGGATGCTCGGCTACCTGGGCTACAGCTACGAGGAATTTGCGCAGGCGACGGGCGGTCAGGCGCTCGCCTGCGTGCACCCGGACGACGGCGCCCTCTTCCGCCAGTGCATCGAGGGCTCGGGCGACCGCGAGGTACGCTTTCGCATGCAAAAAAAGGACGGCTCCGCCCTGTGGGTCAGCGGCATCAGCCGGGTCGGCGAGGACGAGGAGGGCCGGCCGCTCTCTTTGTGCGTCGTGCGCGACGTGTCCGGCGAGGTGGTCTACGAGGAGCTGCTCCAGCGCGAGGTGCGCGAAAAGGAGGAACAGGCCCGCCGCTACAACCACCTGTTCGATTCGGTGCTCTGCGGCATCGTGCAATACAAGCTGCTGCCCGACGGGCGGATGCTCTTTCGCGACGCGAACCAGGAGGCCATCCGCATCTTCGGCTACACCCCGGAGGCGTTCTGGGCCAAGAAGGACTGGCATCTGCCCGACCTCATCTGCCCCTCGGACCGCGAGCGCATGCTGCAAAACGTGCTGTCGCTGAAGGAGATCGGCGACACCCTGCCCTTTGACTATCAGCTTCAGCGCAGGGACCATTCCTCGCTTTGGATCATCGGACAGGCGGAGCTCGTCGCGGACCCCAGCGGCGGCGCGATGGTGCAAAGCGTATACATCGACATCGACGAGGGGCGCCGCGCGCAGGTGCAGACCCGCCGCCTGGCGGGTCAGGTGCAGGAGGGGCGCGAGCTGCTGCGTCTGGCGCTGGAGCACACCTCCACCTTCGAGTTCTACTACGACCCCGCACGTTCGGAATTGCGCATTCCCGCGCGCGCCTGCTCCCATTTCGGCTGCGGCGAGAGCTTCACGGGCCCCGCGCAGGCGTTTGCCGACGCCTACATCGCGCCCGGCTGCCGCGCCGGGTTCCTGCGCATGCTGGAGTGCATCCGCTCGGGCGAGCGCACGGCGGGCTGCGTCTACCAGTACGCGCCGGGCGGCCTCTGGTGCCGCGCGACGCTCTCCGCCGTGCGCTCGGGCGACAGCGCCTCCGCGGTGGGCATCTTCGAGGACATCACCCGCGAGCGCGAGATGGAGCTGCTGCTGGACGCCACGCGCTCGCACGACCCGCTGACGGGCGCGTTCCTGCGCGAGCCCGGGGTCCGGGCGATTCAGGACGCTCTGCTCGCCCGCGGCCCCAGCGAGCCCATGGCCCTGATGCTCGTGGACATGGACGACTTCGACGCGCTCAACGCCCGCGAGGGGCGCGTGTTCGCGGACGCGATCCTGCAGGACGTCGCCTCCATCCTGCGCGACGAGGGCGGCGAGCGGGCGCTCGTCGCCCGCATGGGCGGCGACGAGTTCATGATGCTGGTGCCCGGCGTCGGGCGCACCGAGGCCAAGGTCACCGGCCCGCGCGTCGCCTCGCGCATTCAGATGCTCTACCCCGTGGCGGAGGGCGAGCCGCCCGTCATCTCGGCCAGCATCGGCATGTGCGCCACCGAGGTGACCGGCGAGTACGGCGGCCTGTACCGCTGCGCGGAAAGCGCGCTGCTGTACGTAAAGGATCACTGCCGCGGGCGCGCCGTCTGCTACCTCGATTCCTCCAGCGAAATGGGCACCGCGCTCACGCACATCTACCCCAGCGAGCACCTGTTCAACGAGATCGACGAGCGCCCCGCGCCGGACGACGGCAGCATGCTTGACTTCGCGCTGGAGCTGCTGGGCAAGGCGCGATGCCTGGACGACGCGGTCTACCTGCTGCTCACGCGCCTGGGCACCCGCTACGGGCTGGACCGCGTCTCCGTCACGGAGGTCGACCCCGAATACCTGCGCGTGCTCGTGACCTACCAGTGGGCGCGGCGCAGCGAGGAGCTGCAGAGCGGCCAGACCTTCTATCTGACGGCGGAGACGTACGCGGAGGTCGCCTCGCTCTACGTCAAGGACGGCGTGTGCATGGAGCCCATCCGGGGCCGCCGCCCGCTCGCCTCCTGCCTGAGCGCGGCGATCTGGGACCGCGGCTCCTACGCGGGCGCGCTGTGCTTTGAAAGCAGCCGCGAAAATTACCCCTGGACGCAGGAGCAGATCCGGCTCGTGCGCGAGCTTTCGCGCGTCGTCGCCTCGTTCGTGATGAAGGCGCGCGCGGACGCCGTCAGCCAGGCGAAGACGGACTTCCTCTCGCGCATGTCGCACGAGATTCGCACGCCCATGAACGCCATCTCCGGCATGACGACCATCGCCAAGGCGGTCGTGAACGACCCCGCGCAGACCCTCACGTGCCTGGAAAAGATCGAATCGGCCAACGCCTACCTGCTCTCGCTCATCGGCGACGTGCTGGACATGTCCCGCATCGAGAGCGGCAAGCTCCAGCTCCAATGCGAGTCGGCGGACCTCGCCGCGCAGCTTTCCAGCCTGCAATCGCTCCTGGGCGCGCAGGCGCAGGTCAAGGGCGTCGCGCTTTCGTTCGTGGACGGCTTTTCGCCCCTGCCTCCCCTCTCGCTGGACGCGCTGCGCCTGAACCAGGTGCTCATCAACATCATCGGCAACGCGATCAAGTTCACGCCCACGGGCGGCAGCGTCACCGTGCGCGTCTGCCGCGAGGGCCCGCAGACGGGGCCGCGCGTGTTCCTGCGCTTCTCGGTGCGCGACACGGGCATCGGCATCAGCCCCGACGCCCAGGAACGCATCTTCAACACGTTCGAGCAGGGCGGTAAGGACACCTCCGCCCGCTACGGCGGCACGGGGCTGGGGCTCGCCATCTCCAGCCAGCTCGTCAAGATGATGGGCGGCGAGCTGCGGGTCGCCAGCGAGCTGGGCAAGGGCTCGGATTTCTACTTCACGCTCGGCTTCGACCCCGGCGAAGGAGCCGCCGCGCCCGCGCCCCTGCCCGAAAAGGAGGCGCAGGAGCCGGTGTCGCTCGTGGGCAAGCGCCTGCTCGTGGTCGAGGACAACGCGCTCAACCGCGAGATCGCGGTGACGCTGCTCAACATGAACGGCCTTCTGACCGAGGAGGCGGTGGACGGGGAGCAGGCGGTGCGCGCCTTTGAGCAAAGCGCCCCGGGGCACTTCGACGCCGTGCTGATGGACATCCGCATGCCCGTCATGGACGGCCTGGAGGCTACCCGGCGCATCCGCACCCTGCGCCGCCCGGACGCCCAGCAGGTGCCCATCATCGCCATGACGGCCAACGCCTTTGACGACGACAGCCGCAAGTCCCTCGAATCCGGCATGAACGGCCACCTCACAAAGCCCCTGGAGCTGGACGCGATGCTCGCCATGCTGCGCGCGTGCCTCTCCTGAATGACGGAACGCGGCCTTTCTACAGGACAAAAAACCGCCCGCCTGCCGAAAAATCGGCAAGCGGGCGGTTTTTTGTCTGCCGTCAGGGCTCCTCCGCCGCGTCGTCCCGCCACTCCAGCAGGTCCCCCGGCTGACAGCCGAGCGCCCGGCAGAGCGCCTCCAGCGTCGAAAAGCGGACGGCGCGCGCCTTGCCGGTCTTGAGCACCGACAGGTTCGCCATCGTGATGCCCACCTGCTCGCACAGTTGGGTCATCGTCATCTTGCGCCGGGCCAGCATCACGTCCAGCCGTACCACGATCGCCATGCCGTCCCCCTCCTTAAATCGTCAGTTCATTTTCCAGCAGCAGCGCGCGGGCCCGGCCGACCAGGGCGGAAAGCACGCGCGCGCACAGCGCCACCGCCGACGCGCCGAGGGCGATGCCCACGCTCGCCCAGGCCATGACCCTCGCCATCATCTGATCCTGCGCTCCATAGACGATGTACAGCAAAAACGCGAGCGCGCAGACCGCCAGCACGGCCGCGCCGCAAACCGCGATGCGCCTAAGCGCCCGGACGTTCTCCTCGCAAAACGGTTCGTTTCGCGCCACGCGCTCGCAGACGGAAAGCAGCGCGCCGCTCGCAATCAACACCGGCACGATGCCCAGGCACGCCGACGAGGCGCACACCGTATCGATCAGGCGCCACACGCGCACCCCGTTCACGATATAGGGCCCCGCAAAGAGCGCCCACGCCGCGCGCAGGCCGACGAAGCAGACGGCCAGCATGAACAGCGCGATCAGCCCCTCCAGCAGGCGAATTTCCAGATGTTTCATCGTCTTCCCTCCTTTGCTGGTCTCAGAATAACACAGCGCATCCTGTTTGTCAATATATTTTTATCGATAGTCGATGTCATTCTGCTTTGCACGGCAGACGC
The DNA here is from genome assembly GCA_023402355.1 of Bacillota bacterium. Lineage (GTDB taxonomy): Bacteria > Bacillota > Clostridia > Christensenellales > Aristaeellaceae > Beduinella. The sequence continues at coordinate 4,118 of JAEXCG010000093.1, read as the reverse complement.
CGCTCACCGGCCGGAAACGACCGTTCGGCCGCGAACGCTTGCGTTTGCCCGCCGCTTTTGTATACTGTAGGGGAAGACGAGGAGAGGCGGGGCGCTCATGAAAGTAAGGCTGCACATCGACAAAAAGTACGAGGAGCCGCAGGTCGTCATCTGCGCGGGCGCAAGGACGCCCGACGTCCTGCTGCTGAAGGAATCGATCGAGAACCTATCGGCCACGGTCACGGGCTTTGAAAGGGGCGAGGCCGTCGTCCTGCGCTGCGACGAGGTCGCGCGCTTTTACGCGGAGCGCGACCGGGTGTACGCCCAGCGCGGCGATAAAGCCTACGCGCTGCGCGAAAAGCTCTACGAGCTGGAGGAGCGGCTCGACCCGGCGCGTTTCGTGCGCATCTCGCGGTTTGAAATCGTCAACCTGCGGCGGATCGTCAAGCTGGACACGAGCCTTACCGGGACGATCCGCGTGCTGATGGAGGGCGGCGTCCAGACCTACGTTTCCCGCCGCAACGTCGCCCGCATCCGGCGGACGCTGGGCATTTAAAGAAGGAGGGTTTCTCATGCTGAAAAAAGCGCTTGCGCGCGCGGGCTGCTCCATGGCGGTGACGAGCCTTTGCAGCCTCGTGACGCTGATCGTCGTCGAGCTGTGCGTGCACCGGGATGGATTTGTGCCGCTGCTGCCCGACTTTCTCGCCCGTTTCCCCTCGCTCTCGCTCGCCCTGGGGGTCTATCACCTGCTGGTCGGGCTCATCGGCGCGGCCTTCGGCGGGTTTTCCGTGCTCTTCGAGGTGGAGCGCTGGAGCTTTTTGCGGCAGGGCGTGCTGCACTTCCTGCTGACGACGGCGGTCTGGCTGCCCATCAGCGCGGCGCTCTGGGGGCTGGGGCGTGCGCCGGGCGCATTTTTGTCCATCCTGCTCAGCTTCACGGCGACCTATGGGATCACGTGGTTTATGAACTACCGCCGCTGCCGGGAATCCGTGCGGCGCATCAACGAACGACTGGCGGCCCTGCGGGCGCAGGAAGAGGCCGACGAAAACGAAGGGGCGTGAGAATTTGGACGTATTGCAGGTGGAGGGTCTTTGCAAGCGCTACGAGCGCTTTGCGCTGCGGGACGTCTCCTTTTGCGTGCCGGAGGGGCACATCATGGGGTTCATCGGGCGCAACGGCGCGGGCAAGACCACGACGATGCGGTGCCTGCTGGGGCAGGCGCACCCGGACGGCGGCGCGGTGCGCTTCTTCGGGCGGGCGTACCGCGAGCACGAGCTGTTCATCAAGCAGCGCATCGCCTTCGTCTCCGGCGGCATCCGCTTTTACCCCCGCAAGACGCTGCGCACGCTGACGCAGGTGACGCGAAGGTTCTACCCCGACTGGGACGACGCCGCTTACGCGCGCTTGCTGGAGCGCTTCCGGCTGGACGAGCGCAAGCGCGCCGACGAGCTCTCGGAGGGCATGAAGGTCAAGTACCTGCTCGCCCTCGCGCTCTCGCACCGCGCGAGGCTGCTGCTGCTGGACGAGCCCACCAGCGGTCTGGACCCCGTCTCGCGCGACGAGCTGCTGGACATCTTTCTGCGCCTTTGCGGGGAGGAGGGCGTGACGATCCTCTTTTCCACGCACATCACGTCCGATTTGGACAAGTGCGCGGACGACATCCTCTACATGCGGGAGGGCGAGGTGCTCGCCTGCGAGCCGGTCGGGGCGTTCACCTCGCGCTACCTGCGGGTGCAGGGGCCCGAGCAGGCTCTCGCGGGCCCCTTCGCCGGCCTCCTGACCGGCTGCCGCGCGCACGCCGGGCGCTTTTGGGCGCTGCTGCCCCGGGAGGACGAGGCGGCGGCGCCCGAGGCGGTGGAGGCCGCGCCTGCGACGCTGGAGGACGTCATGGTCGGCCTGGAAAGGGGGGCGCGCGATGCTTAGGAACCTGCTGTACAAGGAATGGAAGCTGGTGGTGCTGCCCGTCGTCTACGTGTTCTTCTCCTTTTGCCTGATGCTGTTCATTCCCGGCTACCCCTACACGGTCTGCTTCTTTTACACCTGCCTTGCGATCTTCATGTCCGTGCAGACGGCGCGCGAAAACCGCGACGTGCTCTACACCCTCTCCCTGCCGGTCCAAAAGAGGGACGTCGTCCGGGCACGTTACCTGCTCGTGATCTCCGTCGAGCTCTTGCAGATCCTGCTGTGCGTGCCCGTGGCGATCCTGCGCGGCACCGCGTTTCCCTACGAAAACCCGGCGGGCCTCGATCCGGACGTCGCCTTCTTCGGCCTCGCGTTCCTCCTCTTCGCCGCGTTCAACGCCGTGTTCCTGGGCGGCTACTTCCGCGACGTGCAAAAGGTCGGCGCGGCCTTCGTCAAATCCACCGTCGCGGTCTTCGCCGTCCTCCTGCTGGGCGAGGGCAGCGTGCACGCGGCGCGCGCCCTGACCGGCGCCTGCTTTTGGGATTCCATGCGCGCCGCCGACCAACTGCGCCAGATCCCCCTCCTCCTTGCGGGCATCGCGGTCTTCGCGCTGTGCGGCCTGCTGCGCTACCGCGCGGACGCGCGGGCCTTCGAGGCGCAGGACCTGTAAGCCCGCGCGCTTTACAAATGCCCGCCCGCGTGTTATCCTGGGCGTATCACGCGGAAAGGAGGACATTCCATGATCCTGTGCATCGTTTTTGCTCCATGCAGAGCCTGATTCCGGACGAATCATGCATGGAGCCCTGAGGTTCATCCCTTCGTCCGACAGGCTTTGCATCCCCCGCCGACTAAAAAAAGGGAGGAGCAAAGTCTCATGAAAATCAAGTCAACCCCATCTGAAATGCGTCCGTTCCTCACGCTCTGGCTGACGCAGTCGCTCTCGACGCTCGGCAGCTCGATGACCAGCTTCGCGCTGGTGCTCTGGTCGTACCAGCAGCAGGGCTCGGCCCTGAAGACCGCCCTGCTGTCCATCTGCACCTACGCGCCCTACGTGCTGGTCAGCATCTTCGCCGGGACGCTCTGCGACCGGCTGGACAAGAAGAAGACCCTGATCGTCTGCGACCTGCTCGCGGCGCTCTCCACGCTGCTGGTGCTATCGCTCCTTTTGACCGGCAGGCTTCGCGTCGGCCACCTGTACGCGCTCAACGCGCTCGGCGGCCTCATGAACACGGTGCAGCAGCCCGCCTCCGAGGTGACGGTCAGCCTGCTGACCCCCAGGCGGCACGTGCAGCGCGTCAGCTCCCTGCAGGCGCTTTCCAGCTCCCTGGTCACGGTCGTGACGCCCATGGCCGCCACGACGCTCTACACCCTGCTGGGGCTGGACGCGGTCATCGTCTTCGACCTTTGCACCTGCGCCGTCGCGGTGCTGAGCCTCGCGCTGTTCATCCGCATTCCCCGCGCCCCGCGAGGGGAGGGGCAGCCGGACGAATCGCTGCTCGCGTCGGTCCAAAGCGGCCTTGCGTACCTGCGCAGGCATCGCGGCATCCTCGACCTCATCCTGCTGCTGGCCTGCATCAACTTGGCGGCCTCGATGTGCAACGCGGCTCTGCCCGCCCTGGTCCTGCCCCGCGCGGGCGAGGCGGCCCTGGGGGCCGTCAACACCGTCTCCGGCCTCGCCATGCTGGTAGGAAGCGCCTTCATGACGCTGCTGCCCGCGCCGAAGAGCCGTGTGCGCGTCATCTTCAACGCGCTGCTGTTTTCCATGAGCACGGAAAACCTGCTGCTCGCGCTGGGCCGCTCGCCCGTGCTGTGGTGCCTGGGCGCGGCGCTGGGGTGGATCGCCATCCCCGCGATGAACGCGAACATGAACGCGCTGCTGCGCACGACCCTTCCGCTGGACATGCAGGGGCGCGTATACGCCGCCCGCAACACGCTGCAGTTCTTCACCATTCCGCTGGGCTATCTGCTCGGCGGATGGCTGGTCGACCGCGTGGCCGAGCCGCTGATGGCGGCGCTTTCCCCCGGCCACCCGCTCCACGCGCTGCTCGGCGCGGGCAAGGGCGCGGGCGCGGCGCTGCTCTTCCTCGGGCTGGCGCTTTTGGGGCTGCTGCCCTGCCTGCTCTTCCGGCGCGACCGGCACATCTGGGCGCTGGAGCGAAAGGGCGGTGAAGCCTCTTTCTAGAACGGACAAATTGACATAGATACGGGCGCGGGGGGCCCCAGCCGCCCGCCCCCCC
>JAEXCG010000113.1 GCA_023402355.1 Bacillota bacterium | reverse complement strand
TCCCATACCGAACACAGAAGTTAAGCCCTTATGCGCCGATGGTACTTGGCTGGTGACGGCCCGGGAGAGTAGGTCGCTGCCGGATTCCATTCAGAAAAGAGAGTTGCGTCGCGGCTCTCTTTTTTGTTATATGGAGGGCGACTCTCCAAACGGAGAAGTTCAGGCGCACGCGCAAAATTGACGATCGCATCGTTCTATGATACAATAAAAAACGCCGTGCAGTGGCTGCGCGGCGTCTATCGTTTTATAGATGAAGAATGAAAGCATGGAGGGAACGCGATGAGACGACTGACATGCATTTTGGCGGCGGTGCTGCTGTTGATGGCGCCTGGCATGAAGGGGTCCGCGGAAGACGCGGTGGACGCCCAGATCGAGGCAGTGCTCGAGGTCTGCGTGGAGGAGCTCGGATATACCGCTACCAAGGGCGGGTTCAGCAAGTACGGGGAATGGGCGGGCGGCGCCTACAAGGAATGGTGCTCGGAGTTCGTCTCTTGGAGCACGCAGCAGGCGGGCGAACGCACGGGCGAGCAGCTATTGGACGTGCTTTATCCCATGCAGGCGGAGTGCCAGACGGGCGTGGACTGGTTTATCGCGCGCGGACGCTATGTGACGACCACGGGTACGCTCAAAGGCTACGGCGAACAATGGTATTGGGAGGACGGCGTCTCTACGGCGGAGCGCCCCTACACCCCGCGCCGCGGCGACCTGATCTATATCGAGTGGTACAAGTACAACCGCATCGACCACGTCGGCATCGTGGAGTACCTCTCCAAGGACGTGGATGGAACGATTCTGGTGCACACGATCGAGGGCAACAACAAGATTCTAGGCCCCTCGCCGACGAACGTGCAGCGCTACACCTACCGGCTGGACGACGCGAGCATCCGCGGCTACGGACTTACGCGGGACGGCGTCGTGGGCACCACGCTCAAGAAGGGCAACGAAAGCGAGGGCGTCGCGGCGCTGCAGGGCTGGCTTGCGGACGCTGGGTATTATAAGGGCGAGCAGAGCGGCAAGTTTGGCGCCGGGACAGAGGAAGCGGTCAAGGCGTTTCAGGCGGACGCCGGGCTTTCGCGCACGGGCGTCGCGGACGCGGCTACGCAGCGCGCGCTGCGGGACGCGGCCGGAGCCTGAGGACGATCTTACAATAAAAGGATGCGGTGTTTCCCCCGAGGGGGATTCACCGCATCCTTTTATTGTATGTATAGCCTTACTCCGCCTTGAACGTCATGTTCGGAAAGATGACCTGCATGCGCTCATCCCCAAAGCGCGCGTCGAAGAAGGACTCCACGAAGTTGCGCGGGGGCTGCCCCGCGTCGCGTTCGACCCAGCGCAGCACGGCCCAGGCGCTCAGCGCCATGTCCGCGCACAGCAGCGCGCAGACGGCCCAGGTGAGCGGCTTGCCGATCTTGTCCGGAATGCCGAGAATCCATCCGTTGAGCAGCGGGAAGATGTTCTTGATCCAATAACAGGCGAGCACGCCCCAGAAGAACGCGTACAGCAGACAGATGCGCCCGTTGACGTTGTAGGGCATGGAGGAATAGTCCCAGGAGGTCGAGCCGAAGACCATTTCCTGCGCCCAGGAGCAGACGTATTCGACCACGCTGCCGATGACCGCGCCGAAGAACAAAATGTGCAGGTCGCGGTGGAAGCGCAGGAAGTACAGCCCCAGCGTCAGCGCGACGCAGCCGAAGCCGTAGACGGGATTAAAGGGCCCCCAGATGACGCCGACGCGGTTTTCATAGTGCCCGCGCGTCAGCAGGCAGAAGAGCGTCTCGATCACGACGCCCAGGAAACAGCCGAGGAAGAAGATCCAGAACAGCTTGTAAAAGTTGATGCCCTGCGCAAAGCGGTTCTGTTCCCTTTCCAGGCGCTCGATTTCGCGCTCGTCCACGCTCTTGATGCGCTCGACCGTGTCCGCAAGCGCTTGCCGGTAGTTGTTGGAGGTGGCGCTGGGGTTGCGCCGGATCAGCTTGCCCAGGTCCTGGCCGGACTGCGCGCGCAGGCGCTCGATGGTGTCGCGGCAGGCCGCGTAGCGCTCGCGCAGCTCCGCGCGGATCTCCTCCGGAATGTTCTGCAGCGCCGCCGCGCGCGCGCTGATGTCGTCCAGCATGTCCTCGGTGCGCTCGCGCAGCTCCTGCTTCGCCTGGTCCGCCGCCTGCTCGAAGGAAGCCACGCGCGCGCGGATCGCCTCCGCCTCGCGGCGCAGGAGTTCGCTCTGCTCGATGAGCTTGCGCAGGTTGTAAGCCGAGCGGAAGGACGTGACGAAGTCGTACACGAAGACGACGCTCACGACGAAGACCAGCGCGCCCACCATGTCGCTTGAGAGGTAGAAGACGAAGCGCTCCAGCCAGGTTTGCAGGAAAGCGACCAGCGCGACGCTGAGCGCGCCCCAGGCCAGCGAGGAGGTCAGGCAGATGTACCCGTGCAGGTTGAACCGCTTTTGACTGTAATCCCAATATCGGACCTTGAACAGCCGCTCCATGCACGCGCCGGTGACGTATTCCAGAATCGTCGCGGCGAGCATGCCCAGCAAAAAGACGAGCACGTAATTCGTGCGGACGGGCAGCGTGAAGAGCAGAATCATGATCGCGCCCGAGCCGTAGATCGGCAGGAAGGGCCCCTTCATGAAGCCGCGGTTTACGAGCTTGCGCTGGGAGACGGAGACGACCGTCGATTCAAAGCACCAACCGATAAAGCAATACAGATAAAAAAACAGCAGCCACTGGGTCCAATGATAGGTCATATCAAGCGTGCCCCCTCAAAACTCCAAATCACTCGTCTAAGTATAGTACGTCGGACAGTATTGGGCAAGGGTGGGGCGCTATTTCCCGCGAATCGGCGTTTCATTTGTCGTAAAGAAAAAAGGCCGCCCTACTTTTCGCAAAAGCGACGAAGCCGGGCGAGCCTGTTCGTTATGCCTGAACGGAACCTACGAAGAGTTTTCCTTCTCCCAGCAGGGACGCGTGGGTGTAAGGCTGCGACGGGAAGACGAGGGCGGTGTTCGCGTAGGTGCCCTCGTCCGCGAAGATTTCCGCGATGCAGCGGTCGAAGTAGAGGGTGAGGGCGACGTCGCCCGTCTGCATGCGTGGCGTCACGGTGACGGAGGCCAGACCCGCGCGGTACAGCTCGCTGAAGTCGCGCGCGCCGGCCCGCGTCCTGTCGGTGAAGAAGCGGTGCTCGTTGTCCAGCCCGAAGGTGAAGGACTCTCCCTGCCCGTTGAACAGGGACGCGCAGAACGCGCCCTTCGCTTCGATGCGCAGGCAGAATTGTTCGCCGGGCAGGGGCGCTTCAGCCGCCGGCTGCTGGCCGGGCTGCCCGGATGCCGGGGCCTCCCGCAGGGCAAAGGACGGCGTGATGGGGGCGCTGGCCAGGCGGAGGCCCTCCTCGGTCTGCACCAGGGAAAGGTTTCGGGCGTAGGTCATGAGCCCGCAGAAGGGGCCGGTGGGCTCCTCCGCCGCGTAGTTCCAGCTCGTGCCCCAGCCGATGAGGCAGGGCCTTTCGGCGCCGGAAAAGGTGACGGCCGCATAGTTGTCGTACCCCGAATCGATCAGCTTCGCCCGGGCGGAGGGCAGCGTCTCTATGAATGTATTGCCGTCGAACGTCCCCAGGAAGTACTGCGTTCGGCTGCCGCCAAACTCTCTGGGCAGCGCCATGCTCGCGATCAGCACCCAGAGCGTCGATCCGTCCGGTGCCGGGAGCGCGAAGAGGTCCGGGCACTCGAACACGCCGCCCAGCTTGTTTTCGGCGCGGCCGAATTCGCCGGTCTTGCGCCAGTGAATCAGGTCCGGCGAGGCGTGGAACTCGACGTGGTCGCCCGCGGCGATGGCGACGCTCCAGCAGCCGAGCAGGTCGTTGCGGAAGACCTTCGGATCGCGGAAGTCCGGCTGCTCGCTGTTGGGGATGACCGGGTTGCCTGCGTAGGGCGTAAAGTGGATGCGGTCCTCGGAAAACGCGATGCTCTGCTGCTCGTGCTCGCCGTGGTGCGTGTACATGCAGATCATGGGGTCCTTTTTGCCGCCCAGCCCAGAGGTGTTGCCCTTGTCGATGACCGCGCTGCCGGAGAAGATCAGGCCCAGGCGCTCGTCGGGCGAGAGCGCGACGCCGCGATCCTCCCAGCGCAGCAGGTCCTTGCTGGTCGCGTGAATCCAGTGCATGGGGCCCCATACGGTGTCGTGCGGATAGTGCTGGGCGAAGAGATGCCAGACGCCGTCCTCATAGAGCGGGCCGTTGGGGTCGTTGATCCATCCCTTGGGCGGCGTGTAGTGGAAACGGGGGCGAAAGTCGCGGGTACCCCGTGTGCTCATAGAAAGACCTCCTGTCCTTGTCAATCCGACTGCTGGGTGCTGAGGCGCGCATTTTGCAGGCGCATGCCGCCGCTCTGGGCGTAGATGCCGAGGCTGTCGCCCTTCAGGTCGTACATGCGGGCGGAGAAGGCGATCCGGTCGTCGATGTACGCGACCAGGATCGTATCCTCCACCGTGAGGACGACGTGGAAGGGTTTGGCGGCCTCCATGTGGAAGACGCGGTTTAATCCCTCGTCGTGAAAGCGCTTGTAGTTCAGGCGGGGCTTCATGAAGAAGTCGATGCGGTGCGCGTAGGGATCGAAGTTGAGGGCATAGGCCGTGTCGTCTGCCTCGCTTGCGCGCAGCAAGAAGCCGAAGGTGCGCGTGCCCTCCTCAAAGCTCACGTCCGCCTCGAAGCGGAAGGCGCGGGGCGCGGCTTCCCGCGCGTAACAGACCGCGGTGCCGGTCTCGCAGGAGACGGCGGCCGACGCGCCGTCCGCAGCGTTCTCAAAGGCCAGGTCGCGCTGCGATTTTTTCCAGGAGGCGGCGATTGTCTGCGGCTCGCGGCAGGCGAGCTCCCCGTCTTTTAGCTGATACAGCTCGTGGACGGCCAGGCTGCCGGCCCAGCGGAAGCCGCTGAAGTCCGTCTCGTCCTCGCGCGTGGAGATCCAGCCGAACAGGTAGCGCCTTTCCCCGTCCGAACACGACTTCGCGGCGTAGTAGGGACGGGTGTCGAACACGTCCTGCTGCGGCGTAATATAGGGGCCGTACAGGCTTTTGCTCATGACGTAGCGCGTGCGGTTGATGTCGCTGAACTCGGAATAGATCAGGTAATACCAATCGCCCATCTTGAACAGGTCGGGGCACTCGTGGGTGTAATAGCTTTCAGGCGCCCAGAGCGGCGCCTGAACGGACCAGGAGATCAGGTCCTCGCTGGTCAGGTGCGCCGTGCAGCCCCTGCGAGGCGCCGCGCCCTTTAGGAGGCGGGCGGCCAGCAGCATGTGGTAGAGGCCGTCCGCGTCGTCGAAGAAGACGAACGGGTCGCGCCAGTCGTGGATCTCGTAGTCGTCGGCCGCCTGGAACGTGTGCTCCGGCAGCTTCGTCCAGCGGTGCAAATCGTCGCTGACGGCGTGCATGACCTTCTGCTCGGGCAGGCCCTTTTGGCGCAGGAAGGGGTTGTGGCCGGTGTAGAAGATGTGGAATTTGCCCTGCGCGCGCAGGACGCTGCCCGTGTAGACACAGCGGTCCTGCTCTTCCTCCGTGCCGTAGGGAAGCATGACGCCCTTGGGATCGAAATGGACGAAATCCTCCGTCTCCACCAGGTTCCAGGAGATGCCGTCCAGGTGGCCGCGCGGCGCGTGCCTGTCCAGCAGGTAGAAGAGGCGGAACTTCCCGTCCCAGTAGAAGGGGATGTAATCCCCGGACCAGCCGTCGCCGGGCTTATAGAATGCTTGCGTCGCCATGTTCGGCGCCTCCTTTGATCGATCGGATTTCAGGGGATGAGGCCTGTCGCATTTGCCTTCATCATAGCAGATCGGAGGCGGGGCGCAAATAGTATTTTTTGACGAATTGTTGAAAATATCGATTCAATTTTTGATATTTGGGTTGATGTGACCGGCAATTTTGCGTAAGATAAAAGAGAGACGGCCGCCGCGCCGGACGACGGTTACAAAGGTAGAATATTCTAGCCAAACGCCAACGGATGCTTTCGGTGCACTTTTCGGTGCATGAAAGCGGCCGTTGTTTATTTTTTGGAACTGACATTTAATGTCTCATTTTTGTGTCGCATGCAGAACCCCCCGCGCGGCGGGAGGCGCAAGCGGCGAGGGAGATGAACCACCAAAGATGCACATTCTGATCGTGGAGGACGAACGCGAGAGCCGCGAAGGCCTGCGCGCGATGCTGCTCAGGCTCGCGCCGGCCGCGCGGACGTGGACGGCGGCCTGCGGGGACGAGGCGCTGGAGCTGCTGTCGGGCCATCCCGTCGACCTGATCTTTCTGGATATCCGCATGCCGGGCATGGACGGCCTGACGCTGCTGGGGGAAATCCGCCGCCGCGCGCCCTCGGTGGCCGTCGCGATACTGAGCGCGTACGACCAGTTTTCCTACGCGCAGAGGGCGATCCGGCTGGGCGCGATCGACTACATCACCAAGCCGTACACGGAGCAGGCGATCCGTCAGGTCGTCGAAAGGGTGCGGGCGGAGATGGAGCCGGACGGCGCGGAGAAAGCCGCCTTATCGCCGCTGGACTTTTCAAGCCTCATGGCGAACCCGGCGATGTACGCGGAGGTGCTCGCCAGCCGCCTCAACCTGACCGTGGACGCGAAGCTCCCCGGCAGGCTCTATCTGCTTCGCGTGCTGCCCGAGGGCGAGGCGCTTTTGCAGGAGGCCCAGCGCAAAATCATGGCGTGGCTGCTCCATGAGATCGAAGCGCTCATGCCGCCGGACGGGCGCGCGCTGCTTTTGGAAAGCGAGGGGATGTTTCCGCTGGCCGTGTTTTCGGGGGAAGCGGCGCTGGATCGGGACGCGCTGATGCGCTGCTTTGAGGAGGCGCGCGCCCGCTTCGGCGCGCGGATCTGCTGCGCGGCGGGCGCGCCCGAGGCCGACATGCTGCGCGGCATCCGCCCGTCGCTCGCGCACTGCAAGGCCCTGATGGAGTACGCGTTTTACCTCTCGGCCCCCTGCGTCATTTCGGACGGGGAGCTTTTGACGGACGCAAAGAAGCGGGTGGACCGGGCGCTGCTGGAGGATGTGCGAAGCCACATCTTCAGGGGCGCCCCGGAGGCGGCGGCCCGCGCCGTCGACGCGGTGCGGCGCGAGGTGTCGGCCCCGCCGTACATGCCGGTGCAGCGCCTCCTGTACACGTTGCACGCCGAATGGGTCAGCATGGCGGGCGCCGCAAAGCTTCAGGAGGCGCTGCACATGGAGCTGGTGGAGCGGGCCTCCGCCGCCGCGCAGCGGAGCCGGGACGCCGACGCGTTCTTTTCCGCGTACCGCGCGCTGGCCGCGAACCTCGCGCAGGCGGTTCGCGAGCTGTCGGCGCACGCATCGAGCGCGCCCATCGAGCGCTGCCTGGACTATTTAAGCGAGCATTTCAGCGATCCGCAGCTCACCCAGGAGGCGATGGCGCGGAGGCTGCACTTTTCCGCGGGGTACTTCGGGAACCTCTTTAAGCAGGCGCAGGGAGAATCCTTCGTGCGCTATCTGAACAGGCTGCGCATCCGCAAGGCGCAGGAGCTGCTGGCCTCAAGCGACCTGCGGGTTTACGAGGTCGCCGAGCAGACCGGGTTCGCGAACGTCAATTACTTCATCCGCGTCTTCAATCAGCACACGCAGATGTCCCCCAACCGCTACCGCATGCTGTACGCCGCGAGGAGGGACGACAAATGAAGATGTCCATCAGCAGGAAGATGCTCGTCGGCATCGTCCTGCTCATCCTCTTTGAATCGGCCGTGGTGACCGTCTACTTCTCCGTGGACACGGCCAGACAGGTGCGCAGGCGGACGGAGGACGGCATGCGCGAGGCGCTCACCTCCAACGCGCGCATGCTGAACGCCATCCTGGACGACATCGTGGACAGCGCGGAGCTCATGTGCGTGGACACCAAGATGCGCGATCTTTTGCAGGCGCTGCACGCGCCGGGCGTGCGGGGGCGCATGAACTGGGAAAACGCCATGCGCAAGGTCGTCTTCAACTACTTCGGATCGACCGTCAGCGACTACGACGCGTACATCTGCGACATCGACATCTTTTCGGACGACTTCGAGTATTCCGACCAAAACGTCTTTTCGTATACCTGCGCGGACATTCAGGCGGCGGGTCTGGACGGCGCGCTGGAAAGGCGGCCGTACTACGTCTGGGAGCCGACGTCGGACGCGCGGGCGCACCTCACGGATCGCATGAAGCGCTACGCGCGGGGGACGGATGCGCGGCTGGACACGAAGGTCTTTCTGCTGATCAAGCGGATGAACATCTCGACGGTCGAGGGCGAGGCGATTCAAAAGCTTCCCCGGGAAATCCCGCCCCCCTATTTGGTGATCAGCATTTCGCCCGGGCTGCTGTACAACACCTTTTCGCCGGACGGCCTGACGCCCGGCAGCACGTACATGATCGTCACGAGCGAGGGGCGGATCGTGAGCGGCGAGGACGCCGCCAAGAACGGCAGCTACCTGCAGGCGCCCTCCGTGCGGGAAGCGCTTTCGGAGGGGGAGGGCTACCGCAGCGGCATGTACGCGGTCGACGGGGAGGAGGCGCTCGTGGGCATGCTGCCGGCGAACGTCGGCGACTGGTTCTATCTCTGCGTCGTCCCCGAGGGGGACATCACGCACTCCGCGCGCGAGACGTTCGCGCTGTACATCCGGCTGCTCGCGCTCGTGTGCGCCGCGACGCTGCTTTTGAGCACCTTCTTCATCCGAAAGACCCTGCGTCCGGTGCGGGAGCTGGCGCAGCGGGCGGCCCACATCGCCAACGCCCCGCAAAGCGCGCCCGGCTGCGACAGCCCGCGCGAGACGGACCGCATCATGACGGTGATCGAGAGCATGAACGAGCGGATCGAACGGCTGGCGGAAAACAACGTCGAGCTGGAGCGGCGCGAAAAGGACGCCAACATCCTGATGCTGGAGATGCAGATCAACCCGCACTTTCTCTACAACTCGCTCAACAAGCTGCACATCCGCCTTCTCGACGCGGGGCAAGACGAGATCGCCGAGCGGGTGATCGCGCTCTCGGGCGCGCTGCGCTATTCGGTGGATACGAAGGCGCATCTGGTCTACCTGTACAAGGACATCGAGCAGCTCAACCTCTACCTTGCCTCCGTTCAGAGCGAAAACGAAAACCGGTTTGCCGTGTACTACGACATCGACGAGCCGCTGTACGACGCCATCGTGCCGAAGATGCTGCTGCAGCCCTTCGTGGAAAACTCCATCCTCCACGGCTTTAAGGAGGCCGCGTTCGGCTGCCTGATTCACATCGAGGGGACGCTGCAGGATGGGGACGTGGTAATCGTCGTCAGCGACAACGGCGCGGGCATCCCGGAGGACCGGAAGGAGCTGCTGCTTTCGGGCGGCGGCGGCGGGCACATCGGCTGCGCGAACGTGCACAAGCGCATCCAGCTCCTTTTCGGGGAAAAGTACGGCGTGTCGGTGCTGAGCGCGCAAAGCGGCGCGCGCATCGCCATCCGGCTGCCGTACCTCTTTGAAAAGTGATTGGATTTGTGCATCGTTTCCGCAGATTGTGCGATTTACAGGTTGCTGCAAAACGTGTTATAAATTTTGTGAAGAATGCTTTGAATGGAGGCTGCGCTGTGGTGATTCAGACGAAACAGGCCCTCGGGTCCAGAACCCGCATGGAGCGGCTTGGGCGCTTTATGGCGCACAACTGGCAACTCTACATCCTCTTGCTTCCGGCCTTTGTCTGGCTGATCGTCTTTTGCTACGCGCCGATGTACGGCGTGACCATCGCCTTTAAGGACTACAAGGTGAAGCTCGGCATCACGGGAAGCCCCTGGGCGGGGCTCAAGTACTTTGAACAGTTTTTCAGCACGAGCGTGGCGGTGAAGAGCATCCGCAACACGCTGCTGCTCAGCCTCTATTCGCTGCTCTTCGGCTTTCCGATCCCCATTCTCTTCGCGCTGATGCTCAACATGCTGCGCAGCGCGCGGTACAAGAAGTTCATTCAGACGCTGTCGTTTGCGCCTCACTTTATCTCCGTCGTGGTCGTCGTTTCGATGATGAACATCATGTTCGCCCCCTCCAACGGCTGGGTCAACAAGCTGATCACGTCCACGGGCGCGAAGGAAGTCCTGTTCATGACGCGCTCCGAGTACTTCAGGACGATGTACGTCGCCTCGGGCATCTGGCAGGACATGGGCTTCAACGCCATCGTCTACATCGCCGCGCTCGCGGGCGTGAGCCCGGAGCTGCACGAGGCGGCGATCGTGGACGGCGCCAGCAAGATCAGGCGGCTGATTCACATCGACATCCCCTGCATCCTTCCGACGGTGACGATCATGTTCATCCTTTCGGTCGGCAACCTGTTCTCGGTCGGCTACGAAAAGGCCTATCTCATGCAGGGCGGGCTCAACACCGAGGTGAGCGAGATCATCTCCACCTACGTGTACAAGGTCGGCCTGCAAAGCGCGCAGTACTCGTTCTCGGCGGCGGTGGGCCTGTTCAACTCGGTCGTCAACCTCGTCTTGCTGCTCGCGGTCAATACGCTCGCGCGCAAGATGTCCGACGTCAGCCTGTTCTAAGAGCGGAGGTTTGAGTTTATGCAAGGTCGAAAAGGCATTACGCGCAGCACGCGCGGGGATAAAATCTTCGATATCTTCAACGTGGCGCTCATGGCCCTCGTCGCAATCGTGATATTTTATCCGCTTTATTTTGTCGTCATCGCTTCCTTCACGACGCCCCGCGTCGTAAACCGCGGCGACTTCCTGCTGTACCCGGTGGAATTCTTCGCGGGCGGCTACAAGAAGACGTTTACCTATCCGCCGCTCTGGCGCGGCTATCTCAACTCGTTCATCTACACGGGCCTTGGCACCGTGATCTCCCTGATTACGACGCTCTCCGGCGGCTATGCCCTTTCCCGCGCGGACATGGGCGGGCGGCGCAAGATCATGCTGCTCTTTTCCTTCACCATGTTCTTCAGCGGCGGCATGATCCCCTCGTACCTGCTGATGCGAAACCTCAAGATTTACGACTCGCTGTGGGTCATGGTGCTGCCGGGCGCGGTTTCCGTGTACAACCTGATCGTCTGCCGGACCTTCTTTGAAAGCACGCTGCCCAAGGAGCTGCTGGAGGCCGCGAACATCGACGGGTGCAGCGACTTTGGCTTCTTCTTCCGCGTGGCGCTGCCCCTTTCGGGCACCATCGCTGCGGTGCTGGCGCTCTTCTACGCCTCCGCCAAGTGGAATTCGTACTTCGACGCGCTGATCTACCTGATGGACGAGAAGAAGATGCCGCTGCAAATCGTGCTGCGAAACCTGCTGCTCATCGGGCAGACCAGCGAGATGGTCACCGGCGACGCGAAGGCGCTGGCGGAGCGCAAGAACATGGCGGATCAGCTCAAGTTCTGCGTCATCGTCGTCTCCGCCGCGCCGCTGATGGTGGTCTACCCCTTCCTGCAAAAGTACTTTGCCAAGGGCGTGATGATCGGCGCCGTCAAGGGATAAGCGACTGGATACAATGCAGGTTCGCCGGGGCGAGGGCCCGGCGTCACGGCGTGGCCGACCGTGCGCGGGGCGTCTTTGCGAGGCGGAATGCGTTTATCAAATGAAAAAAGGAGAATGAGAAATGAAGAAGGTATTTGCTCTGTTCCTTTGCCTGACGCTGAGCCTGGGCTCCGCGGCGCTGGCTGCGGATTACCCGGACACGGTTCACCTGGACGGCACGCTGCCCGTGGTCGAGGAGGGCACGAACCTTGAGCCCATGACGATCATCAACACGACGCCCGAAAACCGCGTGGTGGACGCCAACGAGCTGGACCAGGCGGTCATCATGGGGAAAAACACGGGCATCGACCTGAACTGGGTCGGCATTCCCGAGGCGGGCTTCACGGAAAAGATCAACCTGATGCTCGCCAGCGGCGACCTGCCGGACATGATCTGGAAGGGCGTCAGCACCTCCGTGATCAGCCAGTACATGGGCCAGGACATCTTCCTGCCCACGGAGGATCTCATCGCGCAGTACGCCCCCAACATCAAGAAGATTCTGGACGACCACCCCGAGTACAAGGCGCTGGCGACCTACCCGGACGGCCACATGTACGGCTTCCCCTACATCGAGGAGATGTACGGCCTGACGCTGACGAACGGCCCGATCATGATCAACAAGACGTGGCTGGACAAGCTGGGCCTTGAAATGCCCACCACCCTCGACGAGCTGAAGGACGTGCTGATCGCCTTCCGCGACGGCGGCGACCTGAACGGCAACGGCGTGGACGACGAGATTCCCTACGCCTGCAACTTCGTGATCGACGCGGACGGCTTCGATTCCAACAACACGCTGTTCGCGATGATGGGCTGCTTTGGCCAGAGCGTTTCCTACGGCTCCTACTACCCTTACTGCACGCTGGATGAAAGCGGAAACGTGGTCTTCGGGGTTCTGAGCGACGCGTTCAAGGACGTGCTCAAGTTCTACCGCGGCCTGCAGGAAGAGGGCCTGCTGGACATGGACGGCTTCTCCGGCGACGGCTCCTACGGCTACAAGCTGCGCGAGCAGGACGCGATCATCGGCGTATTCGGCTGCTGGTCCCCGGAGGGTGAGATCCCGATCGTCGAGGTGCGCGACCAGTACGTGCCGCTGCCGCGGCTGTCCGGCGAAAAGGGCAAGATGGGCGTGCGCTGCAACCGCTCCGAGCTGTGGGGCACCAGCCACTCCATCCTGACCACCGAGTGCAAGTACCCGGAGATCATGACCGCCCTGATGAACTACCTCAACGAGCCGGAGATGGCCGTCACGACCAACTGGGGCACCGTGGGCTACTCCTACATCCGCGACGAGGAGACGGGCATCCTGAGTTTTGACCTGAACGAAAACGGCGACTTCAACGTGCCCGAAGGCTACGAGTCGTGGAACGACCTGCGCCAGAACAGCACCCCCGTGCAGGGCGGCGTCGCCGTGCTCAACGAGTACTACGGCACGGTCGCCGAGTATACCTACGACGCGGTGGAGCTGCTCGCCGCGCAGCGCGTCAACGGCAAGGACGAGGTGCTGGCGGAGAACCGCTACGTGCCGCCGGTGCTGATGACCACCGAGGAGCAGGCGCAGTATTCCCAGATCGAGCCGCAGATCAAGAACATCGTTCGTTCCTTCATGGTCAGCTCCATTCTGGACGGCGGCGTCGACGAGAACTGGGCGTCGTTTGAGCAGTCGCTGAACGACGCGGGCCTGCAGACGATGCTCGGCCTGATCCAGTCCGCGTACGACCGTTACCTGGAAACCTACAACGCGCTGATCGCGGACTAAAAGACCGCGCGGGGCGGATACAAAGAAGGCCGGGGAAGAAATCCATCAGGATATCCTCCCCGGCCCTTTTGCGTAAAGCGGTTCTTACTTCGCGGCCTTCGCGGCGTCGATCAGGCCCTTGACATAGCCCAGGGTGTCGACCAGCGTGCAGCCGGAGACGGCGTCGACCATTTCCTCGGCCGTCTTGCCCTCGATCGCGGCCTCGAGCTCGGCGACCGTCTTGCCGGTCACGTAGTCTTCGATGGCGGCGTAGTTGACGTCCAGCGCGATGGTGGAGCCGGCGGCAGCCATGTTCTCGCTGTACGCGGCGGCGTTCGCCTTCTTGGAGGCCAGCACCTTGCCCTCGGGATAGCTCTGGCCGAAGTCCTTGTCGCTGTTCGGCACGCCGACGCTCGTGTCGGCCGCCATGAACTGGAACTCGTCGATGTAGGCGTCCGCGATCTTATCGCCCTGCATCGCGACGGTCAGCACCGCGAAGCACTTCGTGCCGTGCGCGGCATACTCGACCTGGCCGATCTTCACGGCATCCTCCGCCAGGGCGAAGGCCGGGATCATCATGCAGACGACGAGCAGCAGACTGAGAAACTTTTTCATAGGGTTCATCCTCCTTATCGGGCCGCCCTCCAGGGGCAACCTATCGACTATGAGCGATATTATAGCGCATACTTTATGAAAATTCAAGAGAACATTGGGAGAAATCTCAAAAAACGTCAGTTTGCTGAAAACTAAAATTGAAATAAGTGTAAACTGCAACGTAAGATGCTATGACAATAGGATTGGAATGATTCTCATAAACTGCGCCCCGCAGCACGCCGCGCGGGCGCATAAAAAAGGCCGCGGGAAAAGGAGGGTCCTTTCCCGCGGCGGTGCGCCGGTTCTTCCTTTGCGCGCCCCTCCCCGGGGGACGCGGATTACTTTTTCCGCTTTACGGGCGGCAGGCGGCGGCGCAGCACCTTGTCCGAGGCCACGGAGTAGCCGAAGAAGCCCAGCACGCGCCCCAGCGCGTGGTATTCGCCGTGGCTGTAGGCACAAAGGCGCGCGCGTTCCATCACCAGCTCGCCTTTTTCGCCGAAGAGGCGCTCCTGCACGTAGACCTCCACAATGCGGCAAAGGAACAGGTCGTGCGAGCCGAGCTCCTGCACGCTTTCCACCCGGCAAGCCAGGCAGATGGGCGCCTGCGCGATGGCGGGCGCGTCCTCGAGCGCGGGCAGGCGCACGGGCGTTAAATTGCAGGCGGCGAACTTGTCCACGTCGCGCCCGCTTTTGACGCCGCAAAAGTCCGTAGCCCGGCACAGCTCCTGCGAGACGAGGTTTACGTACAGGCAGCGGCTCTGCAGAAGCTGCTGATGCGAGAAGCGGGATTTGCGCACGCTGATGGAAAGCATGGGCGGGTCGGAGCAGACCGTGCCGGCCCACGCGACCGTTATGATGTTGTCCTTGTCGTATGGCGGCTGCGTGCCCCGGCAGGAGACCATCACGGCGGGCACGGGCGCGAGCAGCGTCGTCGCGCCGAGGGGCTTGAAGGCGGTCGTTTCCGGCATCTTACACCTCGTAATCGGCGGCGCAGCTCTTCTCGCGCACCGCGTGCATGTGCGCCTGCACCGGCAGGTGCACGGGATGCGTGCGGTAGGCGTCGAGCGCCTCGCGCGTTTCAAAGAGCGTCGTCAGGCAGATGTCGCAAGAGCGCTCGGAGTGGAGAAAGTCGACGCCGACCTCCAGATCCCGCATCCCTTCGATCTTGCCCTTCATCGAGCGGAGCTTGTCGGCGGTGAGTTGAATGTTTTCGGGGCTCTTGTCCTTGAGCCAGAACATGACGATGTGGCGGATCATAGGGAAAACCTCCTTCAGATGATTTGCGCGGCGTTTTCAGGGGAAAAGCCTGTTTACGCCTCCGCCGTCTTTTCGTAGACGAGGCGCATAGCCGCGACCGCCTGCGCTTCCATGTAGAAGGTCAGGGTGTACGAGCCGCTCTCGTCGGGCGCGTCCGGCGCGTCAAAGGTGTAGCTGACGGCCTCTTCAAAGGAGAAGTCGCCGTCCTCGGTGTTTTGCTCGCACAGGGCGCTGTCCTGCGGGAAGAGGGATAGCACGGTCTCGCGCGATTCGCCGATTTGAACGCCGCGCACCGTGAGCAGGGGAAAGCCGGGGGCGTCCCAATAGGCGGCGAAGAGGGAGGCCTCCATGCCGAGGACTTCGTCCGGCAGGTCGCTCGCGCCGGTGAGCCCCTTCATGGGATCGAGCAGGCTGCCCATATCCCCCGTGAGGAGCTGCAGGATGCCGCCGGTGCAGTAGAGCACGAGCACCGTGCCCCCGTCCGCCTGGCGCCACCAGCCGTAGCTTTCCGGGGCGTAGGAGGCGGCGAAGTCCGCCACGGTCTGCTCCGGCACGCTGAAGACGGCCTGCACGTCGTCCGGCCCGAAGGGAAGGGGCTCGTCGCACAGCGCCGCCAGGGGGAGGAGCGCCAGCGCGAGCAGCATAGAGAGGAAGCGTTTCATCGCGCGCCCTCCCGATCAGCGGACGGCGAGGCGCAGCACCGCCTCGATCGCCGGGGTATCGAGCTCCACGAAGTGGCCGCAGGTGCCGTTCGGCCCGCGGACGACCTTGGCCGCAAGCGCGGGGATGTCCTCCTCCTTCGCGCCGAGCTGCGCGAACGTCACCGGCATGCCGAGCGAGGAGAAGAACGCCTCCATGCGGGCGATGCCCTCAAGCGCGGTGGTTTCCGGGTCGCGATAGTCCATCTCGCAGCCCCAGACGCGCACCGCGAACTGCGCAAAGCGCATCACGTCGTGCTTGTAGACGTAGCGCATCCACGCGGGGAACGTGACCGCGAGGCCAGCGCCGTGCGCGCAGTCGTAGAGCGCGGAGAGCTCGTGCTCGATCTGGTGGGAGGCCCAGTCCTGCTCGCGGCCCACGCCGACGCTGTTGTTGTGGGCGAGCATGCCCGCCCACATGATGTTGGCGCGCGCCTCGTAGCGATCGGGGTGCTGCATGACCTCGGGCGCGGTGCGCACGATGGTCTGCATCAGCGCCTCGGCCATGCGGTCGGTCAAATCCACGTGCTCCGTGTTGGTAAAGTAGCGCTCCATGATGTGCGCCAGCATGTCCACGATGCCGCAGGCCGTCTGATAGGGCGGCAGGGTGTAGGTGAGCTCCGGGTTCATGACGGCGAACAGCGGGCGGTTGAGGTCGGTGGAGAGCCCGCGCTTGAGCATGCCGTCCTCCTGCGTGATGACGGAGGAGTTGGAACCCTCGGAGCCCGCAGCCGGGATGGTCAGCACGACGCCGTGCTTGAGAACCGTCTTGGGCGCGACCTTGCCGCAGTAAAAATCCCAGAAGTCGCCGTCGTAGGGGATGCCCAGGGCGATCGCCTTGGCCGTGTCGATGGCGCTGCCGCCGCCCACGGGCAGCACGAAGTCCACGCCTTCGCGGCGGCCCAGCTCGATGCCCTCGTAGACGAGCCCGCTGCGCGGATTGGGGCGGACGCCGGAGATTTCGCAGTGGGGAAGGCCCGCCTCGCTCAGCGAGGCGACGACGCGGTCGTACAGGCCGGAGCGCTTGACGGAGCCGCCGCCGTAGACGAGCAGCACGCGCGTGCCGCCCAGCTCGCGGATGAGGGAGCCCACCTTGTTTTCCGCGCCCTTGCCGAAGACAAAGCGCGTGGGGGAATAAAACTCAAAACTCTGCATTGAGAAAACCTCCCGTCGTTTGTTGTTTCCAATCTATATGATAGCGGCGCGGCCTGAAAATTGCAATGCCTTTTCGCTCGCGCAGGCGGACTGGAGAAATCAGAAATGAAGAGCGCGCGAAGCGCTTGTCTTAACGCTCCCGGTGTGTTATCCTTTCTTCTGTGGACGGAACATGCGGCGGGCGGCCCAAAGCAGCCAGAAAAAATTTGAATTTCAGGAAAGAAAACGCATGAGCGCGCCGTCTATTGAGTAAGAACGAAACGGAAGCGAAAGCGCCGTTTGGAAAGATGCCGCGGGAAGCGGGATGGAGGGAAAGAATATGAGTGAAAAAATGAGAAAGATGCTGGCGTTGGTGTGCGTGGCCGTCCTGATGGCAGGCACCGCGACGCTGCCTGCCGCAGCGGAAGACGATGCGTTCATGGCGACGCCGGTCGAAGCGGTCGATCCGACGCCCCCCGACGGCGGAAAAGACAAGTCGGAAACGGTGACCCCGACGACGCCGATCAGCAACGTAAAGATGCAGGTGATCGACGGCAACAGCCTGCGGGTTTTTGGCGATTGCGAAAAGGATCAGGCTGTGAACGTGACGCTGTGCAACGCCGACGGCATCGCGATCGTCGGTGATTTCAACCCGCATAAGGTAAAGCGTGCAAACACGGCAAAGGGAACGTTCGACACGACGTTCACCGGCCTGATGGACGGCACCTATCGCGTCAAGGTGTCCTACGCGGCGAAAAACGATTTTAAGGCCGTAGAGCCTCTGACGGACGGAGCAACCAATGCTGTCACGATCGCGGCGGCTGGCGGTCAGGACAACGGCTCTTTGCCTGCTGATGCCGTGACGCAGCCTCCTGTCGACCCGGAGCCGGTGGTTACAACCGCGCCGGCCGTGACCGCGCCGACGACCGCGATTTCCGGCGTGCAGGCATCGCTTTCCGGCACGAAGGACATCGCCGTGAGCGGCTATGGCGAGGCGGGCCAGACGGTAATCATTCAGGTTTACAAGGGCGATGAGGCCACCAATCTGACGCACAAGGAAACCGTGGGTTCGGGCGGCGCGTTTGGCACGAAGTTCACGGACATGAACGCGAACGAGTACCGTATCTGCGCGTACTACGAGGCCGCGCCGGATCAGAAGGTCTTCGCGGACGGCGTGGTGAGCGTCGGGGCGCAGAGCCAGCCGAATCCTCCGGCGGACAACGGTACGTCGAATGGGGACAACGCGGCGAACACGCCGAATAACGACTTGCCGGAGGCCGGAGCGAACGGCAATGATCAGGGCAATGACCTGACGCCAGTGGTGCCGATGGTCAAAGACGCAACTACAGGCGAAGTACAGCTTGGTGAACCGAAGGCTTCACAGATTACCGATAGCTCTGTTGTAATTAGCGGATCTGGAGAAAATGAAAAAAAAGTCGAAATAAAGGTCAACGGACAGACACAGACTGTAACGGTTACTGAAGGCAGCTATAGTGCCTCCTTTACAGGACTGAGTAAGGATACGCAGTACGAAGCAACGGCTAAGTATGAGGGCAACACGAGCGAGGTTAAGTGTACTTTTAAGACTGCCAAACTGCCTATCCCTAAACTTACCCTTGAGCCGACGGATGTAGTCGGAGGCGAGGCGTCCATTAGCGTATCCGGGACTACGGAAGCCAATATGCCAGTATGGGTACAGGTTGTTGCCAAGGATGCTTTTACCGAGAGTATAAACGGGCAAGCGGATGATAAGGGTGAATTTACTGTAAACATCCCCATTGCTGATCAAACGGGTGAATTTGCTGTTGAAGCATATGTTGAAACTCGCGATGTTACCAATTATGAACAAAAATTCGATTCTGTAAATCAGACCGTAACGATTAAGCCTGTTCCTGTCGATCTAAAAGTCGGCGCCGCTTACAATGCAGAAACCGGTTTAACTATCAGCGGCACAGGCAAACCGAACGAGCCCATTTCGATTCAGGTTGGTAAGAAAAACACGTTTGATGAAACCATTGATGCCAATGGAGGATTTAGCGTTACGAAGCCTGTCGAAGGCGAAGGTGACATGGAGGTCATTGTATCCTACAAGACCGCCGGAATCGGTGCTGAAGGAAGAACGATTGTAAATGTACCGGTTCCCCCCAAGACGGTGGACATCAAGGTCACCTCTGCGGTAGGCGGTGTGTCGCAGGTCGTGCTCACAGGCACCGCGAAGGCGAACGCGGAGGTCGAAGCGACGGTCGGCGGCGTGACCGGCAAGGCGACGGTCGGCGCGGACGGCAGCTATACCCTTACGGTAAATAACGTACCGAAGGGCGACTACAAGGACATCGCCGTCAAGTATACGGATGGAAACAACGGCAACTCCGCGACCTGGAACGGTACCATTACGGTCACCGAGCCCGTCTCTGCCACGGACGTCACCATCACGAAGATGACGCCGGAGGTCGGCAAGGTCACCATCATCGGCACCGCAAAGGCGGGCGAGCGCGTCGTCGCCTCCATGGTGACGCCGGAAAACAAGACCGTCACGCGCGGCATCGCGGTCGACGCGAACGGCAGCTACACCATCGTGTTTGACGGGCTGGTCTCCGGCACGTACAAGACCCTCGTGGTGCAGTACGTGAACGAGGGCGTCGGCAAGCAGGCCGCCTATCCGGGCGACATCGCCGTGCCCGCGCCCAGCGTGGAAAAGCCCACCCTTCAGGTCGATAAGCTCTATACGGATTCGCTGGTCGTCGTCGGCAAGACCACGCCGAACCTGAAGGTTACGGTGTCGACCTCCTACGGCAGCACCCAGTACACCTACAGCCAGAATTCCGGTTCGGACGGCGTCTTCCGCATTCCGCTCGCCCGTACGCAGAGCGTGGGCGCGACGGTTCGGGTGACCGTCACCTACGGCAACAACGAGACGGTCTACGTGGACGTAGGCGTCGAAAAGACGACCCAGAAGCCGACCTACCTGACGCTGAGCCGCTACAAGGGCAGCCGCGGCGTCCCGGTGTTCGCCCTGCAGGATCGCCTGAAGGAACTCGGCTACTCCATCAGCCAGACAGGCGTGTTCGATTATCAGACCGAGGAAGCGGTCCGCCAGTTCCAGCGCACCAACGGCCTGGACGTGGACGGCGTCGCGGGCCGGAACACGCAGACGCTGCTTTACAGCGTCGCGGCGCGGCCGAACGGCTCCGTCACTCCGGATCGCTATCCGGTGCTCGTGCGCGGCGACCGCGGCAGCGCGGTAAGCCGCCTGCAGCAGCGGCTGAAGGACCTAGGCTACTACACCATCAAGGTCGACGGCATCTACGGCGTCGGCACGCAGAGCGCGGTGCGCGCTTTCCAGCGCGTGAACAACCTGACCCAGACCGGCACGGCCAACAGCTACACGCAGCAGGTGCTCTACAGCTCCGCGGCGCTTCCGCTGAACGACTACACGTCCAACTACGTGTACCTGAGCCGCGGCAGCCGCGGCAGCGCGGTGACCCGCCTGCAGAGCCGCCTGGCGGCCCTGGGCTACTACTACGGCTCGCTGGACGGCATCTACGGCAGCGCGACGCAGACGGCCGTGCGCCGCTTCCAGTCCCGCAACGGCATCTCCGCGACGGGCGCGGCGGACGTGAACACCCAGACGGTGCTGTTCGGCTCCGGCGCGATCGCGAACGGCTCGAGCGGCGGCTCCAGCGTGGGCTACGTCTACCTGCACTACGGCAGCCGCGGCACGGCGGTCACCCGCCTGCAGCAGGCGCTGAAGGATAAGGGCTACCTCAAGGGCAAGGTCGACGGCATCTACGGCGACCAGACCTACGACGCGGTCAAGTCCTTCCAGCGCGCCAAGGGCCTGGCGGTGGACGGCATCGCGGGCCGCAAGACGCAAAACGCCCTGTACGGAACGAACTACTAAGATACGCGAAGGGGGGCCGCCCGGCAGATGCCGGACGGCCCCCCCTTATGTCTTGAAAGGCCTGTTTTCGAGCGCCCTGTAAAGCGTTCGGCGCTGTCGTACGCGGCGGCGCCGTCCTTTTTATTTACCGCCCGTCATCGCGATGCCCTCGATGAACTGGCGCTGGAAGACGAGGTAGAGCACGACCATGGGGGCCATGGCGAGCACCGAGCCCGCCATGAGCACGGGAAAATTGGTGGTGAACTGACCACGCAGCGTGGAAAGGCCCGCGGAAAGCGTCATGCGGTTGAGGTCGCTGTTGCAGATCAGCGGCCACATCAGGTCGCCGTAGGCGAACACAGCCGTGAAGACGGACAGCGCCGCGAGCGCGGAACCCACGAGGGGCAGCGCAATTTGGAGGAAGATGCGGCCCTGGCTGCACCCGTCGATCTTGGCCGCCTCGATGATCTCGTCCGGCACGCCCATGAACGCCTGACGGAGAAAGAAGGTGCCAAACGCGCTCACGAGGCCGGGGAAGACCAGCGCGAAGACCGTGTTCGTGAGATGCAGGTTCGCGAGCATCTGATACTGCGGGATGATGAAGATCTGCGTGGGGAGCATCAGCTGCGTGACGACGACGGCGAAGAAGAGCCCCCTCAAGCGAAACGGAATCTTCGCGAACGCGTACCCCGCCATGGAGCTGAACACGACCGCGCAGACGATGCGCCAGAAGATCATCAGCGCCGTGTTCAGGTAAAGGTTCGTGAAGGGCAGCAGCGAAAGCGCGCGGCTGTAGTTTTGCGCGATCAGCGCGTCCGGCAGGAGCGTCGGCGGGATGCGCATGCTCTCCTCGACGGTCTTGAGGCTGGTCAGCACCATCCAGACGAAGGGCACGATCATCACCGCCGCGCCGAGCAGCAGGAAAAAATAGACGAGCAGGCGGCCGCGCCGCCGCGTCTGGGCAAACGAAGACATAAGACCTCCCTCTCTCAGGGGCGCTGCCCCCGAAGCCCCGATGACGGGCCGCTGGCGTGACTATTATAGAGGCGCCGCGATATGCGCAGGCGCCGCTTTCCTACGAATCGTAGTGCACCCAGCGCTGCTGGCTGGTGAATTGAAAGAGCGTCGTGACGCCGATGAGCAGCACCGTCCACACCACGACCGCCGAGCCGAATCCCTTGTCGCCCGCGATGAACGATTCGCGGTAGAACAGGTACATGAGCGACTGCGCGTAGGGCAGGGCGGGGTTGGACTGCTCTACGATCATGTAGATCAGGTCGTACACCTTGAGAGACGACATCACGCGCAGGATGACGACGAAGAACAGCGTGGGCGAGATGAGAGGCAGCGTGATTCGGAAAAAGCGCTGCAGCGGCGTCGCGCCGTCCAGCTCCGCGGCCTCGTAATACGTCGGCGAGATCGACTGAATGCCCGAAAGCAGCAGCACCGCGTCGTAGCCGACGGCGCTCCAGATGGCGACGATCGCGCAGGAAATCAGCACGAGCGACGGGTCCGTGATCCAGCGCACCGACAGCCCCAGCAGGCCGTTGACGACGCCGTAGCGCGCGTTGAGCATCCACTTCCACACCAGCGCGACCGCCGCCGGGGGCACGACCATCGGCAGAAAGTAGATCGCCCGGAAGGCCGCGCGGCCGCGCACGCCCTGGTTTAGCAGCACCGCCACCAGCAGCGAGAGAAACACGCCGACGGGCACCGTCAGCAGGCAGAAGTAGAGGGTGTTCCACGTCGCGCGCCAGAACTCCATGCTGCCGAACATGCGGGTGTAGTTTTCAAGCCCGCTGAACGCGTAGCTGCCGAAGGCCTGCGTGCGCGAAAAGCTGAGGATCAGGGTTTCGATGAAGGGGTAGACGTTGAGGATGAGGAGCCCGAGCACCGTAGGCGCGGCCAGCAGGTAGCCCCAGCCCGCATCGCGCGTCAGGGTCCCCCCCGCGCCCCGCCCGGGGCTTTGCCGTTTTGCGCGCATGTTACTCCTCCTAGCGGTTGCTCAGTTCGTCCACGGTGCGCTGCATCGACTCCAGCGCGGCGTCCAGCGTCGTCTCGCCCGCGTACACGCGCAGCATCTCGTCGCTCACGCGCGTCTTCCAGGCCGGGCGCGCGGCGTTGTTCGGGCTCTGCACGCTGTAATCGAACATCGACAGGCACGCCGCCGCGTTGAGCTTGTAGTCGAACTGGTCGAACACGCCAAGCCACGTGCTTTCAAGCCCGTTGTAGGCGGGGATCGCCGCGCCCTTTTCGCCCTGAATGCGCTGGGCCTCCTCCGTCCCCAGGAACTTGAGGAAGTCCTTGGCCGCCGCGAGGTTTTTGCCCTTGGCGCCCGTGGCGTAGGTCAGGCCGTTGGAGATCGTCGCCCGTCCGTCTCCGGACATCGGGTCCGGGCACGCCGGCAGCACCGCCACGTCCCACTTGCCGTGCATGGAGGGATAGTCCTCCATCTTCGAGCGAAGCCCCCAGCTTCCCTCAAAGTACATCGCCGCCTCGCCCGAGAAGAAGGAGGTCGCGGGCTCCGTCTCGGCAAAGTAGGTCTGGTCCGGGCACCAGTCGGTGTCCTGAAGGCCCACGTAGAAGGCGATGGCCTTTTTTGTGGCGGGCTGCGTGTAGCCCGCCGTCTTCTTGTCCGGCGAGAGGATGTACCCGCCCGCCTGGTAGACGTAGGACCAGTAGCCCAGGTGCTCATCGTTGTTGGCGAGGTAGCCGTACTTGCCCGTCGCGTCGTGAATCGCCTGCGAGGCGCTGACGAGGTCGTTCCAGGTCCAGCTCTCGTCCGGGTAGGAGACGCCCGCCGCGTCGAAGAGGTCGCGGCTGTAGATCAGGCAGATCGTGTCCTTGTCCTTGGGCACGCCGTAGACCTTGCCGTCCGATCCGCGCGCGTTCTGCAAAAGCCCCTCCGGGAAATGCTTTTCGTAAAAGCCCGTCTCCTCGTCCACGTACAGGTCGGTCAGGTCCGCGAGGATGCCGCCGTCCGCGTACTTGAGGATCTCGTCCGTGTGCATCCAGAAGATGTCCGGAAGCGAACCGCCGGTCGCGGCGGCCTCGAGCTTCGTCCAGTATTCCGCCCAGCTCGTCACCTGCACGTCGATCTGCACGTTCGGGTTCTTCTGCGTGTAGGCCGCCGCCATGGCCTCCATCGCGGGCTTCTGCGTGTTGTCCCAGATCTGGAACGTCAGCTTCGTCTGCCCCGCATTCCCCGCGTCGTTTGTGGCGCAGCCGGTGATCACCCAGCAAAGCGCAAGCGCGAAAAGGGCGCATGCCGCCCGTTTGACCGTCTTCATCTTCGTATCCTCCTCGCTTTTATCGATGACAGTTTTCCATGGCGCGCGGGATTGTATGCATTGACAACGCGCGGGGAACAGAATATAATGATTCGGTTTGAATTTCAAAATAGTGGAGGAAATGGCATGAAACGAAAGGGCAGGCGCATTATCGCCGCCGTCGCAGCGCTGGCTGTCGTGCTGGCCGCGGCGCTGTTATTCGTAGGCAATTACTTTGTGAATTACGCGCTCTCCCCCGCGGGCGACGGCGGAAACCGCGAGGCGGCGCTGGAGGTCGCGCCCGCGCCGGGCAGCGTGGAGGAGACGATCGCGCAAAACGACGCTTCGCAACAGGCGCTGACCGACGTGTGGCTCGCGCAGGCGGCGTCGGAGCGCGTGCAGGTGACGAGCGAGGACGGCCTCACGCTCGTGGGCACGCTGTACCCGCAGGATGGGCACCGCTATGCGATCCTCACACACGGCTACCGGGGAAGCTGGGAGGGCATGCTGCCCTACGCGCAGCGCTACGCCGCCGCGGGCTACCAGACGCTTTTGCCCAGCATGCGCGCGCACGGCGGGAGCGAGGGCGACTTCATCGGCATGGGCTGGCCGGACAGACGGGATGTGCTGCGCTGGATCGACCTGATCCTGTCGCGCGACCCGCAGGCGCAGATCGTGCTGCACGGCGTGTCGATGGGCGCGGCGACGGTGATGATGGCCTCGGGCGAACAGCTCCCCCAAAACGTGCGCGCGATCGTGGAGGACTGCGGGTACACCTCCGTCTGGGACATCTTCGCCTCCGAGCTCAAGGTGCGTTTTTCGCTCCCCACCTTTCCGGCCCTGGACGCGGCGAACCTCGTCTCGCGCGTGCGCGCGGGGTACGACTTTAAGGAGGCGTCGGCGCTTCGCCAGGTGACGGCCTCGAAGACGCCCATGCTCTTCATCCACGGCGACCGCGACGACTTCGTGCCGGTGAGCATGGTCTATCCGCTCTACGAGGCCTGCAATGCCGAAAAGGAGCTGTTCATCGTGGAGGGCGCGGGGCACGGCGGCGCGCGCGGCGTTTCGGGCGAGGCGTATTGGGAAAAGGTATTCTCCTTTATTTCCCGCTACGTGGAATGACGGGCCGCCCTTGCGGCGGGTACGAAAATAAGGTATAATAAACGGCGAGTGAAACCGCCGTTTTTTCATCTTATAGGATTGCAGGCTGCAGCCGCGCACCATGCCGCCCAGAGCGGAAGCGACTGCTTCGAAAAGGTGCGGGCACTGCCCGTTTTTTCATACATTTGTAATACCTTTTTCATGAAAGGATTGGATGAAACCGGGGGCATTTTCCGTCTTATGAATGAGCAAAGGAGTTGGGGCTCTTGAGCGAGAGCGCGCAGACGTTTGACCGCGTCGAGCAGCTGGAACGCCTTTACTCGCTGTACGCAGATGACGTGCTCCGGGTTTGTTATTTTTACCTGGGGGACCGCCAGCGCGCGGAGGACGTCTGTCAGGACGTATTCGTGCGCTTGCTTACGAAAGGGCCGGACATCCAGGAGGGCCATGAAAAAGCCTGGCTGCTCAAGGTCGCGCTCAACCGATGCCGTGATCTGTGGCGCGCCGCGTGGGTAAAAAGGGTCGTACTCGGCTCGCCAATGGAGTGTATTCCCGGGCCGGATTCCATCGCGGAAAGCGAGCAGAAATCGGAGCTGATGGAGGCTATACATAAGCTTTCACCGGCATTCAGAGAGGTCATCCTGCTGCACTACTACCAGGGCTTTGGCATTGCGGAAATTTCCGCGATGCTCGATTTGCCGGAGGGGACGATTTCCAGCCGGCTGAGCCGCGCAAGAAAGAAACTTGAAACCCTTTTGAAAGGAGGCGACCCCCGGTGAATAGGCTGGAACAATTACCGGATATAGCGAACGAAATGCTAGGCGGCCTGCATGCCGGGAACGCGCTGAAAGAGCGCGTCTATATCGCCGCAAAAGAACAAACCTCCCGTCGTGCATGGTGGACGCGGCCGGCCATTCGCGTCGGCGTGCCGGCCATGGCCTGCGCGCTTTTGCTGGCGGTGGGCGCGGCGCGCCTGCTGGGCGGGACGAACGGCATACGCACCGGTCTTCCGGCCCAGGTGAATACCGGCAAGATGGGCGCGAGCCTGCCCGATGGCGTGGGCGAGAGCTACCTCGTGAGCAACGCGGACCTGCCTGCGGGCAGCATACAGCTCAGCAACGCGGACGCCCCGAAGTACAAGTCCATCCTCGCCAGCGGCGAGGGCGGCAATTTCCCGCTTGTGGGCGTGAGCGGCCGCGCCTATCGCATGGTCTCGACGCCGAAGAACCTGAAGGAATCGCGGCTGGGCGAGCAGGTCGGCACCGTCGGCCTGAACACCGGCGAGCCGTCGATGGCCTCCGGGTCCGATTGGTCCGCGGCGTTGTCCAACGCGGCGGACGAGGGCGCTACGGTATACGCGATCTCCGGCGTTTCGCAGAAGACCGCGGTGGCGGCCGAGGTGGACGGACAAATGCGCGTGTTCCAGCGCGTATCCTATGCCGGCTACGGCGTCGGCGGGGATTCGCTGGAAAGCACGCTGGACGTGCGCGGCAAGGTTTCGAGCCTGACGCTCTCGGGCGTGGGCAAGATCGAGGACAGCGGCAAGGCGAACGACCTCGTCGCCGTGCTGCTGGACAACGCGACTTCCTACAGCGACGATTTCTCCAGCTCCAAGCAGAGCCTGCTGATCGCCCTGGACAACGGCCTGACGCTTCAGATGAACGTGTCCGGCGAGGTGCTCTACGGGTGCGGCGGCTGGAGCTGCCCGGAATTCTTCGAGGCGTTTCAGGAAGCGCTGTAACACAAAACAGAGGGCGCCGCTTTCGCGACAACTGCGAAGGCGGCCTTTTATTCGGCTTTTATGGAGGAGTATCATGTACAAGAGAAGCATTCTGGCCCTGGCGTTGGCCTGTCTGTTCATCCTAAGCGGGGTTTCCGGCGCGCTGGCGGAAGCGTACGGCGTGGTCACGTCGAAGGGGCTGCGCCTACGCGCGCAGCCGACGACGGAGTCGGAACAGCTCGGCGCGTACCGCACGGGCACGGCGGTGGAGCTGCGCGGGTACGTGGACGGCTGGTACTGGGTTCGCGTGGGCGACGATACGGGCTACATGAGCGCGCAATACGTCCGCCCCGCGAAGTCGGGCTTTGTGAGCAACCGCGGCAAGTACGTCAACCTGCGAAAGGAGCCCTCGTACGGCGCGGACGTGCTGATGCAGGTGGAAAGCGGCGAACTGCTGGCGGTGCTGGGCACGTCGGGCAGCTTTCTGCAGGTCGTCGTCAAGGGGCGCACCGGCTTTATGGACGCGCGCTACGTACAGCTCGAGGAGCTGCCGTATGAAATGGACTCGGAGATGTACCAGTGGGTCGTCGGCTCGGACGCGGTGGTGCAGCAGTTCGGCCGGACGGAATCAAGGCTCGAATACAGCGACGGCTTCGTCATGAACGCGCAGTACCCAAAGACGGACTGCGCCGCGCTCGACACGGCGGTGGAGGCGTTTGTGGGGAAGGCGGAGCAGGAGGCGCGCGAACTGCTGGCGGAGTTGCGCGAGGTGGGCGACGACGAGGTCACGGAGCTGACGCTGACCTACGACGCCTACCGTGTCGGCGAGCGCTACGCGACCGTCCTGGAGAGCGGCTGGCTGGACGCGAGCTACATGGCGCACCAGGAGGATCTCGCGTTTGCGGCGACCGCGGACCTCGAAACGGGGAAGCTGCTGGGCGCGGAGGACATCTTTTCGACCGAGGGCCTGCAAACGGCGCTTAAGATGCTCACGGACCGCCTCGACGGCGTCTATGGCGCGGAGCCGTTTTCCGAGGCGGATGTGGGCTGGCTGTCCAAGGCGGCCCTCGTGCAGGACGGCGTCGCCGTGGTGCTGGAGCGGGGCGAGTATATGCCCTACGCGGTGGGCACGCTGCGTGTGATTTTGCCGTACGCGGAGCTCGAACGCGCGGGCGCGCTGGCGGAGGGACTGGACGTATCCGGCGCTCAAAGCGCGGGAAGCGCGCTCGGCGCATATGATGTCTCGGACGCCCCGAAGGGCGGCGCCGAGGGGGAGGCGCAGGAGACGACCGCGGCGCCGGGGGCGCGCGTGATCGACCCGAACAGGCCCATGATCGCGCTGACGTTCGACGACGGGCCGAGCGAGGCGACGCTGCGCATCCTGGCGGCGCTCGACGCGGTGGGCGGCCGGGCGACCTTCTGCATGATCGGAAACCGGGTGCAAAACTACGAGGACGTCGTGCGCCAGGTGGCGGCGCAGGGGAGCGAGATCGCCTGCCATACCTGGAACCACAAGCAACTGACCGGGCTTTCTCAGGGCGGCATCGAGCGGGAGATCACCCGCACCCTGGAGGCCGTGGCCAGGGTGACGGACGCGCCCGTGTGCGTGCTGCGCCCCCCGTATGGGTCGGTCAACCGGGACGTCCGCGCCGTCACGCGCTCGATGAACATGCTCATCGCCTCGTGGTCGGTCGATACGCTGGACTGGCGCACCCGCAACGCGGAAAAGACGTATCGGGCGATCATGAAAGGCGCGAAAAACGGCGCGGTCATCCTCTGCCACGACCTGTACGACACGACGGCGGCCGCCCTGGAGCGCGCGATTCCCGAGCTCGACGCCATGGGGTATCAGCTGGTGACCTTTTCCGAGCTCCTGTCCTTTCATAAGGAAGGCGCCAGGGCCGGGACGGTTTACAGCCATCTGGCGCCGGAAAACATCGAGCGCTAAAAAACCGCACGGCAATCCATTGATTTTACCAGACTGTTCCATTACAATGGAGGTATCGAGAAGAGAGCCGCTTTCGGCGCGGGTACGCTGAACGGAAGGGGGATCTATGAAGCGAAAGATTCGGAGCAGGCTGAGCGCCATCATCCTGGCTGCGATGCTGGTTTCGCTCGTGCTCAACTATTTCCTTCAGATTGACGGGGCCCGGCGGGGGATGCGCTCGACCTCCCGCGAGCTCTTCTGGCAGATCGGCCAGATCCTCCGGCAGAACGAAGAGGACGCGGCCAAGACGCAGGACGAGTTCAAGGAAAACTGTCTCATCCGGGCGAAGGCGGCCGCCTACATCGTGCAGCACCGGCCTGAAATCATCGGCGACCTGCCGGAGATGCAGAAGGTCGCGGACCTCTTGCAAATCGACGAGTTTCATCTCTTCGACGCGGAGGGGAACCTGTACGCGGGCTCGCAGCCGAAGTACTTCGGGCTGAACTTTTCCTCCGGCGAACAGATGCAGTTCTTTTTGCCGATGCTGGAGGACAAGTCGCTCGAGCTGTGTCAGGAGATCACGCCCAACACGGCGGAGCAGAAGCTGATGCAGTACGCCGCTGTCTGGCGGGAGGACGGCCGGGAGATCGTGCAGATCGGCATGGAACCCAGCCGCGTGCTGGAGGCGATGCGCCGCAACGAGCTGTCCTACATCTTTTCGCTGCTCACGGCGGACAAGGGCGCGGTCATTTTCGCGATCGACCCGGAGAGCTTTGAGGTGCTCGGCGCGACCAACCCGGATTTCATCCATAAAAGCGTGCGCGAAATCGGGCTGAGCGAGACGGAGGTCGTCTCGGGCGAGGAGGGCCTGCGTGCGGTGGTAATGGGGGATAAGAGCTACTGCGTGTTCTCCCCGATGGACTCGGTCATCCTGGGCCGCATCTGCTCGGAGGAAAGTCTCTATCAGGACGTCTACAAGAACAGCCTGATGCTGGCGCTCTACCTCGTGCTCATCGCCCTCGTCATGATCGGGGCTATCTCCACCTTTCTGGATCATTACATCGTGAGCGGCATCTCCGCCGTCAACGGGAAGCTGCGGGTCATCACGGAGGGCGATCTGGATACGCGCGTAGACGTGGAGACGACCCCGGAGTTCGCGGAGCTGAGCGCGCAGATCAACCGGATGATCGGCAGCCTGCTGGACACGACGAACAAGATGTCCACGGTCCTTGAAATCGCCAGCATTCCCGTGGGCGTGTACGAGTACAGGCCGGGCATGAAGCGCGTGATGGCGACCCGGCGAAGCGCGGAAATTTTCGGGCTGTACGGAGACGAGGCGGAGCGCGTGCTGGGCGATCAGGAGCGCTTCGAGCGCATGCTGCGGGAGATACGCAGGCATCCCGTGAAGCCGGAGCGGGGGATTTACCGGCTGCCGGGCGATCAGGAGCGCTTTATCCGCATGGAGTCCATCCCCTACGAGCACTACGTCCTGGGTATCGTCATGGACGTGACGGACGACATGCTGGAGCGACGGCGCATCGAGCGCGAGCGCGACGTCGACCTGCTGACCGACCTGTACAACCGCCGCGCGCTGTGCCGCTTTATGGACGAACGCCTCAGGCCGGAAGTGCGCCTCGGGCAGACGGCCTTCGTGATCGCGGACGCGGATCGACTAAAACAGGTAAACGACCGGTACGGCCACGAGAACGGCGATCGGTATCTGCGGGGGCTTGCGGACATCCTCCGCGGCCAGAAGGCTGCGCATAAGATAGCGGCCCGCCTGGGCGGCGATGAATTTGCGCTGCTGATCTACGGATGCGAGTCCCGCGCGGAGCTGGAGACGTACATCCGCGAGCTCGGCCAGGCTGCAGGCGCCCACGAGGTGGAACTGAGCAACGGGGACCGCATCCCGGTCTGCTTCTCCATCGGCTACGCCTTCTACCCCGAGGAAGGGACGAACTACGGCGAGCTGCTGCAAATCGCGGACCGGCGCATGTACGCGGACAAAAAGACGGGGAAATAAAAGCTGGCCGCCGCATTTTGCGGCGGTCGGCTTTGCGACGTTTACAGGGGCAGGTCGCGCCTTTGAAACAGGACGGCGCCTATGGCGTACAGCGCGGCGGCGATGAGCGCGAGGGCGAGGCAGCCGCCCATCGCGGGCAGCCCGCGCGCGACGATGGCGCGCGGATCGAAGAGGGTAAAGACGGTGAAGAAGCGCAGGAACTTCGTGCCGCCGCCCATGTTGGAGACCATCTGCAGCACGAACATGGCGACCGGAACGCCCGCGCCGAGGGCGACGGAAAGCCGCGTCTCGTCAAACGCGCAGGAGGCGAGAAAGCACATGGATCCGAGGCAAAGGTGCAGGCAGAGCGCGCCCAGGTTGAGCAGCAGGAAGGCGGTCATGTCCAGTTCGCCGGGGAAGACGGCGGCGGAGACGCCGACGCCCAGCACCGCCGCATAGGCGATCAGGACGACGATGGACGTGAGCAGGACGCTAAGCTGCGTGCGCACGACGCATCCGCGCGTGTGGGGCGCGGCCAGCAGGTAGGCCATGGACCCGCGGTCTACCAGGCGGGAGACGAGGCGCACGGCGATGAGGATGGAGGAGATCATCGGGAAGATGGGGATCACAAACCCGTACAGGTAGGAGGCCATGAACCCGGCGAGCGATCCGCCCGCGGCGGTCATGCCGACCATCGCCATCAGTTGCGGCATGGCGGTGGCGAGCAGATCGAGCGCGGCGCCGAACTTGGGGTCGAACATGGTGATGATGACGGTCACGTACAGCGTGAGCACGGCCATGACGACGAGGACGATCTTGTAACAAGAGCGCAGGCCCTGCCGGTAAAGCGGTAAACTCATCCCTTGACGCCTCCCTTTTTGTCCTCTCCGTAGTAGTGCAGAAATACGTCCTCCAGGCTTTGCCGGACGGAATCGAGGCCGGTCACCGCGTGGCGCGAGAGGGCCAGGGTGAAGGGGCGCAGGTCCTCCCCGACGGAGACCGTGACGTGCGCGCCGTCGCGGCGCAGCACGGTAAGCGGCTCCTTGCAGAAGGCCTCGGCCTCCGCCTCGCCGGACAGGTGCACGACGTATTGACGGCGGCGCCTGCTCTTGATCGCGTCGATGCCGTCCACCGCGGCGAGCCGTCCCGCGCGCAGAATGCCGACGCGCGAACAGGTGCGCTCCACCTCCTCGAACATGTGCGAGGACATCAGGATCGTCTTGCCGCGGGCGCGCTCCTCCTCGATCAGATCGACAAAGCGGCCCTGCATCAGCGGGTCCAGGCCGCTCGTCGGCTCGTCGAGCAGCAGGACCTCCGGGTCGTGCATGAAGGCGCAGACGATGCCGACCTTCTGCTTCATGCCTTTGCTCATCTTGCGGATGCGGCCGCTGGGGTCGAGGTCGAAGCGGTCGAGCAGCGCGTCGATGCGCCCCTTTTGCACGCCGCCGCGATAGGCGGCGAGAAAGCGGATGAATTCCAAACCGCGCATTTCATCCATAAAGGCGATTTCGCCCGGGATGTAGCCCAGCGTGCGCTGAATTTCGGCGGCATCCCGCGCGCAGTCCAGGCCGCCGATGCGGCACAGCCCCTGTCCGGGGCGGGTAAAGCCCATCAGCATGCGGAGCGTCGTCGTCTTTCCCGCGCCGTTGGGCCCCAGAAAACCGAAGGCCTCGCCCTCGGGAATGCGAAGCGTAAGGTCGAAAACGCCCTTGCCGTCGCCGTAGTCCTTCGTCAGATGCTCAAGAGAGATCATGGTACTCCTCCTTATAAAAGCTGCGCTTGAGCAGCCCAAGCGTCTGGTCGAAGCCTTCCACCAGACGGTCCGGGTCAGAGAGGGCGCCCTCGCGCCGTTTCATCAGCATAAACCCCTCCGCGCAGTAGACGAGCGTGCGCAGGGCCTGTGCCGGGTCGATGCCTTCGCGGAATTTCGTCTCGTCGATGCGGGGCAGCAGCGCGTCGACGCTGCGGGAGGTCCACGACAGGCGCAGAGGCTGCACCACGTCCGCCACGTCCTCGTCCTCCTCGTAGTAGGCGCGCATGATGAAGGCGTATACGTGCGGGTAACGCTTCATGACGTCGAGCTTCGCGCGTTCGCATTGCAGCGTGATGGCGAAGAAGTCCATCTTGCCCTCGGGGAGCGCGCGGTTTGTGGCGCTTGAGATGAAGCGCAGGCAGGATTCGAACGCGTACCGGTAGAGGCCCCGCTTGTTTCCAAAGTAATGAAAGAGCAGCCCCTTGGAGATGCCTGCGCAGGCGGCGACGTCGTCCGTGACCGCGTGGCGGTAATCGGCCCCGCCGAACACGCGGATGGCGGCGTTCACGATCTGCGACTGCTTCGCCTGCGGCAAGGAAAAGAATTTTTCGTTCATGGAAGCCTCCTTTGCGTCGCGTTGACCTGCCGGTCGCTATCTGTCATTATAGCGCGTTGACCGGATGCGACAAGGGGGTTCGCAAAAATCAGGGAAAGAAGGTTGCTTGCGTGAGCGTAAAGCGGACGCGGCTCTTTGCGCGCCGCGTGGACGGATGGGATTCCTGGAAGGCGGCGCTTCAGACGCCGGGCGCTTTGGAGCCTCTGGCGGAGGCGATCTTTGCCCGCGAGGGATGCGGGCGCGGCCGCCTCACCCGTCTGCACGCGACCAACGCCGTATTCCGGCGTGGGGAGTACGTGCTCAAGGTCTACGTGCCTCGCGAAGCGGGGTTTTCGCCGGAAGCGGATTGCGCGCGCGAACGCGCCGGGATGCAAGGGGCGAGGGCGGCGGGGCTGCGCGTGCCCAGGGAAGCGGCCTTCGGCGTATTTTACGACCGATACGACTTTTTCTATCTCATCATAGAGGCGATTGAGGGCCGCGAGCTTTCGCGAGGCCTTACGGGCATGACGTGGACGCAGCGGGAGGCGGCCGGGGCAGCGCTACGCGCCGCGATCGACGCGCTGCACGAAAGCGCCGTGCGGATCGGCGTGGGGAACATGGCGCGCGCAAGCCTCGATAACGAGCGCTGGAATGCCTTTTCGCCCGCCTTTAACGCGGAGCGCCGGGCCTATGTGAGCGGTCTTGAAGGGCTGAAAAGCGTATTTTGCCACGGGGATGTGAACGGTCGAAACGCGCTCGTTTGCCCGGACGGGCGGCTCGCCCTGATCGACTTCGGCGATTGCTGCGACGCGCCCGCCTGGTACGACCACGCGGCGGCGTTCGGCACGCTGGGAGCGGACCCCGCGTTCTTTCGAGGGTATTTTCAGGACGGCGTGGACGTGGAGAAATGTCTACAGGGATTGCTGATTGGCGACTTTGGCGCGGATTGGATTCTCGCCCGGTTCGGGGCGGTGCCCTCCCTCGCGCGGCTGCGGGCGCAAATCGCCGAGGCGTCGGGAAAAGGCTGACGCGCTGAAATGGGGGAAAGGGGTTGCCAGGAATCGGGCGCTGTGATAAGATGCAACTATGCATTTGGCGGAGGCATGAAGGACATGAAGACGATCGCGACCATTCACACGGACTTCCCGGAGAAATTCGGCATTCCGCGCCAGAGCGGTCTGGTTGGGGCGCTGCAAGGAGAGATCGTCTTTGAACCGGAATATCGCAATCCAGAGGCGGTGCGCGGGCTCGAGGGGTTTTCGCACATCTGGCTGATCTGGCGCTTTTCGCAAGCCCAGCGCGACGGATGGTCCGCGACGGTGCGCCCGCCAAGGCTCGGCGGCAACGCGCGCGTGGGCGTCTTCGCGACGCGCTCGCCCTTTCGGCCCAACGCCATCGGGCTTTCCTCCGTGCGCCTGGAGCGGGTCGAGCTGGACCCGGCGCGCGGGCCGGTGCTGCACGTGGCGGGGGCGGACCTCATGGACGGCACGCCGATACTGGACATCAAGCCGTACCTGCCGTACACCGACAGCCACCCGGAGGCCTCGTCCGGCTTTGCCGCGCAGGCGCAGGGCTACGCACTGGAGGTGGACTTTCCGCAGGCGCTGCTGGAGCGGATTCCCGCAGAGCGGCGCGATGCGCTGATGGGCGTGCTCTCGCAGGACCCGAGGCCGTCGTATCAGGACGACCCGGGACGGGTGTACGGCGTCGCCTTTGCGGGCTTCAACGTGCGCTTTACCGTCACGGGGCTGCGCCTGAGCGTGTGCGGGGCGGAGAGCCTGGACGGACCGGCGGGGACGCGGGGATGACGCAACCGGATGACATTGGCTCCCTAAGGGAGCCTTGTATAGGAGGACGCGATGGAAAAGGAGTATCGCTGCCTGCCGCGCAGCGTGGCGGGATTTCCGGAGGCGAGCGACGCGGTGTGGGAGGGCCTGCCGGAGATGCGGCTTGTGGAGACGGTGACGGGCAGCGCGCCCGCGATGGAGACGCGCGTGCGGGCGTTTTACGACCCGGCGGCGGCGAAACTGTACTTCCGCTTCGCGTGCGCGGACGACGAGGCGCACTCGGACTACGCGGAGCGGGACGAGCCGATCTACAATCAGGACGTGCTGGAGGTCTTCCTGTGCGACGGAGGCGACCTGCACCGGTACAAGGAGTTCGAGGTGAGCCCCTTTAACGTGCAGTTCGACGCGGACATCGCTTACCACGCCCCGCACCGGACGACGATCGGGCTGGCATGGAACCTGGCAGGCTGGCGCAGCGAAACGTCGAGCGAACCGGAGCGCGGCGAGCTCACCTCCGTGTGGGAGATGCCGCTCTACGGATTGGACCACGTTCCCCAGACGGGCGAAAAATGGCGCATGAACGTATACCGAATCGATCATAGCGCGCGGGGAATGGAGCTTTCGGCCTGGTCGCCGACGGGCGAACCCAACTTCCACGTGCCGGAACGCTTTGGTGCCCTCGTGTTTTGTGGGGAATGACCCACATAAAAGGGACGGATCAAACCGTTCCTTTTATTTAATGCATAACTTTTCCGAGAAATGGCAATGAAGGGCCGCCATAAATCGTCTTGTATGCAGACATGTCTATTTCTTCTAAGGAACAAGATGGAAAGGAGTGTTTGTGTGAGGCGTTTGAAAAGGGCGGCGGCTGCGGCTTTGGCCGCCGGGTTGATTCTCTGTGCGGCCGTGGGATCGGCGGAGGTAAGGTCGTGGCGGGAGGACATCACCGTCGTCACGGGGACGAACCTGTATACGGCCTTTGACGGGGAACTGCCTGCGGATATGGAAAAGGCATTCCCCAAGAGCAAATGGAACGGATATACCTGTGTGAGCGGCATCGTCTGTCAGCGGGAGGCCGACGAGTGGCGCCGGGCGCTGGTGGTCATGGAAAAGGACGGCGAGGCCTGCCTGGTAGGGCTGACCGGGCTGGACGGCGGCTCCTGGCAGATCGTCGCGGCCAACCCGCACGCGATGCTGCAGGGAAGGGAATTTTCCCTCACGGGCAGCGACCGCAGTCAGCTGACGATCGTCTATCCCTGCGAGGACGGCGGGGAGGAGCGCTTTTCCTTTTCCGTTCAGCAGCTCTCGGATGGAATCGGCGGGCGGTTCATGATGGAAGCGTATGTCAGGACCTACAAGGACGGGAGGCAGGTAAGCGTTTCCGGCGGCAGCCAGAGCGTCGCCTTCTTTGAAGTGGTGACGACGGCGGCTGACGGCAAGGAGCAGATCGATAAGCTGCCGTGCATCACGTCTACCTTCCTGGAGGACTTCGACGCGCAGGCGTTCCCCAAGACGCTTTCGGAGGTACGCTCCTACCAAAAGAGCTCGCCGATATTTCTGCAGGAGGATCAGATCGCCGCGATTCTGGTCGCGGAAACGGGATTAAACCTTCGGTACGGGCCCGGGACGAGCACGGAATCCATGGGTAAGTACTACAACGGCACGCTGGTGCGTCTGCTCAAGCGAATGCCCGATACGACCGACGGCAGCGGCTGGTGGCGCGTGCAGGTCGGCCAGATGGAGGGGTACATGAGCGAGATTTACCTCTCGGAACCGACCACCGAGTCGATCGCTGCGGCGATGCAGCGAGCGCACCTGCCCGTGGCGCAGGCGAAAAAGGACCTCGAACTGATGGCGGGCATGACCGCGAAGCCCTGCGAATACACGAAGGTCAAGAAAGGGACGCTGATGCACATCCTGGGCGTAAACGGCCCCTGGCTGCACGTCTCCGTGCCGCAGGAGTTCAGCTGGATGATGGACTTGGACGCGCCGACGGGGTACGTACGGGCGACCGACGTGGCGCAGGGCGCGACAGCGTATCTGGCGCAGCAGGGCAAATAAAAAAGGAGGGGCGCGAGGCCCCTCCCTTTTTTTACGCCTTGATTACTTGATCGTGATGCGGCCCTGCGGCTCGGCGTAC
This sequence comes from Bacillota bacterium, assembly GCA_023402355.1. Classification (GTDB taxonomy): domain Bacteria; phylum Bacillota; class Clostridia; order Christensenellales; family Aristaeellaceae; genus Beduinella. The sequence goes on along the minus strand of JAEXCG010000113.1, from coordinate 10,283 downwards.
TGTTCGCCGATGTTCCCGCCCAGCACTTCGGCCACGTAGTTCACCAGCGCGTCTTCCAGGGCTACGCCGGTCTTGTAGCCGGTGGTCTGGTTCGCGTAGCGGAAAGCGTAGTAGGTGTCGCCGCCCGCCGCGGTGAAGTCGTTGGTCGCGATGGTATACAGCTTCTCCGCGTCGAAGGGCTCGCCGCCGACCGTCTGAATCGTGACGCGGGCGCCGGGCTTCGCGGGCGCGTAGTAGGTGGAATCGGGGTACATGTCGCCGTTTTCGTACGGCACGGAGGTGTCCACGGTGAACTCGATGCCCGCGACCTGCGGGAAAGCGCCGATGGCGTCCGGCGTGGTGCAGGTGGCGGCTTCAAGCGCTTCAAGCAGCTCGGAACCCTTTACCGTCAGCGCGGCAACCTCGTTGCCGAACGGGAAGACGGTCTTCATGTCGTTCATCGTGATGTCGCCGGCCTTGATGGAGGCGCGGATGCCGCCGCCATTGGTCACGGCTGCGACGACCTGATCGCCCATGGCCTGCTGCGCAGCCCAGAGGATGGCGTCACAGGCGAAGTCGCCCAGGTTGGTTTCCATCGTGCGCACGCCGGGGTCGCGCTCGCCGTTGAGGTCGACGGACGTGGTGGCGAACACGGCGGAAAGCTGCTCCGTGACCTCGGCGTTGACGCCGTTCACGAGCTCGGAAACCTCCGACTTGAGGCCCGTGTACAGCCCGGCCTGAAGCGATGCGCCGTCGTAGACGACTACGCCCAGGTTCTGGCAGTACGAGCCCGTGGATACCAGCAGCGTTTCGCCGATCACCTGGCCGCCGTCGATTTCGGTGTGGCTGTGGCCGTCGATGAAAAGGTCGATGCCGGTGGTGTGCTCGATCACGTCGATGGAGCGGTTCGGCTTGCTCTCGTCGCTCACGCCCAGGTGGCCCAGGCAGACGATCAGGTCACAGCCCTCCGCCTTCAGCGCGTCCACCTGCGCCTGCGCGCAGGCGTAAAGCTCCTCGTCCATCGCGAACGTGATGCCCTTGACCTTGTCGGGGTGCGCCTTGGTGAGCACTTCAGGCGTATCCAGGCCAAACACGCCGACCTTCAGGCCGTTTTTCATCTCAAAGACCTTGTTCGCGTCAAAGACCGGTTCGCCGCTCGTCTTATCGAGAATGTTGGCGGCGAGCATCGGGAAATCGGCGGCTTCCTTGAGCTGCAGCAGGTTGTCCAGGCCCCAGTCAAATTCATGATTGCCGGGCGTCATGGCGTCATAGCCCGTCGCGTTCATGAAATCGATGGCGGTTTTGCCCTGGCTGAGGTTGACGACGGACATGCCCTGCGTGGCGTCGCCCGCATCGAGCAGCAGCACGGAGGCGCCCGCGGCCTCAAAGTCGTCCTTCTTTTGGGCGATAAAGGCATAGCCCAACGCGCCGGTGGAGGAATCGGTTACGGCACGGCCGTGAACGTCGTTGGTGTGAAGGATGACGAGCTTGCCCGCGAGGTCAAGGGCTTCCTTGCCTTCCTCCGCGAGGGCCGGCACCATGAGGCCGAAGACCATGCAGAGCACGAGCACGAGGGAGAGCAGACTTCTCTTCGTCATTGAGAATTACCTTCCTTCTCCTGTCCTTTTTTGCCGGGGCATACAAATATCCCCATATGCTTATGATAACAAATGGATATGCGGGCGTCAAGGGACGAAGGTAAAGAGGATCGAAAATCGCGAAGAAGTTTGGGGCCGAAAAAGATAAGCTATTTTCTGAAATCTGGTTGAAAAAAATTGAAATGCCGGTAAAACACAAGGCGCATTGCAAAAGCGAGGCGAAGGATTCTGTTTGTCGTGCAAGCAGGCAAAACGGGGGAAAGCACAAGGGCGCTCAGACGCGCGGCCGGCAGGAGGCTGGGAGATGCTCGACGAATCATCAAGGAGAGAAACAGCTTGCCGCGCAAGCTGTGCAAAAAACGCAAGGATGAACAAACAGCTCGAAATGCTTACGGGTACCACGAATGAAGGATGGGAATGAGCGGAAAGGATCAGGGGCGATGCGGAATCTATGGAAATGTTTTGTTCTCATTTTGGCATTTTGCATATGGGGAACGAACGCGTGCGGTGAAGACAGGATGCCCTCTTTAGGCGAAATGTGGCCGAAGACACTCAGATTTGAAGAGGGTTATGACTATACCTACCAAGAGGGCGTGCTGTTTCGGGATTCGACTTTATACGATTACCCGGCAGATAAAAAGACGCGGGTATATGAGATCCCGGAGGGGACGACAGGCATAGACGACGACGCGTTTTATTCAGCAGATCCTGCGTATTTAACGGAAGTCCATATCCCGGCGAGCTGCACGGAAATACCGTCGACGGTCTTCGGAGGCTATGGGTTGAGCGGCGTGGAGAATTACCAGGTCGCGGAGGAGAACGCCGCGCTGAAAAGCCTAAATGGCGTGCTTTACTCGAAGGACGGGTCGATCCTCGTGGCGTATCCGTGCGGCGCAGAGATCACCCCTTTCACCATACCGGAAGGGGTGACAGCCATCGGGGAGTGGGCGTTTGCGGGTAGCCTTGTGAAAGAAGTCAACTTTCCCAGCTCCCTGAAGTCCATTGGAGAGTACGCGTTTTATGGATGCGTCCTGCTTGAAACGATCTCCTTTCAGGAAGGCCTTGAATACATCGGCGACAGCGCGTTCGAGACATGCGACAGGCTCTTCTGTGTCCAATTTCCGCATTCGCTGAAATCGGTCGGCATCAGCGCGTTTGGACAGTGCGATTCACTTCGGCAGGTGCACTTCGTGGAAGGGCTTGAAGAGCTAAACTACTGCGCGCTTTGGGGTTCGCCGGTGCGCAGTCTGGTGCTGCCGGATAGCCTGACGTTTATCGATGAGCCGGTCGCCGGTTGGGACGGCGAGGGGGAAGCGCCGACGGTCTATATAAAGGAGGGCAGCTATGCGGATTTCTATGCGCGCGAGCACTTGGAGGACTGGAAGATCGCATACGTGGACGGACAATCGTCCGTGACGGCAATCCCCTTTGAGGAAGGCCATACCTATACCCGAAAGGACGGCGTGCTGTTCCGGGATACGACGCTGTACGTGTATTCGTCCGAAGGGGAGACGGAAATCTATCACATCCCCGAAGGAACGACGGGGATTGACGCCAACGCGTTTATCGACGCAAAGCCCTGCCTCAAGGAACTCCACATCCCTTCCACCTGCACGGGCATATCGGGGGATGCCCTGCGGCGGTGGGGGCTTTCAAAGCTTGAGCGGTACGAGGTCGCCGAGGATAACCCCGCTTTCAGGAGCGTGGACGGCGTGCTGTATTCCAAGGACGGGCTGAAACTTATCGCGTATCCACGCGGCGCGTCCAGAACCTCCTTTGAGGTGCCGGAGGGCGTAAGATCCATAGGAGAAATCGCCTTTCTCAGATGTAATCTTGAAAGCATCGCCTGTCCGTCGTCGCTTGAAACCATAGAAGAACAGGCCTTTGCCGAGTGCAGGCAGCTCGGAGAGATCGAGCTTTCCGAGGGTTTAACCCACATTGGGCCGCGTGCTTTTCAAGCGTGCAGCGCGCTTTCGCAAATACATTGCCCCGGCACGCTCAAATCCATCGGCGACGAAGCGTTTTTAAAGTGCGGCGCGCTGGAGGAGGTATGCCTTTCGGAGGGGCTTGAAGAGCTGGGTCACTTCGCATTCTGGGCCTCTCCGGTGCGAAGCCTGGAGCTGCCGGAGAGCCTGCGTTTTATCGACGATACGATCGTCGGCTGGGACTACGAGGAGGGCGAGCCGACGGTCTACGTAAAGACGGGCAGCTATGCGGAGGCCTACGCGCGCGAGTACCTGTGGAACTGGCGGATCGTCTGTCTGGACACACAAAAGCGGGAGATCGACAAGGGCGAAGGATGACGGGGTGGAGCATGAGGTTCAATCAATATTTTTGTGTGGGGGGCGTATTGCTGCTCCTTTGCATGGGGCATTCGATCCATGCAATTTCCGAGACGCCTGCCGTGGCGCTTCTCTATTACGAAGAGATCGAAGGGTATTATGAGCCGGCATATCAATTTTGGGAAAGCACGCATGAGGACGCTACGGAGGAAGAAAAACGCGTAAACCGAATCGAGATGCAGTCGGATGACTTGGGGATGACGCGTGAAGAGGCGACGCGCTATGTCGACATGCCCGGGGATTTTAAGACCTATTGGTTAAACCTTCGCGTCGCGGTGCCCGAGAACATGGAGAGGGTGAAGCCGGAGAAGCTGACGCTTGAGGATCCGGCGCAAACGCCATGGATTTGGGTCAGCAAAAGATACGGGGACAGTAGCGCCAATCCGATTATACGCGACGACAAAGCCCGTCTGCACGTCTATGAATTCTACTTTCGATGTGCCGTTGATTGCGCGGGAAAGACGGGAGCGGAAATCGACGCGGCGTTTAAAGCGGTGACGGGGCATCTCGAACTTTCGCTGGAAGAACCGTCGAAGGCGGTTACAAGCGTAGCCTGTGCGTTTGGGGCGGAGCGGGCATATCGTCGCACGGTTGATCCGGACAGGCTGCTGTCCGCGAGAATACTATCTGTCCGCGAGGAGCCGCAGGACGAGGGCCTTACCGCCAGGCTAGGGCAGTTTGAGGCGGCGAAGGGCACACCGCGCGAGGAGGAGGCCAAAGACGCGGTGTACGAAGCGCTCGGAAGCCTTGTGCGGTGGGTGCCGGCAGAAATGCTGCTCGCCTCGCCGCAGACGTGGTGCGTATATCTGGTGGACATGCAATGCGTGAAGTGGACGGATACGCCCCTGTATCATATCACGATGCCCTGCGAGCTGGCGAATGATGCGATGCTGGAAGGCGTTTCCTTCGGGGGACAGGATATGTGCGGCGTGTTCGGAGAAGAAATGACAAAGAAAGGCGTTTACAACGCTACGCTCCGCCTCGTCCTTCCCTATGACGCATATGACGTGCGGTCAGCCGGGGAAATCCTGAAGCGCAGCGGAATGACGATCGATTTTTCCGACTTCTGCGATTACGCTTCTTATGGGGCCGACGGCTGCTCAGGGTACATGTGGGGCGATTACTGGGGCCCCCGCTACAGCGTTCCCGTGCAAATGCGATTCTAGAGAAAAGCGCGAATGTAGACAAAACTACAAATCGTCCATATTTCTATCTACCTTTAAACCGCCGCTTGCCAGCCTGAAAAGCCGTCCTCTATAATAAGGGAACAAAGGAAAAACGAGGAGGCGGCGACATGCATTTTACCGATTTGACCCCGATTCCCTTTTCAAACGTGGAAATCACAGGGGGACTGTGGAAGGAACGAATCGACACGGTTCGCCGGGTTACCACGCGCGACTGCATTCGTAAGTGCGAGCATAACATCGAAAACTTCCGCCGCTCCGCGGGCATGAGCAAGGGCGGCTTTGAGGGCGTATTCTTCGACGACGCGGACATCTACAAGGTGTTGGAGGGCGTCGCCTACGTGCTGATGGGCGGCGCGGACGCCGAGCTGGAAAAGACGGCGGACGAGATCATCGACGTCATCTGCGCCGCGCAGCGGGAGGACGGCTATCTCTTTAACTTCTTTATCCTGGGCGACCTGTCGAAGCGCTGGACGGACATGGACCACCACGAGGACTTCTGCGTCAGCCAGTTGGTGGAGGCGGGCATCGCCTATAAGCAGGCGACGGGCAAGGACAAGCTGTATCAGACCGCGCTGCGCGCGGTGGACCAGATGATGCGCACGATCGGGCCGGAGGGCGAAACCTGGATCAGCGGCCACGAGGGCATCGAAATGGCGCTGGTGCGGCTGTATCGCCACACGGGCGACGAGCGCTACCTGAAGGACGCGGAGTGGTTCGTCGAGCAGCGCGGGCACACGAAGCTGCGCCTGCCTATCTCCTATTACAAGACGTTCTTTACGGACGAATACTGCCAGAACACCGTGCCCGCGCGCGAACTGAGCAAGGTGACCGGCCACGCGGTGCGCGCGATGTACTACTATTCGGGCCTTGCGGACATCGCGGCCATCCGCGGGGACGAGGCGCTGCAGCAGGCGCTGCGCAGGCTTTTTGACAACGTGGTGCCCGCAAACCTGTACGTGACGGGCGGCATCGGCCAGTCGGCCTACAACGAAGGGTTCACGAAGGACTGGAGCCTGCCGAACCTGACGGCCTACTGCGAGACCTGCGCCTCCATCGGCATGGCGTTTTGGAATCACCGGATGGAGCTCTCGCACGGCGAGGCCAAGTACGCCGACCTGGTGGAGCGCGAGATTTACAACGGCATCCTCTCCGGCCTGTCGCTTAGGGGCGACCGCTACTTCTACGAAAACCCGCTCGCTTCCGTGGGCACGATGCACCGGCGCGAGTGGTTCCACGTGCCCTGCTGCCCGACGAACCTGGTGCGCTTTCTGCCGTCGATCGGGGGCTATATGTACGCCACCGCGCCGGGAACGCTCTTCGTGCGCCAGTACATCGAATCGAGCGCGCGCATTCCGCTGGACGGCGGCGAGGTCGAGCTGGACGTCAAGACCCGCTATCCCTGGGAAGGCAGCGTTCAAATCCACGTGAAGGCCTGCGAGGGCGAAAAGAACCTGATGCTGAGAAAGCCCGGCTGGTGCGAAGCCTGGCAGCTCTGCAAAAACGGCAGCGAGATGAAGGCAGAGCTGGAGGGCGGCTATCTCTGCATGCGGGTTTGCGCGGGGGATACGGTGGAGCTGGTCATGGACATGCCCGCGCGCCGCGTCTACGCCGACGCGCGCGTCAGGGAGGACGCGGGGCGCGTGGCCGTCATGCGCGGGCCGGTGGTCTACTGCGCGGAGGAAACCGACAACCCCGGCATCCCGACCGAGTACCTGCACGCGGACCTCGCGCTCAGTCGTTCGGCGGAGCTTCAGGCGGTCTACGAGCCGCAGCTTCTGGGCGGCGTGACGACCGTGCGGGCGGGCGGCGTAAAGCTGATTCCCTATTACGCCTGGGACAACCGGGAAAGCGGCGGCATGGCCGTCTGGCTGCGCGAACAGCCGTAAAGAAACGCAAGGCGAGGAGGACGGGGCGAATGCTGCACATTCTGGTGGCGGACGACATGCCGCTGCAGGTGCATATGCTGGAGGACAGCATTCACCAGATGCGCCCGCAGGACGAGGTCGTGACGGCCCAAAACGGCGAGGAAATCCTCAAGGTCGTCGGGGAGCGGAGCATCGACCTCGTCCTCTCGGACATCCGCATGCCCTGCATGGACGGGCTGGAGATGCTGCAAAGGCTGGGGCGCGTATCGCCGGGCTCCAAGGTGATTTTCATCACGGGCTACGCGCTCTTCGAGTACGCGCAGCAGGCGCTGCGTCAGGGCGCGGTGGACTTCCTGGTCAAGCCGGTAGAAGCTTCGGAACTGAAGAAGAAGCTCGACTATTGGGACGAGCGCTTTACGAAGGACCGCCAGGCGCAGCGCGCGCAGGAGAGCGAAAAGCTGACGCTGCTGATGCAGCAGTGGCTGTGCACGCCGGTCGAACAGCTGCCCCCTTCGAGCGCGCAGACGCTGGGGCGGCGGCTGTCTGGCGGCTGGGTCGCCGCCGTGTACTTCACGGAAGCGAGCGGCGTCGAACAGGTGAAGCAGGGCATCGGCGCGATGCTGGAATGCGGCATCGACCTGGGGAGCAAGCCCTACATCCTCTCGCTGCCGGCGGAAAAGCACCTGTTGTTCATCGTGGCCGAGGGCTGCGCGCGCCAGCAGGACGCCCTGACGGCGCTGCTGCTGCGCGTCGCGGAAAAGTACGACATGCGCATCGGCCTGAGCGCGCATCAGGAGAGCCTCGCGCGCGCGGGATATGCCGCGTGCGGCGCGGCCCGGCGCGGGCTGGACAGCGCCTTTTACGGCGGCACGCTCGTCGGCCTCGAAGGGCCGCAGGGGCGTCCGGGCAGCCCGGAGCTCGCCCGCCCGGACGAATTGTACAGGCTGCTGCTGGCGGACGAGCAGGACCGCGCGCGCAGCCTGGAGGCCATGTTTTCGCGGATCGAGGAACAGCGCCCCAGCGCGCCTCGCCTGATGGAGGCCACGGTGCTCAGCATCGCCCGCTGCGTCGAAAAGCTGGAGCCCGCGGCGACCTATCGCCAGATCGTGAGCGACTTCGCGGCGCGCATGCGCAAGGTGCTGTTCTGGGATGCGTACCGCGCGCTGGTGAGCGACTGCCTGCGGGCGCTCGCCGGGGAAGCGGAGCGCACGATCGAGGGCACGGGCGATCCCATCGGCCAGTGCATCCTGTACCTGCAGCGCAACTACGCCCAGCAGATTTCGCTGGAGGACATGGCGCGGCGCTACTTCTTGACGCCGAATTACTTTTCCGCGCTGTTTAAGAAGCGCACGAACCAGCGCTTCGTCGAATACCTCACCCAGCTTCGGCTGGAGCGCGCCGCGGAGCAGCTTCGCAGCACGGACGATTACGTCTATACGATCACGGCGCGGTGCGGGTACCTGGACGAACGCTACTTCATCCGCCAGTTTCAAAAGTACTACCACATGTCGCCGGTCGCGTACAGAAGGCTGTACAGAAGGGAGACGCCCGATTGAAAAAGGCCTTCTTTTCCAAGAGCTTTTCCTCGCGCATCCTGCGCAGCATGCTGCTGGTCAGCCTGCTGATCCTGATCCTGCTCAGCGGGATCTTCTTTTACCAGCAGGTGGAGCTTTCGCTCTCCTACACGCGCACGGACATTCGCCAGACGATGTCGCGCGCCAGCGAAAAGCTGAACCAGACGTTTCAGACGATCGAGGACATCTACGGCGACCTGATGCGCGACGCGGGGCTGTTTCACTTCTTTAGCACCTACGACGCGGCGAAGGTGAGCCCCGCGGCGGCGAACCGGGCGATCAGCGACGTGATGAACACGTACCTCCTGCACGCGGACGATGTGTTTCAGGTGCAGTTCTGGCGCTCGGACATCGTGCTCTACAGCAAAAACGCGACGTACACGTCCATCTACAACATCGAGAACGCCGACTTTTACCAGCGGGCGCGCGAGGGCGGCAAGTACCCCGTCTGGGTGCCGACCTACGACTTTACGCAGGCGCTGGGCCACTGGCGGCTCGCGGACGTGCCGCTCAGCAACCGCTATCTCATCTCCCTGGTGGGCGAACTCAACCTGTACGAGCTGCGGGACGGCAGGCTCAACTACCTGCCCGCCGGGGTCGAAAAGCCGGTGCTGGTCATCAGCGTTTTGGAAAGCTACCTGCGCGACACGCTGGCCGACTCGACCCCCTACGCGGACGCGCAGTACCTGATCGTGGACGCGGACGGCTACGTGGTCTCGCACGTGGACGAAAGCCGGCGCATGTCGACGCTCGGGGAGCGGGAAATGGCGCTGCTCAACGCGGAGGAAGGCGAGGTGCTCACGACCTACGAGGGCGGGCTCTGCCTCGTCTCCTACAAGACGCTGCTGCCGGGCTGGCGGATCGTTTCGGTCGTCCCCGAGAGCAGCATCCTGACCGCGGCGCTGGGCAACATCGCCGCGACGTTCGCGGCGGTCTTCCTCCTCGTGCTGCTGCTCTGCGTGCTGCTCAGCGTCTCCGTCTCCCGCGCCATGGCGCGTCCGATTCAGCGCCTGATGGTGGCCATCGACCAGACGGGGCAGGGCGACTTTAACGTCCGCCTGCCCGCCACGCACGACGAGTTCAACGTGCTGATGAGCGCCTTCAACGAGATGGCCTGCAAGATCGACACGCTGATCGAGGAAAACTACAACGTGCGCCTGCGCGAGAAGGAAAACGAGCTGATGGCGCTGCGCTATCAGACCAACCCGCACTTTTTGTACAACGCGCTCAACATCCTGCACATGAGCGCCATGTGCGAGGGGGACGAAAAGACGGCGGACCTCATCATCCTGCTTTCCAAGATGCTGCGCTACGTGCTGCGCGACGGGCGCGACGTGGTGCCGCTGGAGGAGGAGCTGGAAAACGTGCGCCAGTACTTCCGGCTGATGCAGGTGGCGTATGAGGACAACATCCGGCTCGAAATCGACGCGCCGGAGGACGTGCTGCTCGCGCAGCTCCCCAAGCTCAGCCTGCAGCCTCTGGTGGAAAACGCGGTGCAGCACGGCCTGGCGGGCCGTAAGGAGGGCCTGGTTCGCATCGCGGCCAGGCGCGAGGGCGGCGTCGTGCGCATCACGATATGCGACAACGGGCGCGGCGTGCCGGAGCATTACGAGATTCCCACGCGCGAAAACAAGAACGGCTCCATCGGCGTAGCGAACGTGCAAAAGCGCTTGAATCTCCTGTTCGGGGATACGAGCCGGATGGAAATTACCCGCTCTGAGGGTCGGGGGGGGTACAA
>JAEXCG010000090.1 GCA_023402355.1 Bacillota bacterium | reverse complement strand
CCCCACGCCCCGCCGGTCGAAGCATTCGGAGAAGACGGCGCCGAGCTCCAGCTCCGTCATCCCCTCCCGCAGGCGGGCAAACGCGTCCTCGAACACGAGGTCCGTGATCTCGCTCGCGCGCCGCAGGCGTTCGATCTCGTCCGGCTCCTTGATCATCCGCGCTTCCTCCACGCAGGAGCTGACCGTAAAGCGCAGCTTCGGGCGCGCGGCCATCAGCGGGAGCAGAAAGCGGCTGGTGAGGTAGCCGTCCACCCCCGTGTCCACGTCCTCCAAAAGGTCCGCGAGCGCCGCCGCGGTGCTGCCCGTGTCGCTGTACACGGTCACCTCGCACCCCGCCGGCCGGATCACCGCCAGCACGTAGCAGAGCATCCGGCACGCGTCCTGCGTGATGACGAGCGCGTCCAGGCGGTCGTGCGGCTCCACCCACTCGCCCGTCAGATAGTAGATCGCCTGCGGCTGCGTGATGATGATCTGGGACACCCCGTTTAAAGCCATGCGCCCGCGCACGCGAAGCAGCCTGTTTTCCAGCATAGGCCCCATCCTTTCCGGGTTGTTTTTCCTATATCATAACACAAAAGCTATGCGCTTTCCGGTCTGAAACGAGCAAAAAACGGGACAAATCGCTTAATCCCCGGCGCGGAGGCAAAAAGGTCGTTTTTGCTCGATTTCTGCGCCATTCCCTCATGCAAATGCCGGTTTCATGCGTTATGATGGGGACTGATCGCACACCTTCACCCCGCAAAGGAGGTATCTACCATGGAAGCCCCATTGTCAGAGCGCGTGGACGCCTGGCTTCGCGCGCACCGCGAGGAGATCATCCGCGACCTGATCGAGCTCGTCGCCGTGCCCAGCGTTTCGGAGCCCGGCAGCGCCGTTCTGCCCTTCGGACAGCCCTGCCGGGACGTGCTGGAGCACATGTTTTGTCTGGGCGAGCGGCATGGATACAGGACGCAAAACTACGACAACTACGTCGGCGCCATCGAGTTTCAAAAGGGCGATCAAAGCGTCGGCTTCTGGGCGCACCTGGACGTCGTGCCCGTGCCCGACCCCGGCGCCTGGGATTACCCGCCCTTTGAGGCCACCGTCGTCGAGGACCGCTACATCATCGGCCGGGGCGTGCAGGACAACAAGTCGCCCGCCATCGGCGTCTTTCACGTGATGAACTGCCTGCGCGACCTGGGCGTTCCGCTGCGCCACGGGTACACGCTCTATCTGGGCACGAACGAGGAGTGCGGCATGGAGGACGCCCGCTATTTCGCCGCGCACTATCCCTGTCCCGACCTGTCCATCGTGCCGGACAGCGGCTTTCCCGTCTGCTGCGCGCAGCGGGGGGCGATGACGCTGTCGCTCTCCATCCCCTTTGCGCCGGAAATCTCCCTGGAGATGTACAACAACCCCTCGGTGACGCCGGAGGAAATCACGGCGCGCCTGCCAGGCGGGGAAACGCTTCGCATTCAAGGCAAAAGCGCGCACGTCTACAACGCCCCGGCGGACAACGCGATCCTCCGCTTGCTGGACGCGCTCGCGCGGCGGTATCCCGGCGAGGCCGGGGGCCTGGGGGCGCTCCGCGCGCTCCTGTCCGCCGCGGACGGCGCGCCGCTTGGCATCGCGTTCTCGGACGCGTTTTCCGGCGCGCTCATGATGGCGCCCACCCGCATAGAGGCTTCTTTGGGACGCCTGCGCGTAAGCGTGTTTGCGATCCTGCCCGTCTCCTGCGACCCCGACGCGCTGGTACATCGCGCGAAGGAGGCGTGCGCGCGCGCAGGCGTTCAGGCGGAGATTCCGCGCCTGCGGCGGCCCGTCAGCTTTCCCCGCGAGCACCCGGTCGTCCGCCTGCTCACCGACGCCTATAACGAGGTCATGCATACGCAAAGCGAACCGTTCGCCATGTCCGGCGGCAATTACGCCTCCTGCCTGCCCAACGCGTTCGGTTTTGGCCCCGGCATGCCGGGACGCGAGTTCCCCCGCCACATCTTCCGCGAGGGGCACGGCGATTACCACCAGTGCGACGAAAGCGAGGACATCGAGCGCCTGCTCGACTTCATGCGCGTCTACGCGGCGGCGATCGTCGCGCTGGACGGCCTCGACACCCTCTCGACAGAAGGAGCTGCACATGGAAGCAAATGCCTACCTTGACATCCTGCGCGCGGAGATCAAGCCCGCGCTGGGCTGCACGGAACCCATCGCCGTAGCCCTGGCCGTCGCCCGCGCCAGGGAAGCGCTCGGCGCCATGCCCGACAGCGTGCGCCTGCGCGTGAGCCGCAACATCCTCAAGAACGCGATGGGCGTGGGCATCCCCGGCACCGGCATGGTCGGGCTGGAGATCGCCGCCGCGCTCAGCTGCGTCGCGGGGCGCTCCGCCTACGGGCTGGAGGTGCTCGGCGGCGCAGACGAGGAAGACCGCGCGCGGGCCCGTCGCCTGGCCGCGCAGGGGCTCGTTCGGGTCGAGCCTAAGGAGACGGACAAGAAGCTCTACATCGAGGCGGAGCTTACGCGGGACGCGCACACCGCGCTTTGCGTCATCGAGGGCACGCACACCGGCATCTCGCTCGTGACGCTCGACGGCAAGGTGCTGGAGCAGGATCGCACGGGCGCGCAGCACGCGGGCGCCGCCGCGGACCACCGGATGGACGTCGCGGGCATCTACCGCTTCGTCACCTCGGTGGACGTGGGCGAGCTCGCGTTCCTGCGCGAGGTGATCGAGATGAACGAGGCGATCGCGCAGGAGGGCCTTAAGGGCGATTACGGCATGCGCGTGGGCAAGGTGCTGCGCGGGGAGGGCCCCGAGGACGACGTGCCGCTCAAGGATTACGCCGTCGCCTACACCGCCGCCGCCGCGGACGCCCGCATGGCGGGCTGCACGCTGCCGGTGATGAGCACCGCCGGCAGCGGCAACCAGGGCCTCACGGCGACGCTGCCCGTCGTGGCCGTCGCCCGCCGCCTGAACCTGAGCGAGGAAAGCCTGCTGCGCGCGCAGGCGCTCAGCCAGCTCGTCACCATCCACATCAAGACCCACATCGGCCGCCTCTCGCCGCTGTGCGGCTGCGCCATCGCCGCCTCCATCGGTTCCTGCTGCGCCGTCACGTACCTGCTGGGCGGCACGCAGAGCGCCCTGTGCCGCGCCATCAAGAACATGATCGCCGACATCTCCGGCCTCATCTGCGACGGCGCAAAGTCCGGCTGCGCGCTCAAGATCGCCACGTCGGTCGCCAGCGCCATGCAGTGCGCGCAGCTCGCCCTCGCGGGCGTCGGCGCGGGGTGCCTGGACGGCATCATCGCGCAGGACGTGGAGCGGACGATCGAAAACCTCGGCAGCCTGGGCAGCCTCGGCATGCAGGCCACCGACCGCGTCATCCTGGACATGATGATCGCCAAATAAAAACGACTCAGTAATAAAGGAGGTTCTTTCCATGAACAAGCGCGAAAGAGTCCTGGCCGCCCTGAACAACCTGCCGGTCGACCGGCCCCCCGTGGGCTTCTGGTTTCACTTTCAGGCCGACCAGGGCGTAGGGGAGGCGTGCGTCAAGGCGCACCTGGACTACTACAACCACATCGACGTCGACATGGTGAAGATCATGTGCGACAGCTATTTCGACTACCCGAACCCCGTCGCCAAGTCGGTTCGTTCGCCGCAGGATTGGTACAAGATGCAGCCGCTGGGCCCGGACTCCCCTTTCATCCGCGAGCAGGTGGCGCGCGCGAAGGCCGTGAAGGCGGGGCTGAAGGACGACATGGTGGTCATCTACAACGTGTTCGCGCCCTTCTCCCTCATCCGCTTCGGCACCAGCGACGAGCTGGTCACCCGCCATCTGCAGGAGGACCCCAAGGCCGTCCAGTACGCGCTGGACGTCATCGCCAGGGACGCCGCCCTGCTCAGCGAACTGCTGATCCGTGAGGCCGGGATCGACGGCATCTACTACTGCGTGCAGGGCGGCGAAAAGGATCGCATGAGCGTCGAAACGTACCGGCGGCTCATCGGCCCCTCCGACCGCGCGGTGCTCGAGCACGCCAACCGGTTCAGCGAGAACAACGTGCTGCACTGCTGCGGCTGGGCGGGCATCCCCAATCATCTGGAGGACTGGCAGGATTACCCGGCCAAGGCCATCAACTGGGCCTGCTTCATCGAGGACATGGACCTCACGCAGGGCAAGGCGTTCTTCGGGGGCAAGTGCGTGCTCGGCGGGTTCGACAACCGGCCCGGCGGGGTGCTCTTCTCCGGCACGCGCGGGGAGGTCGAGGCCTGCACCCGCGCGCTCGTCCAAAAGGCGGGCACGACCGGCGTCATTCTCGGCGCGGACTGCACGCTGCCCGCAAACATCGACAAGGAGCGCATCGGCTGGGTCGTGGAGGCGGTGCGAAGCCTTGCGTAAGCGCGGCCCCCTTCAGATCGCCTGTTCCTCACGGGAGCCCGCGCGGGCTCCCTTCTTTGCGCGATACGCGCTTCCCGCTTGACATCGCCGCCTCCCATGCTATAATAAGCCATTCGGGCAACGCCAAGCGAGGTGTCTTCATGGATACGAGGCAGGACACACATCAAAACATGCAGCACAACATCTTTTACAGGCACTTTGACCTGCCGGCGCACTTTCCGGTCATCGGCCTGCTGGGGGACTCGTGGCAGTACGTCCGCGAGCCCGTCTCCCGCATGCACTTTCACAACTGTCTGGAAATCGGCTACCTGTACAAGGGCAGCGGGCAGTACTACGTGGACGACAAGGAGGTGCACTTCGAGGCCCCGGCCCTCGTGCTCGCGCCGCCCAACGCGCCCCACGCCAACATCGTGGACGAGGGAACCGTCTGCGGCTGGAAGTGGATCTACGTCGACCCCATCCAGCTCCTGCCCCAGCTCTCCCCGCGCCTGGCCAACGCCATCAACCAGTATCAGCGGCTCCTCGCGGGGGCGGACTGCATCCTCCCCGCCGGGGAGCATCCGCAGCTCTTTACGCTGACCGAGATGATCATCGGGGAGATGGAGGGGCAGGGCCAGCACTACCACCACATCGTGCGCGAGCTGCTGTACGCGTTCTTCCTGCTGCTGCTGCGCGTATCCCCCACCGTGCAGCCGAGCGACCACTTCATCAACCCCCGGATGGGCTGCATCGCCCCGGCCATCTCCTTTATCGCGGAAAACTACATGAACGACCTCTCCATCGAGGAGCTCGCCCAGCTCTGCCACGTCAGCACCTCGCACTTCCGGCGCCTCTTCAAGCAGGTGCTCGGCTGGGCTCCGCTGGATTACCTGCAGGTCATCCGCATCGACCGCGCCTGCGTGCTGCTCTACAACTGCGAATACTCCGTCACGGACATCGGCATGCAGGTGGGCTACCCCTCGCCCTCCAGCTTCAGCCGCCAGTTCCGCCGCATCCACGGCATATCGCCCAGCCAATGGCGTCAGAAGATGCGCAGCGAGGAAAACCCCATCGTCACCGCCTACTTCAACTCCGTCCCGCACGCCACGCAGCAGTTTTTTCCGCTCGAACAGAGCTGATTTTCCGGCGCGCCGCGCGTTTGCGCCCAGCCGCAGCCCGCGATTTTCGACAAAAGGACAAAAAAAGGACCGCCGCCTGCGCGCAGGAAAACGGTTCTTTTTGTTATTTGCGGTTTATTCGGCCCAGCAAAAGCGCCCTTTGCCCTGCGACTTCGCCCGGTACAGGGCGCGGTCCGCCCGCTGATAGAGGGCGGCGAAGTCCTCTTCGGCGCGGCCGCAAAGCGCGATGCCGGCCGAGCAGCTCACGTGCGTGCCGAGGCCCTCTGAAAGCGCCCGGCAGCTCGCCGCAAGCGCCGCGAAGCGAGCTTCCGCCTCCGCCCGATCCAAGGCGGCGCTGTCCCACACGGCAAATTCGTCGCCGCCCATCCGCCCCAGCATCGCGGAGGAGGCGAAGGTCCGTCTGAGCGCGTCGGCAAACGCGCGGATGACCCGGTCCCCGGCCAGATGGCCCATGGTATCGTTGACGCGCTTGAATTCGTCCAGGTCGAGCGCGAAGAAGAAGCCGCTTTCCCGCCCCATCGCCTGTGTGACGTGCCATTCCATGTAGACGCGGTTGTACAATTCGGTCATGTGGTCCATCTCGACCCGCCGCTCCAGCGCCTTCGTCTTTTCGACGGCTTCGTTCGCCAGCGAGGCGAGCGTCTTGGGGTAGAACTCGTCCTCCCCCTGGTCGGCGTAGGGCATGGAGTGGTGAATGCTGCACACCTCGACGCCGCGCGGCGTGTCGCGGCAGACCGCGGTAAAGCGGCTGCCCTCCATGTCCACGAGCACCGCCTTGCCGGGCGTTCCCTTCTCGCGCGCCCAGATGCTACCGTAGACGACGCAGACGTCCGGGCTGATCTCCTGCACGTCGTACCACTCGTCCTGCAGCTCGAACCGAATGTCCCGCGCCTCCGTCCGGTCGGCCGACATTCCCCGCAGAAACTCCTCCCGGCACTTGTAAAGCTCGTGCCTGCCCGTCCCGATCATCACCAGGTCGGCGGGCAGCGCCTCCAGATCCCGCTCCAGCCGCTCCGGTTCCTCGTTGACGATGTAAAGGTGCCACAGGCGCCTGACCTTTTCCATCGACCTGCGGTGAAAATCCGAATAAGCCCGGGCCATCGGAATCCCTCCTTCACCGCGGAGCGCGCGGCGATCCCCGGCGCGGCGGCCCGCCGCCCCGTTTGGCGCTTTGCGCCTTTTGCCCATCAGTATAGTCGAAAATCCGGGATTCGTAAAGCGCGCGGCGGCATTTTCCCCAGACGCAAAGTACGCCGCCGGAATCGAGCGATTCCGACGGCCTTCATTGGGGCCCGCGCCTGCGCGGCCCGGTCAGGAGTCCCCGCGCCTTCAAGCGCGCTTACTGCTCCATCTGACGGCCCACGATGGAAGCCGTCGTCTCCGCGACCTTGAGCTCGGTGTCGCCCATCTTCGCGTTCTGTTCGCGCGAAAGGAGCAGCACCGCGCCGATGGACTCGCCGTCCGCGATGATCGGGCAGATCACCTGCGCGGTGTACGCGGCGGCGTCCTCCTCGCTCGTCACGGCCAGCATCTTGCCGCCGGACTGACGGCTGACGTTGACGACCTGACGGCCCTGAATCGCCGCCTCCAGGTCGCGGCTGATGGGCTTATCCCACAGCTCCTTGCGCGATACGCCGCTGGCGGATACGACCATGTCGCGGTCGCAGATGCACGCGATGTGCCCCAGCGAACGGAAGAGCGACTCCGTGTAATCCTTGGCGAAGGAGGAGATTTCCCCGATCGGGGAATACTTCTTGAGGATCACCTCGCCGTCCTTGTCCGTATAAATTTCCAGCGGGTCGCCCTCTCTGATTCGCAGCGTCCGCCTGATCTCCTTGGGGATGACCACGCGGCCCAATTCGTCTATTCTGCGCACAATGCCTGTTGCTCGCACCCCGGTTGCCTCCCTATCCATACGTTGATTTCCTCGACAAACCTAGTATGGAATTTGTCGGCTTCCTTATGCGCGGGGAAAAACGGGAATCGATGGAAGCAAAACGGCGCGCAAATTTTTTGGATGTCTCCGGCGTGAAAAAGGGAAACGCGCCGCAGGGCGCGAATAGGGACGGAAACAGGCGATAGCGGGCGGGTCTGCGCGTCCGCCTCAGACGCCGACAGGAGGCCGTCATGCCAAACGAAATTCGCGTCGTCCATTCGGGCCCGCCGCAGGCGCCCGTCGTCATCCTGCTCTCGGCCGAGCCCGGCGAGCAGGATGACCTGTGCGCCCTGCTTTCAGGCCGCGCGTTTTCGCTCGTCTCCATCGCCGTGCCCGATTGGAACGCGGACCTCTCTCCCTGGCCCGCGCCCCGCGCCTTTCCCAAGGGCGAAGACTTTGCCGGGCGAGCAGACGCCTTTTTGCAGCGGCTTTTGCAAAAGACCCTGCCCGAAGCGGAGGCTTCCCTGGGCTTTTCGCCGTGCGTCCGGCTGCTCGTCGGGTATTCCCTCTCCGGCCTCTTCGCGCTGTACGCCCTCGCGAAGACGGGGCGGTTTGACGGCGTCGCCAGCGCGTCCGGCTCCCTGTGGTACGACGGATTCCTGGACTTCTTCGAGCGGGCGCTGCCCGGCCTCTCGCCGCGGCCCGTCTACCTGTCGCTCGGCGACCGCGAGGCGCACACGAAAAATGCCCGCCTTGCGCAGGTTCTTTCCTGCACGCGGCGGGCGCATTCGCTGCTCCTTCAGGCCGGGTTTCCGTCCGTCCTTGAGCTGAACCCCGGCAGCCACTTCGTAGACTACGCGAAGCGCATGGCGAGGGCCGTCTCCTGGCTGCTCGACCAGGCGTCCCTACAGGCCGAGGGCGCGCGTTAAGCGCTCCGCGTCCTCCGGACGCACGAAGCGCGTCCCGGCCAGGTCGTTTAGCAAGATCGTCCGGTTTTCGGGCGTGTCCTTAACGCCGAGTTCGGGAAGCGTCAGGGGCATGCGCAGCTTTCGCATGATCTCCCTAAGCGCCGGCTCCAGCTCCTCCATGCCGGAAAAGCGAAGCTGCAAGAAGAGCGCGACGGCCACGATCTCGCCGTGCATCGCCCCGCGCGCCTCCTCCGTAAAGCGCGTGCGCACGGACTCGTAGGCCGCGTGCGCGAGCGCGGACTGGTACTGCCCCCGCGCGGTGCCGCTCACCATGCCCGCACCGGCGATGCTCAGGTACACCGCGTCCCAGACGGCCTGCGTCTTCCTTCCGGCCTCGAGGTCCGCGTAGGCCGTGGGCGCGATCTGCATCAGGCGCTCGTACACGTGGCGGGCGATCAGCGCGGCCACCTGCGCGTCCGCGCCCTCCCCCGCCGTGTGAAAGCGCAGGTGGTGGCTCACCTCGATCCACTTCGCCATCGCGTCCAGCATGCCGGCCGCCAGAAAGCGCGGCGGCTGCGCGTAGAGGAGGTCCATGTCCGCGAGCACCGCGCTCACCTCCAGCGGGAACAGCCAGGTGCCGCGCGTCCTGCCCTCGGGCGTGTAGACGACGGAGAGCGGCGAAAAGGCCGCGCACGTCGCGCTCGACGTGGGCACGCAGACCACCGGCAGGCCCGACAGCCGGGCCGTGAGCTTCGAGAGGTCGAGCACCCGCCCGCCGCCGACGCCCACGACCGCGCCGCAGCCCGCGTCCCGCGCCGCGCCCGCCAAAGCGCGGGCGCTTTCCTCGCTGCAGGCGCCCGCGTGCTCCCGCCAAAGGGCCGTCACGCCCGCCGCGCGAAGGGAGCCTTCTATCGCGCTCTCCGTCAGGGCGCGGGCGGTCCTGCCCGCGACGATCAGAACCTTTGGCGCGAGCCTCGCGCACTCCGCTCCCACGCGTTGGAGCGCCCCGGGCTCCTGCACGTAGCGGCCGCATCCAAACTTGTAGGCCGCGTCCATCTGCGTTTCCATCGCATTCCCTCCTACAGCGCCCGCACGCTTTCCAGCTCGCCCC
Organism: Bacillota bacterium; assembly: GCA_023402355.1. Lineage (GTDB taxonomy): Bacteria > Bacillota > Clostridia > Christensenellales > Aristaeellaceae > Beduinella. The sequence goes on along the minus strand of JAEXCG010000090.1, from coordinate 1,670 downwards.
GCGCGCCGCTGGAGAGCGCCGAAAGCTCGCTTCCCGCGCTGAAGCACGTCATGCCCAGCCGCTTGCAGCGGCGAAGGAGCTCCTTGTTGCTCGTGATGATGCCCGACCACTTTCCATGCTCCCGCGCCGCCTGCGCCACGCGCTCCAGCGCGCGCACCATCGCGGGATGGTCGTACTGGCCGAAGATGCCCATGTGCTGGCTCAGGTCGTTGGGGCCCACGAGCACGCCGTCCACCCCGTCCACCGCGAGGATGTCGTCGATCCCTTCCACCGCCTCCGGCGACTCGATCTGGCAGATGACGAGATTGCGCGCGTTTGCCTCCCGCATGATGCCCTTGACGTCCCCGCTCTGATAGCCCGTGTGCGCGCGGAACGTCGAGATGCCGCGATCCCCCAGCGGCGCGTAGCAGCACACGTCCACCAGCGTCTTCGCCTCCAGCGCGTCCGCGCTGTTGGAGAGCAGGATGCCGCGCGCGCCCATGTCCAGGTACTTCGTGATCAGCGTGCGGCTGGGCTGCGTGACGCGCACCACCACCGGCATGCCGATGCCGTCCGCCACCGCGATGATGTTCGCGGCCTGCGTCATGTCGTAATAGCCGTGTTCGCAGTCCAGCAGCAGATAGTCGTACCCGCAGCGCGCCAGCAGGCGCACGAGGTTGGGGACGTAAAGCTCCGATAGCATGATGCCGTAGACCGTCTCGCCCTCGGCGAGGCGGGTTTTCATTTCCTTTTGCGTGTTCATCTTCGTCATCCTTATCTGTGAGCGGGCCTTGCAGCCTGCCTTTTATACAAACCGTTCCGCCATCAGGGCCAGCAGACGCATGCCTTCCATGACGTCAAACGCGTCGTCCTCCCCGCCCAGCCCCAGCGCCCCGCAGATCGCACGGCGCAGCGCGGGGTTCTTCTCGGCGCAGCCGCCGGTAAAGCGCAGCGCGCCCAGCGGCAGGTTCAGCCCCGCCGCCGCCCGCGCGTAATCCCCCGCGATGGCCGCGTAGAGCGATGCGGTCAACTCGTCCGCGTCCAGCTTTGCCCCGATGCCTTCGACGCTTCCCCCGCCGGAGAAGAAGTCCGGCTGCACGCGAAGGGTCGGCTCCGCGCGCGAATGGGTCATCAAATCCCACGCGAGCTGCGCCGCGTCCGCCTGCGGCAGAAGGCGCCGGACGATCCCCTCGTAAAACCCGTGCAGCACCGCGACCTGACGGCCGCCCGGCAGACCGGAGACGGTGCGCAGGTACACCCCCGGCTCGATCCACGGCCTGCTCTCGTAAGGCCCCGGCGTAAAGGAGGCCGTCAGCGCGCCGATCAGGCCCGCCGTGCCGACGTTCACGTTCAGGTCCGTCTCCCGGGAGAGCCCCGCGCTGAGCACGCACACCTGATGGTCCCCGACGTCCGGGAAGACGGGGAGCGGCCTGCCGAAAAGCCTCGCCGTCCCCACGGGCTCAAAGCCCGCCGCGATCTGCGGAAACGCGAGGGCGGAAAGCCCCGCCGCCTCGATGCGCTCGCGCGACCACGAAGCGCTTAAGACGTCGGCCAGGCCGCTGGGCGCGGCGTTCGTCAGGTGGCAGACGTGCCGCCCCGTGAGCCGCCCGATGACATAGCCTCCGAGCGTGCAAAACCGCTGGCCCGGCGCGATTGCGAGCCCCGTCCGCACGCGGGCGTAGAGCGAGCAG
>JAEXCG010000081.1 GCA_023402355.1 Bacillota bacterium | reverse complement strand
CTGTAGAATACCTCCTCCGGCAGGCCCGCTTCCCGCCAGCGCGATTTCAGCTCCGGCAGCTTCGCGCACAGGATGGCGAGCCGCTGCAGCGGGCCGTAGCGCGTTAAGAGCGCGTAGTCCGGCGGTTCGCCTTCGTAGGCGCACGCGGCCCCCCGCTCGACCAGGCGCTTATGGCGATCGGCGTACTGCACCGCGGCCCGCAGCGCTTCCTCCTCCATGCGGGCCGCGCGGAGCAGTTCCCGCGCCTCCATAAAAGGCCATTCCGGCATGCCTGCTTCCCCCTCCGCACCCCTCATTTCTTCTGCTGCGCGCGCCTTTTCGCGCGCCATGCCTGAATCTCTTCGAGGCGCTCGCCAAGGCGCGCCTCGTTTCCCTGCGACGTGGGCACGTAGTAGCGCTTGCCCGCGAGGCTGTCCGGCAGGCACTGCATGAGGGCGATCTTGTCCTCGGTGTCGTGCGCGTAGACGTAGCCCTCGCCGTAATGCAGGTCGGCCATGAGCCGCGTCGGCGCGTTGCGGATCACAAGGGGCACGGGCTCCGCGAGCATGTTTTGTGCGTCCTGCTTCGCGTTCTCGTAGGCCACGTAGCAGGCGTTGCTCTTGGGCGCGAGCGAGAGGTAGACCACCGCCTGCGTCAGGGCGAGCGTGCATTCCGGCATGCCGATCATGTGGCAGGCTTGATAGGCGTCGATGGCGAGCGCGAGCGCGCGGTTGTCCGCGAGGCCCACGTCCTCACTGGCGAAGCGGATGACGCGCCGGGCGACGTAGAGCGGGTCCTCCCCCGCCTCCAGCATGCGCGAAAGCCAATAGACCGCCGCGTCCGGGTCGCTGTTGCGCATGGACTTGTGCAGCGCGGAGATCAGGTTGTAGTGCTCCTCGCCGTTTTTGTCGTAGAGCAGGGACTTGCGGCTGACGCACTGGGAAAGCGTCTCCTTCGTCACGAGCGTGGAACCGTCCGCGCGCAGTTCGCCGTTGAGCACCGCCATTTCCAGGGTGCTCAGCGCAGCGCGCGCGTCTCCGTTGGCAAACGCGGCGATGGCCGCAAGCTGCTCGTCCGAAATTTCCACGCGCTGGCTGCCAAAGCCGCGCGGGTCGCTGAGCGCTCGGCGCAGCAGCTGCGAAAGGTCCTGAACGGAAAGGGATTGCAGCACGAACACCTTGCAGCGGGACAGCAGCGCCGCGTTCACCTCGAAGGAGGGGTTTTCCGTCGTCGCGCCGATGAGGGTGATGCTGCCCTTTTCCACGAAGGGCAAAAACGCGTCCTGCTGCGCCTTGTTGAAGCGGTGAATCTCGTCCACGAAGAGCAGCGTGCGCAGGCCCATCGCGCGCGCGCTTTCCGCGCGCTGCATGACCTCCCGAATCTCCTTGATGCCGCTGGTGACCGCGCTGAAGTCCACGAAGTCCGCCTTCGTGCGCCCGGCGATGATGCGCGCCAGCGTCGTCTTGCCCACGCCCGGCGGTCCCCAGAAGATCATGGAAGAGACCTGATCCTGCTCGATGAGCTGGCGCAGCACGCGCCCGCGTCCGATCAGGTGCTGCTGGCCGACGAACTCGTCCAGCGTCTGCGGGCGCAGGCGGCTCGCGAGCGGCGCGCCGGTCTTGCGGTCGTCAAATAAGGACTGCTGCTCCATCTTCGTCCCTCCATCCCTTCATCGAAACCACTTGAAGAGCGGGTTTCGGTACACGCTCACGTCCGTCTTCGGGCAAAGCTCCTGACAGCAAAAGCAGCGGATGCACCTTTGCATGTCCGCGCGCGGCCGCCCGCTCTCGTCCATCGAGATGGCGTGCACCGGACAGGCGCGCAGGCACGTGCCGCACCCGTCGCAGGCCCTGCGCGTAAAGACGGGCCGGGGCTTTAAAAACGCCGGCAAATGCCCAAGCCACCACGTTCCGGAGAGCGCGCCGCGCTTTTGCATGGGGATGTCAAAGTCCGAAACCGCCAGCTCCTCCACCCGCGCGCCGGCGACCAGCGCCTCCTCCAGAATCCCCATTCGCTTTGCCGCGCGCAGGGTCGTCACCTGCTCGGGCGATAGGCCGATCAGCCCGGCCGCCACCGCATCCACCGCGTGCGAGTCGCGCGAGGCGAGGATCGCCCCCACGTGGCGCGGCCTGCCGCCGGACGGGCCCTCGCCCTCCATGGCCTCCACCGCGTCCAGCACGGCGAGCGCCGGGCGCGCACAGGCGCACAGGTCGCAGAGCATGGTCGAAAAGTCGTCCACGTCCGGGTAGCGGGCGTGGTACTCTGCCTTGATCGTGCCCGGCACGAGGCCGAACAGGTTTTTGACGCACCCCGTCATGCCCGTGAGCCCGTGCGTCTTGAGCTTGCCGACGGTGATGACGGCGTCCGCGCGTTCCGCGCAGGCGAGCAGCTCCAGCGAGCGGGCGACGCGCCCTTCGGGGTAGGCCCGCGTCACGCTCGAAAAGTCGTCGTTCAGCTCCGCTATCCCCTCGTCCGCGAGCGCGCGCATGCCGCAGGCGTCGTACACGCCGCGCAGCGCGCCGCGCGTAAAGGGGCCGCCCGGGCTGTCCGCGACGACGGGCACCGCGCCCGCCGCCCGAATCTCCCGGCACAGGGCGCGCACGACCTCCGGGTGCGTGGTCGTCGCGCGCTCGGGCGCGCGCTTCATCAGCAGGTTGGCCTTCACCAGCACGCGCATGCCGGGGGAGACGAACGCCGCCATGCCGCCGAGGGGCGAAAGCGCCTCGCGCACCGCGCGCTCCACCCGCTCCCGCTCGTAGCTTTCACAGGGAATGAGCGAAACCGTCGTCATAGCGCCGCCCCCAGCGCCCAGCGGCGCACGGCGTAGGCCACGCCCGCCTCGTCGTTTGAAAGCGTCTGGTGCACGCAAAGCGCCTTGATGGCCTCCGTCGCGTTGCCCATGGCCGTGGAATGGCCCGCGAAAGCGAGCATCGGGCGGTCGTTTTCCTGATCGCCGATGGCCATCACCTCGTCCGCCGACAGGTGCAGGTAGGCGCATATCTCCGCGAGCGCGCTGCCCTTGTCGATGCCCGCGGGCATGATCTCGATGTTGTTTGCCCAGGAGCTGGTGACGTCGATTCCCTCGATGCGGGCGATCTGCGCGCCGGCCAGAGCGAGGCGCTCGGGCCGCCGCTCCTCGATGGCGACGAGCTTGATGACGCCCTCGTCCGCCGCGCGGCGCAGGGCCTCCTCGCCGTAATCGATGCGCACGATGCCGCGGCGCGCGAGCTGGTGGCTCCACTGCTCCTGCCATCCCTCGTCCAGCGGCGGACGCACGGTGACGAGGCGCCCGTCCTGAAAGCCGTTGATGATGAGGTTGTGCGCCATCAGCACGTCGATCGCGCGCTGGGTTTTCTCGCCCGCGGGCAGCCCGTGGCGGGCGATCACCCGGCCCTCCGGCAGCGGGGCGCTGAGCAGGCGCGCGCCGTTGCAGCCCGCGATCCAGCAGTCGAGACCCGCACTGCGCGCGAACTGGCTGCCGTCCTCCATCATGCGGCCCGAGCAGATGACGACGGCGATGCCCGCGCACTCTGCCTCGCGAAGGGCCTTCGCGTTCTCCTCCGGCAGTTCCTGTTTGCTGCTGAGCAGCGTGCCGTCCATGTCTACGGCGACCATGCGTATCGGTTTCATGAAACAATCCTCTCATCCGTACAAGGAGTAAATATAGAAAAACGGAACGCAGTTTCTGCATTCCCGTCTATTATAGATGTTTTGCCGGACAGATTCAACACCGGAAATTCGCGCGTGCGCTAAATAGAAGCGCCGCGCCCAGGGGAATGCGCCGCCTAAAACGGCGCTTCGACCTCGAACGCCCGCCCGTCCAGATAGGAAAGCGCGCCCCCTGCGTGCAGCTCCATCCGCGTCGCCCAAAGCTGCTGGCCGCGCGCGCGCGCGGCGCGGTTGACATCCCGCAGGCCGTACTTGTCGTCGCCCACGATCGGGCAGCCGATGAACGCGAGGTGCGCGCGAATCTGGTGCGTGCGGCCGGTGATCAGGTCGACCGAAAGGCGCGAAAAGCCCGCTTCCGCCGCGAGCACCCGGTAGCCCGTCACGATCTTCTGCGCGCCGGGAAACGGATGATCCAGAATGCGCACCCGCGCGCGCTCCGCGTCCTTCAAAAGATAAGCCGTTAGCACCGCCTCGCGCGGCTTCGGGCAGCCCACGACGCGGCAGGTGTACGTCTTGTGAATCGTGCGCAGGCGAAACGCTTCCTCCGCCGCCTCCAGCGCCGCCGCGTCCTTGGCGAGCAGCAGCAGCCCCCCGGTCTTGTTGTCCAGCCGGTGGCAGAGGGAAAGCGCCGCCGCGTCCTCCCCCCGCGCTGCGAGGTAGCCGCGCGCGCGCGAAAGCAGCGTATCCCCGCCGCCCTCGTCCTCGCTCACGCTGAGGCCCTGCGGCTTGTTCACGAGCAGCACGCGTTCGTCCTCGTAGACGACGTCAAGCTGCGGCGCGCTTTCCTTCAGCGCGGCCTTGGGCAAAAAGACGCGCAGCAGGTCGCCGCCCGAAACCGTATCCGTCGCCCCCAGGCGCGCGCCCCCGCGCTTCACGTCGCGGCGCTTTGCGCATTCCTTCAGCGCCCAGGCGGGCGCGTCCGGCAGCGCCTGCTTCAGGAAGTCCGCCAGCGGCGTCGGCGCCTGACCCTTGGGTACCTCGATCTCCATCGTATGCTCCTTTAAAGGGGCAAAGCCCCGCCCTCATGCCTCTTCGTCCTTGTCCGTGTACCCGTCATTGCAGCATCGCGGCCATCTGCGGCGCCTCGCAGACCCAGCGCGGCACGGTGTCGAGCATCGCGTGCAGCGCGCGCATCATCGTGCCGCCCGGCATGACCGTCACCCTGCCCGCGAGCACCGCGCGCAGCGCCTCGATGTCCGCGCCCTGCTTGATGAGCATGCGCAGCTCCTGCGCGCACTCCTCCGCATCCTCGCCCGGGCGCAGCGCGCCGGAAAGCGCCTGCGCCATCGCCCGCTGGGCGCATTCCTCCTCCGGCAAAATGCCCTGCATGCCCCCGACGATCTGCTCCGCCGTAAACTCGCCCAGCTCCGGGCGCAGCCCGCAGAGCACGGGCCGGGGATCGTAGAGCGCGGGGTGCAGCAGCAGCACGCCGTCCTCGTAGTCCATGCAGTCAAAGCTCGCCCACAGGTACTGCTGGGCGAGGTGCTGCGCCTCCTCGTCGTGCTCGTCCGCGAGCAGCACCTGCGTGCAGAAGAGCCGCTGGGGCGTGCGGTCGTCCAGCGCGCCCGCGATGTACAGCGCCGCCGAAACCGTCGCCTCAAACGAGAAGAGACGCATGCGCACGCCCGCGTGCTCCGGCCGGGCCATCGCCGCCGCGAGCGGGCCCGTCAGGGTGTCGTCCAGGCGGCAGACGGGTCTGCCCTCCTGCGTGCCCACGTCCGCCCACAGCCGCAGCGAGAGCGCCTGCGCGGCGCAAAGCTCCTCGTAGTCCGACAGGAGCACGCAGCCGTCCAGGATGAGCAGGCGCTCTACCAGCGCGTGCTCGCCCGCCGAGAGGCAGTCCGCCTGCCGCTCCAAGGCGCGCAGCACCGCGCAGCGCGCCTCCTGCTCCTGCTGGGCGCGCAGCGGCTTTTTCGCCACGGCCTGCCAGCACTGCTCGATGGTGCGCCAAAGCTCCTGCGCGCTCTTTCCTTCAAAGGCATCCCGGCGCACGGGCCGCATCGCCGCGACCGCCCGCTCAAAGCGGCTCTTCTGCGCTCTTTCCAAGGTTCGCTCCGACCACTCCGCGTCGGGCATGTCTCCGTTCCTGAACAAACAGCTTTCCCCCATTCCGCCCCGCCTCCCCGCGGAAAAACGGCGTGCGCCATTTCCCCCCATGGGAAGTTTCGGCAGTTTTCCCCATAGCGCGCGAAGGGGCTGCCCTGCGCCCCACGCAAAGCAGCCTCTTCCAATCTCTTTCGTGCTTACCTGACCGGCACGACCCAGCCCAGGGTATCCGGCTCCGTGCCGTACTGGATGCCCGTCAGGCGGTCGTAGAACTTCTGCGTGAGCGCGCCGATCTCGCCGCCGGAGATCTCGATTTCGCGCTCGTTCCACATCAGGCGGCCGACCGGCGACACGACGGCCGCCGTGCCGGTGCCGAACGCCTCCTCCAACTCGCCCCGCTCGGCGGCGTCGAAGACGTCCTGCACGGTGATGCGCCGCTCCTGCGTGGGCACGCCCATCTCCTGTGCGAGCTTTAGGATGCTGTCGCGCGTGATGCCGCCGAGGATGCTGCCGTTCAGCGGCGGGGTGACCAGGGCGTCCTTGAACTTGAAGAACATGTTCATGGAGCCGACCTCTTCGATGTACTTGTTCTCGCGGCCGTCCAGCCAGAGCACCTGCGAGTAGCCCTTCTTTTCGGCCAGGTCGCCCGCGAGGATCGAGGCCGCGTAGTTGCCGCCCGTCTTCGTGAAGCCCACGCCGCCGCGCACCGCGCGCACGAGCTCGCTCTCCACGTAAATGCCGACCGGCGCGAGGCCGTTTTCGTAATATGCGCCGCTGGGCGAGCAGATGATGAAGAAGCGGTACGTGCGCGACGCGTGCACGCCGAGCATCACGTCGGTGGCGATCATCGTCGGGCGAATGTACAGCGAGGTGCCGGGCGTGGAAGGAACCCAGTCCGCGTCCGCCTTGAGCAGCTCCATCAGGCCCGCCATGGCCTGCTCGATCTCAATCTGGGGCATGCACAGGCGCTCCGCCGAGCGGTTCATGCGCGCGAAGTTGTCGCGCGGACGGAAGAGCTGCAGGCCGCCGTCCTTGCGGCGGTAGCACTTCATGCCCTCGAAAATCTCCTGCGAGTAGTGGAACACGACCGTGCCGGGGTCCATCACGAACGGGCCGTAAGGCTTGACCTCCGGGTCGTGCCAGCCCTGTTCGGGGTTATAATCCATGACGAACATGTGATCCGTGAAGATCACGCCGAAGCCGAGCTTCGATTCGTCCTGCGGTTTTTCCTTAGGGTTTTGCGTCAGCGTCACGCGTACCGGTACCATGACCATCCCTCCATGCTTCTTTGGCAGTGACAGCGCTATACTGTTATCGCCGTCTATTGTACGCTCACCGCGACCGCGCTGTCAAGTCGCAAAGCCTTCCAAATCGGCGCTCAGCCGATGCGCTCCATGCTGCGCGGCACGCACACGAGCAGGATGACGCCGCCCACGACGAACATCGCCATCACCGCGAGCACGCCGTAGTTGGCCACCCCCGTCGCCTGCGCCACGACGCCGAAGAGCGCCGGGCCCACCACGGCGGAGAACTTGCCGAACACGTCGAAGAAGCCGAAGAACTCATTGGAGCGCTCCTGCGGGATGATCTTGCCGAAATAGCTGCGCGATAACGCCTGAATGCCGCCCTGCGCCGTGCCAACCAGCACCGCGAGCAAAAGAAAATCGCGCAGCGTCGCAAGCCTGAAGCCCACCACGCACACCAGCAGATAGGTGGCGATGCCCACCAGGATCATCGTGCGCGCGCCCAAACGGCCCGCCAACTTTCCGTAGAGGATGGCGAACGGGAACGCGATGATCTGCACGACGAGCAGCACCAGCATCATGTCCATGCTGCCCAGATGGCACGAATCCCCGAACACCGTCGCCATGTGGATGATGGTGCCCACGCCGTCGATGTAAAAGAAGTAGGCGATCAGAAACATCAGCACCGCGCGGTGGCCCGCGATGTCGCGGATCGTCCTGCCCATGCGCTCAAACGTCTGATGAAAGAGGTTTCCTTCCCGCTCGACGAAGTACTTCTGCCGCACGTTGGTGAGCATCGGCACGGTAAAGCCCAGCCACCAGACGGCCGTCAAAAGAAACGAGAGGCGCGTGGCCAGCTCCGTCGAGACGCCGATTTTATCTCCAAACTGGATGAGCAGCAGCGCCGCGACCAGCGGGATGGTCGATCCCCCGATGTAGCCCAGGCCGTAGCCGTAGGTGGAGACCATGTCCATGCGCTCCGCGGTCGTCACGTCGTTCAGGAATCCGTCGTAAAACACGCACGAGCCGTTAAAGCCCAGCGTGCTTATAATGTAAAAGGCGAGCATGAGCTTCCAGCTTCCGGTAAACGCGAGCAGCGCCGTGCCCGCGACGCCCACCAGCATGAAGAAGGTAAAGAGCTTCTTCTTGTACCCGCGCAGGTCGCCCAGCGCCCCCATGAACGGCGCGCACACGGCGCAGATGAGCGTGCCGACGCTCGTGGCGTACCCCCAATACGCCGTCGCGTCCACGTCGGCCACCCCGCTCCCCTTGGCGACGGTCTTAAAAAAGATCGGCAGAATGATGGCCGCGATGATGGCCGACTGCGCGGAGTTCGCCCAGTCGTAAAAGATCCAGCTTTTTTCCTCCCGGGTAAAGCGCTTGAGCATGTGTCCCCTCTCCTCTTCGATTCGTTTGTACCTCTTATTATACGGGATAAACGGGCCGGGAGGAAGCAAAATCTGACAAAATTCGTTTGAAATCCCATGTAAATGCCGGGCGTCTACGGCAAAGGGCGCGCGGGTTCTTCATCCCGCGCGCCCTTTACAGCGCCCTGATAAATTTATAAGACGAACGCTGAAAACCCTCCCGCTCGTAAAAGCGGTGCGCGCCTTCCCGCGTAAAGTTCGAGGTAAGCTCCGCCATGCAGGCGCCGCGCTCCCGTGCAAAGCTGAGGGCGTGCGTAAGCAGCGCCCTGCCCATCCCGCGCCCCCGGCAGGACGGGGCTATCACCAGCTCCTGGATTTCCGCGATCAGGGACGCGTGATGAAGCTGCGGGGCGATTCGCAGGTGGACGTAGCCCAGCGCCTCCCCGTCCAAGAGCAAAAAGACGTGCTCGCCGGGGGCGCTCAGCAGAAAGCGGTATGCCTCGCCAAAGGCTTCCCTGGGCAGCGCCTCTTCTTCCAGCTCGCAGGTCAGCCGCCAGACGGCCTCTTCGTCCTTTAAAAGTGCCGGTTCGATTCGCATTCGTCCATCCTCCCGCGCACAGCGCGCCTTTATCCATCAGGTGTCTCTGTCTACAGCTTGAGCCTCTCCGCCCGCTCCATGCCCAGCGCGCGGATCGTATCGACCGCCTCTTCCCAAAGGTCCGTCTCCGCGAGCCTTTTGGGGGCGTGGGCGTCCACGCCGAGTATCGCGCGGCAGCCCATGGATGCGGCGATCTCCCAGAACTTCTCGTGCGGGTAGCCCTCGGCGCCGCGCCTGCGCTGGGCGCGAAGCCCCGCGAGGTTGTACTCCAGCGGCATGCCAAGGGCGTTCGCCGCCTCGCAAAGCGCGCGGGCGGCCGCAGCGCAGGTTCGGTCGAACGCGCCGCAGCCCAGCATGAACAAATCCGGGTGCGCGAGGTAGGCGAAAAGCCCCGTCTCCATGCCCGCGACGGTGCGCTTCACGTACTTTCGGATGTCGCCCGCGTCGCGCGGATAGCCGAAGTAGATGCCCGTCTCGTCGCTCAGATCGTAGTGGCTGCCGAGGATCGCGTAGTCGATGCCCCTCGCCTGCATCGTATCGCGAAGCCAGGGGATGTAATCCGGGAAATACTCGCACTCCAGCCCGAGCACGACGTCGATTTGGCCCGCGTACGCCGCTTTCAGCGCGCGCACGCTCCTCACGTAGCCGTCCAGCTCGCGCACGGTCATGCGCATGCCGGAGACAAAGCCCGTGCGGTACGGCCAGGGCGTGTGGTCGGCAAAGCCGAGGACGTCAAAGCCGCCCTCGAGCGCCGCGCGCACGTAGTCTTCGTCCCGCCCGCTCGCGTGCATGCAGCGCGCGGTGTGGGTGTGGTAGTTCGCCTTCATAGCTCCCCCTCCCGTTTAGTCCCTCGAAAAGACGAGCGCGCCGTCCTTGTACGTCGAAAGCACCCGCACGCGGCGCATCTGCTCTCGCGGCGTCTTCAGGGGGTTTTCCGACAGCACGACTAGGTCCGCGCGCTTGCCCGCCTCGATTGTGCCCTTCGCGTCCTCCTCGAAGTATTGATACGCGGCGTTTCGGGTAAGCCCCAGCATCGCTTCCCAGGCGTCAAGCCGCTGGTCCTCGCCGAGCGTCACCCCGCTGCGGGTGACGCGGTTCATGGCGCAGTAGAGGATGTCGATCATGTCCGGGGGCAGCACGGGCGTATCCATGTGGAAGGTGTACGGAAGGCCCGCCTCGATCGCGGCCTTCGCCGGGCTGATGCGCGCGGCGCGCTCCATGCCGAAGTTTTCGACGTGCGTGTCGCCCCAATAGTACGTGTGCGCCACGAAGAAGCTGGGCATGATGCCCTTCTCCTTCATCCGGGGGAGCTGATCCTCCCGCACGAGCTGCGCGTGGATCATCACGTCCCGGCAGTCCGTCGGCTCCGCGTGCGCCCGGATAAACTGCTCCGCCGCCGCGTCGCCGTTGCAGTGGCACAGAAGCTGCGCGTGCACCGCGTGCGCGCCCCGCACGAACGCCTCGACCTGCGCGTCGTCGTAGATCGGATAGCCCGTGTACCCCGCCTCGCCGCCGAGGTAAGGCTTCGACATCCAGGCCGTCCGTCCCTGCGGGGAGCCGTCCAGAAAGATTTTATACCCGCCGATCTTGAGCCCGTTTTGATACGTCCCAAAGTACGCGGCGTCCCGGTGCAGCAGCTCCGGGCACTCCTTCATGTCCACGTAGGCGACCACGTCCATCTTGAGCTTCGCGGCCTTGAGCACGTCCATCTCCTGGTTCTTGGCGATGCCCTCCTGCGCGGTCGCGACGCCGTACGAGAGGTAGATGTCCTGCGCGCGGGCCATCAGGCGCTGCATTTCCTCGCGCGAGGGCGCGGGCACCTTGCCGCCCGCCGCCATGAACGCCTTTTCCTCCAGATAGCCGCTGGGCGTGCGCCCGTCCGCCTCGCGTCCGATGACGCCGCCGGAGGGGTTGGGGGTGTCCGGCTCAAAGCCCAGCTCCTTTAAGGCGAGGGTGCTGGCCACGCCCATGTGCCCGCTCGCGTGCGAGATGAGCACCGGGTTGTCCGGCAGCGCCGCGTCCAGCACCGCCCGGTCCGGATGCGCATGTTCCCTTAGGAAATTGTGGTCGTAGCTGAACCCGACGATCCACGCGCCGGGCGCCGCGTTCATGCGCTCCTTGTAATCCGAAAGCATTTTTTGAATTTCTTCAAAGGAGCGCGCCTGCGCCAGGTTCACGAAGCGCAGCGAGTTGGCGAAGTTGACGATGTGGCTGTGCGCGTCGATGAACGCCGGAATCAGGCAGCGGCCCTGAAGGTCGACCTCCTGCGCGTCCGGCGCGGCCTTTGCGCGCGCCTCCTCCAGCGTGCCCACGCAGGCGATGCTGCCGCGGCGCACGAGCACGGCCTGCGGCATCGCGCCCCTCGGCCCTTCGCCCGCCATGGTCACGATATCGCCGCCATAAAAAAGGACGTCCTGCATCCAGATAACCCCTTTCTTCATCCTCGGATTTTTACCTATTGTATCACGGTTTATTCGCCCCCGCTGCGGGAAAGCGCCGAAAGCCGTGCCGTGCCCGACCCAAAACCGCGCTTCCTCTGTTTAAAACGCAGAGCATAGGAAAAAGCGGACGAAACGGCGGCTCATCGCCGCCGTTTCGTCCGTTTTACAGGAACATGGCCTGCAGGTACGCCTTGCCGCGCTCGGTCTCGAAGACGTTTTCACCGATCTTCTCCACCGCTTCCCGGCTCATGTTTTCTTCCAGTGCGTTTACGAGGAAATCCGCTTCCACGAGGATCTGCAAATCTTCGTCCCGCCGCTCGCCGTAGGTATGATGGTGCGCGATCAGATAGCACACCCGCTCCACGAGCTCCGGGTCGTAGTCCAGCCGGCTGAGGATCTTGCGGGCCGCGTCGGGCCCCTCCTCCTCCTGATATTTTCCCGCGCTGGACCCGTACTTTTCGAGGCTGGGCCGGATGCCCACGTCGTGCATGATCGCGGCGATCTGAAGGATCTCCTGATCGCGCTCTCCCAGGCTCTCCGCTTCCCCGATGACCTTGGCAAAGGCGTACACCTTCAGGAAATGGTGCACGCGGTGCGGCACTCCCCGCTCGTAATCCACCATTTGGGATACGATCGTTCCAATCGGATGTTTCATGCGCTCTCCTTTCCCCGCACAGGGCGGTTCAAGCTGCCAACAGAAAGCCAAATGCATCTGCTTCGGCTTTCGGGCGCAGTATAGCACAGGTTTGCAGATTTGAAAAGGTCCCTCCTGCATTCTCGTCATCAAAGCGCCCGAAACGTCCGGTTCTTTAGGCAGTTTTTCGGTTTTTCCCGCATCCTTTCCCTTATTTCCGGGCGAAATTTTTCTTCCCTTTTTCCCGCATGCCCCTTATAATAGAAAGAAATCCCGCCGCATAAGCATCAAAAGGAGGCAGCTCTATGGCCTTTTCCCTGCCCGCATACCGCGCGCCGGACTTTTCCGCGCCCGCGTTTTCTTCCGCGCCCGACGTGCAAACCGCCCCCGCCCCGCGGGACGGCGTCGTGCCCGAGGGCTACCACGCGACGACGATCTTCCCCGAATACTATCGCGTGGGCGGCGCCTTCACCCTCGCAAAGGAGAGCCGCATGGACTGCGTGGCCGTGCTGGAGCATGACGGCTCCATCGCGGTGCGCGAATTTCGCAACGTAAAGGCCGGGGACGCGGTCGTCCTGGGCCGCACGGAGGACGGCAGCGAGGGCATCTTCGTGCACACGGACGGCTTTGAAAATCCACAGACGGGCGCATCGGAGCCCTTTTCGTTCCGCCAAAGCCGCTCGCGCGAGACGGCCTATTCCTGCGATTACGACCGGCTGTACGAGCTGCTGCGCTACGAACGCGAACACGGAAAAATCCTCTGGGTGCTGGGGCCCGCCTGCTCGTTTGATTCCGACGCCAGAAACGCCATGGCCGCCCTGATCGGCCGCGGCCTGTGCCACGGGCTGCTCGCGGGCAACGCCCTGGCCACGCACGACCTGGAGGGCGCGCTGCTCCGCACGGCGCTGGGGCAGGACATCTACACGCAGGTCGCCGCGCCCGGCGGACACTATCACCACATCGACGTGCTCAACAAGGTGCGCGCCTGCGGCTCCATTCCCGCCTTTATCGAGCGCTACGGCATTTGCGACGGCATCATGAACGCCTGCGTGCGGCGCGGCGTCCCCTTCGTGCTGGCCGGGTCCATCCGCGACGACGGCCCCCTGCCGGAGGTGTACGGCGACGTCTACCGCGCGCAGGACGCGATGCGCGCGCTGGTGCGCGAGGCCACGACCGTCATCTGCCTGGCGACGCAGCTTCACTCCATCGCCACCGGCAACATGACGCCCTCCTTCCGCGTGGTAGACGGCGAGGTTCGGCCCGTGTACCTCTACTGCGTGGACATCTCAGAGTTCGTCGTGGGCAAGCTGCGCGACCGCGGCAGCCTGGCCGTCAAGACGTTCGTCGCCAACGCGCAGGATTTCCTCGTCAACGTCGAACGCGGCACGCGCTGAGCGGCCGTAAGGACAGTATATGCGATTCCCCGCAACCGGATGCCGGATGCGGGGAATTTTGTATATGCCGTGCGCTTAGGCTTTCTTTTGCGTTACGGGAATCCAGATTTCGCTGACGTAATCGTCCGCGTCCATGTCGCCCATCGAGTACCACTCGATGTTGACGCCCTCCGCCAGGTCGTACTCCTGATTGTTCGGCAGCCATTCGGTGAAGATCTGCCGGTTCAGGCGCTGCAGCGCATCGGGCAGCGCGCCCACACTCCTGAACTTCACCCAGGTGTGCGGCTCTAAGGTGCGCAGCACGAACCCCTCCGGCACGGGCGCGCCCGGCTCGTAAAAACTCCCGATCAGGTACGCAAAGTCGGTCCTGTCCGGCTCGTCGAGGCAGACGCCAAGGTAGCCCGGCACGACATCGTGCAGCCCCCGCTTGCAATACTCGTCCCAATACCCGGGAATCTGCTGAAACGCGCTGTCGAAGGAAAAGCGCCGCTCCATGCCGACGATCGTGAGCTCCCCCAAGTTTTCGATGCTGTAATCCATAATTTTTCCTCCCGTCAACGTGACCTGTATTTGAAGGGGGTTCAAATAGCGCAGCTGCGCGCGCATGCGCTTGGCCGCCGAGGGCGTGATGCCGTGAAACCTGCGGAATGCCTTTTGAAAGCTCTCCGGCGTCTCATAGCCGCAGCGCAGCGCCACGTCGAGCACCTTCGCGTCCGTGGCCTGAAGCTCCTGCCCCGCGACCGAGAGACGGCGCTGACGGACGTACTCCGATACGGTCATGTCCGTCATCATCGTAAACATCCGCTGCAGGTAAAACGGCGAGAAGGAGACCTCCCGCGCGATCGTCGCGATGTCCAGATCGTCCATAAGGTGCGCCTCCACGTAGCGAAGCATCTGGTTGATGCAGCGTATCCACTCCATTTGTTTTCCCCCTTCAACGCTATCTTAACAGACGCCGGCGGGCATTTCCGGTCTTTCCTTGCGGCGTTTTGTCCGCCCCGCTCATATCAGGCGCTTTTCGTAATCCCGCACGTAATAGCGGATATTCGTCCTGCCGCGCGCGGCGATTTCGTGTCCCTCCGCCTCCAGCAGCTCCCGCTGGCGCTCCACGCCGCCTGGGTACTTGGGGTTGAGCTCGCCGTTTGCCTTCAGCGTGCGCCAGTAGGGCGTCTTGTCCGCCGGGCGCTGCTCGCTCGCCCACGCGGCGACGGCGACGAACGCGCCCGCCGTGATGGGCTCCGTGAAGTCCGCGCCGTTTTCGCGGGCAAAGCGCTCGCGAATGCGCCCCACGGTCGTCACCCAGCCGAACGGCACCTCGCGCATCGCCCGGTCGTAATCCATGGGCGGCGCGAAGTACATGCGCTTTCCGCCGTACTTTTGAATCGTCTTTTCGTCGGTCACGATCTGCACCCGGGGCATGCCCTTGTCCTCCCGGAGCATGGCGTTAAAGTCCTTGCGATCCTCGTTTGCCATCTGCGATTCCTCCTCGAGGCAAGGATACCGGTTCCTGCGCCGGGATGCAATGAGACGGTTTGTATTTCGCAATTTCTTTTTCGTTCAGGAGGTCTGCATCACCACGAACGCGTCAAAGTACCGCTCCTGAAAGAAGACCTGCCTGCGAATCTCCGCTTCGGTCAGCGACGCGCCCTCCGGGGCGACGACCCACTTGTCCTCCACGTCGTCCCTTCGGCAAACGACCGCGACCACCCGCCCCGTGAAGGCCGTCACCGGCTCGCTCACCCCGAGGATGTACGCGTCCTGCCAGTCGCCGTCCGGGGCCATGACGCCCGCAACAAACCCGTAATTCACCGGGTAGTACAGATCCGGGTGCTCCGGATGGTACGAGCCCATGGGCCGGTCCACCGTCACGGTGACGCGGCGCCCCAGCACGTCCTTTGCGTCGCTGCACTGCATCTCCTTCTCCCCCCCGCCGCTTCACGCCCGCTCCACGAGCGTCACGCGCACCGTGTCGCCCGGATGCTTTCCGATGGCGGCTCGGATGTCCTTTCGCAGCCCGATGATGTGCCCGGGCGTGCCCATGCGCACCAGGCTGCCGTCGTACGCCACGCCGTCAAACGTCGCGCGCACCTTGACGCGCCCCTTGCCGAACGCCCCCCGCACGTCGAAGGGAATGTCCACGTAAGCCCCGTCGATGCCCTCCACCTTTTGAATCACCGCGTCAAACGCATAGGTCCGTTCGTTCATGAACGCCCCGCCTCTCCGTAAACTTCGGACGCATCCCGGGGGAGCGCGCGCACGTGCGCGAGGTGACCCCGCGCCGCGCGCGCCTCCTCCGCGTCATACGGATAGCCTGTCCGTTCGACGATCTCCTCAGCCGTCGCCTCGACGAGATCGCACATCGTGAACACGGCCTCCCAGAGCGCCTGCTCCTCTGCCGCGGCGTAGGTCGCAAGGTACGCCCGCCAGGTCTCCCGCGGCAAAAATCGGCCGAGGTACTTGCCGGACTTGCCCGGGCTCACCAAAAAGCGCGTGTCCAGCCCCACCTTCCACGCGAGCAACCGCGTGAGCATCGGCCGCGCATGCAGGTTCAGCATGTCCATGACGTAGGGCAGCTCGCCGCGCCACAGTCCCTTGGCCACGTTGTTCGTGCACCACCAGAATTCGTTTACGGCGCAGGCAAACTGCGCCGCCGTAAAGGGCCGCACCCAGAAGGCCTCGTCCGTCTCGCGGTTTCTTTGCGGCAGGCACCCGTCCTTGTCCAACAGGACGCGAAACGCCCCGTCCCCCGCGATTTCTAACAGCGCGCCCTTCCAGGTGCACACGTGCAGATCCAGCCGGTTGCCGTCCGCAAGCTGCATCAGCCAGCCATAGCAGTTTTCCACGTCCGACGGCTCGTCCGGGTTTTCCTCGGGGTACTGCATGTAAAGCCGCTTTCCGAAGCGTCGATCCAGCGGCGGTCCTCGCGAAAGGGACGCGTCTCGTCCACCACGTAAATCACGTCGTAATCCTGAAAGATGTCGCGCGGCGCGTTGGGGTTCGTGCGCGAGCCCTGCAAAAACGCCGCCCGGATGCGCGCGTCCGCCCGCGCGGTCTCTACGATCAGGTTCAGCATCTGCTCTTCGCTTCGCATCAGGCCCCTCCTCACGCCATCCACTGCACGGGCTGCTCCCGCATGATTTCCTCGCACCGGAAGCACGCCGGGTCGTGATCGTTGATCATGCCGCAGGCCTGCAGGTGCGAGTAGACGGTGATGGAACCCATGTACTTAAAGCCTCTTCGCTTCAAATCCTTGCTGATCGCGTCCGAAAGCTCGTTTCGCGCGGGCGCGCCCTCCAGCCGGTGCGCACGGTACACCCGCATTTTGCCCTCCGTAAACCCCCAGAGGTAGCGGTCGAAGGAGCCGAACTCCTCCGCGATGCGCAAAAAGCAGCGCGCATTGCCGATTACCGCGCGAATCTTCGGGGCGGATCGGAGCATGCCCGGCTCCGCGAGGATGCGTGCAACGTCGTCCTCGCCAAAGGCTGCCACGCGCGCGATGTCGAAATCCGCAAAGCATTTGGCGAAGACGGCCCGCTTTTTGAGCATCATCAGCCAGTTCAGCCCGCACTGCATGGATTCCATGAGCAGGAACTCAAAGTGCTTGCGGTCGTCGTGCACGGGCTCGCCCCATTCCGCGTCGTGGTAAGCCTCCAGAATATCCCCGTCTCGGCACCAGCCGCATTTTTCCCTCTCGTCCACCGCGTTTCCCTCCCGTCTTTTCTATAGGCATTGTAACATACCGCGCGCTTTTGCGATAGAACTTTCGCGGGCCGCAGGGAGCACCGGGAAACGACGCGAATTTTCTTTTTATATGAAAAAAATATCGTCACAAGCATCGCGCGCGTGCGTCTAATTGTCATGGAGGTGAAAAAAAAATGAACGACTTTCAAAAAGACCTGACCCTTTCGGAGCGGGCGGCCTCGGGCGACCGGGAGGCGCTGGAAGCGCTGCTTTCCGGCGTGCAGGACCTGATCTTCAACCTGTCGCTGCGCATGCTGGGCACCGTGCAGGACGCGCAGGACGCCTCGCAGGAAATCCTGCTCAAGGTCATGACGCACCTGTCTTCCTACCGGGGCGAAAGCGCCTTTTCGACCTGGGTCTTCCGCATCGCGGCCAACCATTTGCAGGACTACCGCCGGTCGATGTTTGCGGAGCGCCCGCTCAGCTTTGAAGTGTACGGCTACGACATCGCAAACGGCCGCGAACAGGACGTGCCCGACCTGACGCAGGGCGTGGATCACGCGCTGCTGGAGCGCGAGCTCAAGCTCTCCTGCACGAACGTCATGCTGCAATGCCTGGACGCGCCAAGCCGCCTCGTCTTCATTCTGGGCACGATGTTCCGCCTCGACAGCCGCGTCGCGGGCGAGGTGCTCGGCATGAGCGCGGAGGCGTACCGCCAGAAGCTCTCGCGCGTGCGCAAAAAGATGGCCGAATTTCTCGGGAGCTATTGCGGTCTTTCCGGCACGGGCATGTGCGCCTGTGCGCGCCGCGTGAACTACGCCATCGCCAGCCACCGCATCCGCCCGGACGCGCCCGAATACACCCGGATGGACGAACGCGGCGCGCTCGTCGAATCCTTCACCGACGCCATGGAGGAGCTGGACGACGCCTCCCGCGTGTTCTCGTCGCTCCCCTGCTACCGCAGCGCGCCGCAGGTGCAAAGGTGGATCGAGGACCTGCTGCGCGGCGGACAGTTTGAGACGATCCTGGACGCAAAGGCCTGAATCACGCCTCGAAAGGATGACATGTATGTGCGATCATCAGATTCTTCCCTTTTTGACCGCCCTCAAGGAAAACAACAGCCTCGAATGGATGCATCAGAACAAGGCGTGGCAGCGCGAGGCCGCTTCGCAGTTTGAGGCGCTGCTCGGGGGCATCGTAGGCGACCTGGCGACGAGCGAACCGGCGCTCGCCGCGCTCAATCCCAAGGAGCTCGTCTTCCGCATGAACCGCGACACCCGCTTTGGGCGCGACAAATCGCCCTACACCCCGGCTTTCCGGGCGCATATCTCCCCTGCGGGCCGCGCGCCGGTGCCCGTCGGCTATTACCTGTGCATCGCGCCCGGCGCGAGCTTTCTGGGCGGCGGGCTCTTTGCCTCCATGTTTCAGGACGCGACGCAGCGCATCCGGGACGCCATCTTAAAAGACGGGGCGGAATTCGAGGAAATGATCAAAGCGCCCGACTTTGCGCAGCGCTTCACGCTTTCGGGCGAACGCCTGAAAAACGTGCCGCGCGGCTATGACAGCGCGCACCCGCAGGCCAAATACCTGAAGTTCAAGAGCTGGTACATCGAATCTCCGGTGAAGGACGAAGCGTTGAACGACCTGACCGCCTTTCGGGAGCGGGCGGTGCAGGAATTCCGCTGCATGCGCCCCTTCAACGCCTTCTTAAACCGCGCGCTCGACGGTTTTCAAATGCCGGAGCGTCCGGGGAAATAATCTTGGGCCCACAGGGCTCTGTGCCTCGTGCAAAATGAAGGCTCATTTTGCACGAAGGATACGGGGATGTTTCCCCCAAAATATCCAACGGATTTTCCAGCGCAAAACGCGCCGCCCGGCCGGCAAAGCCGGCCGATACGGCCGCAGCCTTGCCGTCGGCCTTTATTTTGTCTGTCATCAATGGGTTTGTCAACAATCCGAGGCCCACAAAACCTGTGGGCTTTGTTTTTTTCTATCTATTTTTTGTTGTTTTGGTTTTTCACTCTATCCTTTCTTGCAAAAATCAGTATAATAGGAGGCGTATTTGAAAGGCGGCCCGTTCGCCGCCCGGATACCGCGATGGAAGGGAAGATGGAGGTAAAGAAAGGTGTACCAATGCAAATGGCTCTTCGGAATCATGGACAAGCGGTACCACAAGCGGCATCTGCTCGCGCTCCTGATTTCAGCCGTGACGAGCGTCATGCTGCTCATCAATCCCGCGCTGACCTCGAAGCTGGTAGATCAGGTCATCGTAGCCCAAAATCCGGAGCCGCTGCTGGGGCTGCTCATGGCGATGCTGGGCTTCAAGGTCCTTCGGGAGTGCCTACGCTACTACATGGTCGTGTCGCTTGAGACGACCTCGCAGAACACCCTGTTCAATCTGCGCCAAAGGCTGTTTGAAAAGCTGCAATATCAGGACATGCACTTCTTCGGCCGCCACCGCACCGGCGATCTGATGACCCGCCTCACCGCGGACATGGACTGGTGCCGTCACTTTCTATCCTTCATGGACTATCAGGTCGTGGACTGCGTCTTCATGTTCGTCTCCACCCTGATCTACTTCTTCATCGTGAGCTGGAAGCTGACGCTCGCGCTCTTCCTCGTCACGCCCCTGCTCATGCTCATCACCAAGCTCTACTCCAGCCGCGTGCGTCCGAAGTTCATGGACATGCGCGAGCGGCTTTCCGAGATGAACACCGCCGCGCAGGAGAACATCGCCGGCACGCGCGTCGTCAAGGCCTTCGCCCGCGAGGACTACGAGCGGGAGCGCTTCGACGCGCGCAGCAGCGCGTTTCGCGACGCGAACCTCGACATCAACAAGATGTGGCTCTCGTTTTACCCGTTCATCGAGCTGCTCGCCAACCTCATGACGCTCATCACGCTGTTCCTGGGCGGGTACTTCATCATCCAGGGAGAACTGACGCCCGGCGAGCTCACGATCTTCACCAGCCTGAGCTGGGCGCTGTCCAACCCCATGCGCAACCTGGGCAACCTCATCAACGACCTGCAGCGCTTCACGACCAGCGCGGACAAGGTCATGGAGGTCTACTTCTCCAAGCCGGTCATCCAGGACAAGCCCGCCGTCAAGGCGCGATCCGAGGTGCGGGGCGACGTGACGTTTGAGCACGTCGGCCTCTCCTTCGGCAAGGTGCCGGTCTTAAAGGACGTGAGCTTTCACGTGCGCCCCGGCCAGACGCTGGCGATCATGGGGCCCACGGGCTCCGGCAAGACGACGCTCATCCAGCTGCTGAGCCGCTTTTACGACGCGAGCAGCGGCAGCGTGCTCGTGGATGGGGTGAACGTGAAGGACTGGAAGCTCGACCAGCTCCGCCGCGCCATCGGCACCGCCACGCAGGACGTCTTCCTCTTTTCCGACACGGTGGAGGGCAACGTCGCCTTCGGCAATCAGGCGCTTACGCCAGACGAAGTCAAGACCTTCGCCCGCTTCGCCGACGCGGACGGCTTCGTGGAAAAGATGCCGGAGGGCTACGACACGATCGTCGGCGAGCGCGGCGTGGGCCTGTCGGGCGGCCAGCGCCAGCGCATCGCGCTGGCCCGCGCGCTGGCGATGCGCCCCGCGATCCTCGTCATGGACGACACCACCTCCGCCGTGGACATGGAGACGGAGCGCTACATTCAAGAGCAGCTGCGGAACCTCCCCTACGCCTGCACCAAGATCGTCATCGCGCAGCGCATCTCCTCCGTGCGCGACGCCGACCTGATCCTCGTCCTCAAGGACGGCGAAATCGTGCAGCGCGGCACGCACGAGGAGCTCGTGCGCCAGCCGGGCTACTACTACGAAACCTATGCGCTGCAAAACGACCTGCCGGCGGACGCGCCGGTTCTGGAAGGGGGGATCTGCTGATGGCGCGCAACAAGTTTGACGTAGACGAAAATCTGGAGTCGCCGTTCAGTTTTTCTCACCTGAAGCGCGCGATGAAGTACATCGGCAAGCACCGCGCGTCCATGCTGCTCGCGCTCCTGCTCAGCGCCCTGGCCAGCGTGTCCAGCCTCTTCGTGCCCAAGCTGATGGAATGGGTGCTGGACGACGCCGTGCCCAACAAAGACGTCGGGCTGCTGCTGCGCCTCGCGGGCGTGTTCGTCGGCATCATCGCGGTGGTCATCCTCTTCACGACCGTGCGCTCGCGCATCATGGCGCACGTGAGCCAGGAGATCATCTACGACATCCGCAAGGACCTGTTCAGCCACCTGCAAAAGCTGCCGTTCAGCTATTACGACAGCCGCCCGGCGGGCAAAATTCTGGTGCGCGTCATCAACTACGTGAACTCGGTGAGCGACATCCTCTCCAACGGCATCATCAACGTGATCTTGGAGATCATCAACATCGTGTTCATCATCTGCTTCATGTACGCGACCAACGCCTTGCTCGCCACCATCATCGTGGCCGGCCTGCCCTTCTTCGTCGCGGTCATCCTCTACCTCAAGCCGCGCCAGCGCCGGGCCTGGCAAAACCAGTCCAACAAGAACTCCAACTACAACGCCTACCTCGCCGAGAGCATCGACGGCGTCAAGGTCTCCCAGCTCTTCGTCCGCCAGGAGGAAAACATCTCCATCATGCGCAGGCTTTCCGAGGCCTGCCGCGCGGCCTGGATGAAGGCGATGTACATCAGCAACGCCGTCTGGTTCTCCTCCGAGATCATCACGCAGATCGTCTTCACCGTGATGTACATCGCGGGCGTCTACTGGATGGGCGGAGCGATGGTCTCCTTCGGCGTCATCCTGGCGATGGGCCAGTACGTCAGCCGCTTTTGGCAGCCGATCACGAACCTGGCGAACATCTACAACTCCTTCATCAACAACATCGCCTATCTGGAGCGCATCTTTGAGACGATGGACGAGCCCGTCACCGTGGACGACGCGCCGGACGCCAGACCTCTGCCGCCCATCACCGGCGAGGTGCGCTACGAGGACGTCACCTTCGGCTACGAGCCCGGCGTCAACGTGCTGGAGGACGTCAGCTTTCACATTCATCCCGGCGAATCCATCGCGCTGGTAGGCCCGACCGGCGCGGGCAAGAGCACCGTCGTCAGCCTTCTTTGCCGTTTTTACAACCTGACCGGCGGCAAAATCCTGCTAGCGGACCAGGACGGCGCGGAGCACGACATCGCGGACTGCACGCTGCACTCGCTGCGCAGCCAGCTCGGCATCATGCTGCAGGACAGCTTCATCTTCAGCGGCACGATCCTGGACAACATCCGCTACGGCAGGCTCGACGCGACGGAGGAGGAGGTCGAGGCCGCGGCGAAGGCCGTGCGCGCGCACGACTTCATCGTGCAGTTGGAGCAGGGCTATCACACCGTGGTCGGCGAGCGCGGCGGCAGCCTCAGCCAGGGGCAAAAGCAGCTCATCGCCTTCGCGCGGACGCTCCTGTGCGACCCGCGCATCCTAATTCTGGACGAGGCGACCTCCTCCATCGACACGAAGACGGAGCGCCTTTTGCAGGAGGGCATTCAGACCCTATTGAAGGGGCGCACCTCCTTCATCATCGCGCACCGCCTGTCCACGATCAAGAACTGCGACAAGATCTTCTACATCAGCGACAAGGGCATTCTGGAAGCCGGTAGCCACGACGAGCTCATGGCGCGCGGCGGGCTCTATCACGCGCTCTACACCGCGCAGATTCAGCAGCCCGCATAACGCGGCAAGGGGCCCGCGGAGAAACGAAACGTTTCCCTGCGGGCCCCTTGCGCGTCGACAAAGTGGCGTACGCCACTTTGTCGAGTTTACGGGTGATTTTTTCACTCCGCAAAACTGTTTTGCGGAGTGAAAAAGCCCCGCCCGCCCGGCAAAGCCGGGCGATACGATTGCAGTCTTGCAGACGGCTTTGGGTTTGTCTGTCTTCGATGGGTTTGTCATCAGTCTGAGGGGCCCGCGGAGAAACGAAAAGTTTCCCCGCGGGCCCCTTTTCAGGTTCCTATAACAGCATCCTATTACAGCTTAAAGCGCAGCTTCAGGCAGGCCTCGATCATGTCCACGCCCGTCTCGAAGGATACCTTGCCGGTGTTGAGGCAAAGGTCGTAGTGCTTGGCGTCCTGCCAGTCGAGCCCGGTAAAGAAGCGATAGTATTCGGCGCGCCGCTTGTCGGTCCGGCGGATTCGCCGCTCCGCCTCCGTCGCGTCGATACCCTCCACCTCCATGATGGAGGCGATGCGCTGATCTAGCGGCGCGTGCACGAAGACGTTGAGCACGTTGGGATGGTTGCGCAGGATGTAGTCCCCGCAGCGCCCGACGATGACGCAGTTCTCGTCGTCCGCGATTTGCCGGATGACGCGCGCCTGATAGCGGAAGAGGTTCTCGTCGGATATCTGATCGTCCTGATCGGGCGGCGAGGGCACGAACTTTCCGTCGTTGGCCATGCGCACGGCGCGGAAGAGGTTGAAGCGGGTCATCTGCTCGTCCCCGCGGCTGAAGACTTCCTCCCCGATGCCGCTGTCGATGGCGGCCAGCTTCAATATCTCGCGATCGTAAAGGCCGTAGCCGAGGCGCTGGGCGAGCATCCGCCCGATACGGCTGCCGCCGCTGCCCAGTTCGCGCGCGATCGTGATTACATACGTTTCCATAGAACCACCCTTCCTTTGGCATTTCCTAGTTTCAGTATACACGATTTCAGCACAAGATACAACATACTTGCACGAATTTTGTAAAATGAACACTGAAATTGCGGAAGGGTCGTTCAGAATCCGTCCGGCGCTGGTGGAACGGGCCTTTACCTTACCCGCACGGCTCGCTCCATGTCCGCGCCGCCGCCTCCGCGGCCGGACTTTCTATCAGCGTGGGTGAAACCCTGCCATCGGCGCCGCCCAGTCGCCTAATCAATCCGTTTTGGGTGCGCGGCGCACAGCACGCCCACCCACGACGCGCCGGCGGCCTTGAGCGCGCGCACGCACTCCGCCGCCGTAGATCCCGTCGTCACCACGTCGTCCACGACGACCAGCCGAAGCCCCGTAACGTCCATGCGGACGCGGATGCTCCCCCGCACGTTTTCAGCGCGCGCATCGGCATCCAGCTTGGCCTGTTCGCGCGTTCTGCGGGGCCGCTCCAGGGCGTCCAGCACCTGCACGCCGCACGCCTGCGCGATGTGCTCGCAGAGCAGCCGCGCCTGGTTGAAGCCGCGCCAGCGTTCCCGCCGCCTATGCAGCGGCACGGGCACGAGCGCGTCCACGTCCCCCGGCAGCAGCCGGATCATCGGAGCGGCCAGCGCCGCCGCGGCCGCGCGCACGCATTCAAACTTGAAGCGATGGATCGTGCCGCGGACCACCTGTGCATAGGGGAGCCCGCTGGCCGTCCAATCCGCGCCCTCGACCTGCGGGGCCTGCGCCGTGGGGAGCGCCTGCTCCCATGCGTGCGCGCAGCGCGGGCACATTTCGCCCCGTTCGATCGGCCTGCCGCAGGCGATGCAGCGCGTTTCCATCGGGAACAAAAGGGAGAGCAGCGCCGTCCTCCATTCGTGCAGCACGGCCCACTCCCCCTTCCAGGTGCGGCGATTCCTTACAGTTTTTCGCATACGCGAAGCTTCGCGCTGCGCGAACGAGGGTTGCGCGAAACTTCCTCCGGCGAGGGT
This sequence comes from Bacillota bacterium, assembly GCA_023402355.1. Classification (GTDB taxonomy): domain Bacteria; phylum Bacillota; class Clostridia; order Christensenellales; family Aristaeellaceae; genus Beduinella. The sequence continues at coordinate 5,222 of JAEXCG010000081.1, read as the reverse complement.
TTCACCCCGCCGCCCGCCAGCACGCGCACCAGCGGTTTCTTCCCGCAGGTGCAGATCGGCGCTTTGGGCGGGCAGGTGCACGGGTTTTGCAGCCTTCGCATCGTGTGCTTGACGATGCGGTCTTCAAGCGAGTGAAAGGTGATGACGCAAAGCCGCCCGCCGGGCGCGAGCAGCGAGACGACGTCCTCGACCACCCGTTCCAGCGGGGCGAGCTCGTCGTTCACCGCGATGCGAAGCGCCTGAAAGGTGCGCCGGGCGCTGTGCCCCTCGTCCTGCATGCGGATCTTCCTGGGGATGGCCGCGTCTACGCAGCGCACCAGGTCGGCGGTGGTCTCGATCTGTGCCTGCGCGCGGTGCTCGCAGATGATCTTCGCGATGCGCGCCGCCCATTTTTCCTCGCCATAGTCCAATAGGATGTGGGAAAGCTCCTGCTCCGTGTAGGTATTCACGATGTCTCGCGCGGTGAGCGGCTGGCTCCTGTCCATGCGCATGTCCAGCGGCGCGTCCTCGTGGTAGGAAAAGCCGCGCTCCGCCGTGTCCAGCTGGTAGCTGCTCACGCCCAGGTCCAGCAGCATGCCGTCGATCCGCCCGACGCCCTGCTCCGCGAGCAACGCATTTACGTCGTGGAAGTTCCCGCGGATCGCCGTAAAGCAGGGAGAAGCGCCCAAGCGGGCCGTCGCCGCGGCGATGGCGTCCGCGTCCCGGTCGATGCCGTACAAATGCCCGTTCGGGGCGCAGGCCGAAAGGATGTGCTGCGAGTGGCCGCCGCCGCCCAGCGTTCCGTCCACGTAGACGCCGCCGTCCCGGGGCGCGAGCCATTCGAGCGTTTCATCGAGCAGGACGCTCACGTGTTCAAAGGCCATGTTCTTCCTCCCCGCACAGCAGCGTGCGCAGCGTTCCGATCAGGTAAAGCGAACCCGCGCAGACGATCACGTCGTCCGGCCCCGCGAGGCGCCGGGCGCTTTCCAGCGCGGATTCGGCGTCCGCGCACGCGGTTACTTCATGCGCGCCCGCCTGGGCAAAGCGTTCGGCCAGCTCCTGCGGCGCCATCGCGCGCGGCACGGGCGGCGGCGCGGTCACCACCGCGCGGGCGCAAGTAGCGAGCTGGGCGCACATGCCGCTCACGTCCTTGTCCGCCAGCATGCCGGTCAGGAGCAGCGTGTGCGCGGGGTCGAGGTGGCGGCGCAGGTACGCGCGCAGCACGCCCACGCCCTGCGGATTGTGCGCGCCGTCGAGCAGCACGTTTCCGACCCACTCCAGCCTGCCGGGCCAGCGCACGCGAGACAGCCCAGCGCGCAGGGCGGCATCCGAAATTGTAAATCCAATCTCCCGCAGCTTCAGTGCGCAGGCAAGCGCGCAGGCGGCGTTGTCAAGTTGATGCGCGCCCGGCAGCGCGAGCTCCGCGTCGCTGAGCAGAAAGTCCCCCAATTCAAAGCGAATGCGCTGTCCGCGCGCGCCCTCCGACAGGTAGATCGCTTCTTTTCCGTCCAGGAACAGCGCGGGCGCGCCCGCCCGCTCCGCCGTCGCCGCGATGACGCGCCGCGCGGATTCCTCCATGCGTGAGACGACGACGGGCACGCCGGGCTTGACGATGCCCGCCTTTTCGCCCGCGATGGCCTCGATCGTGTCGCCTAAATACTGCATGTGATCCATGCCGATGGCGGTGATCGCGCAAAGCAGCGGCGTGATGACGTTCGTGGGATCGAGCCGTCCGCCGAGTCCGACCTCGATCACCGCGACGTCCACGCGCGCCTGTGCAAACGCGCACAGGGCCAGCGCCGTGCCGTACTCGAACTCGGTGACGTTCACGCCCTCCCGCGCGAGCTGCTCCACCACGGGCGCGGTTTTCCGCACGAGATCGGTCAGCGCCGCGTCTTCGATGGGCAGACCGTTCAGGCGGATGCGCTCGTGATAGACCTGCAGGTAGGGCGAGGTGTAGAGCCCCGTCCGGTAGCCCGCCGCGCGCAGGATGGCTTCGAGCATCGCGCAGGTCGATCCCTTGCCGTTCGTGCCCGCGACGTGCACCATCCGAAGCCGCGCCTGGGGATCGCCCAGGCGCGAAAGCAACGCGCGCATGTTTGCAAGCCCGCTCTTCGCTCCGGTCGCGTACAGCCCATGGATGAACGAGAGCGCTTCGTCTATCTTTTCAATCATCATTACATGTTCCTGAGCCCCTCGATGCGCTCCTTGAGCGATTCGAGCATGCCCAGGTTCACCTCGAGCTTTGCCTTTTCCTGCTCCACGAGCGCCGCGGGCGCCTTGTTTACGAAGCCGGGGTTTTGCAGCTTGCCCTGCGCGCGGGCGATCTCGCCCTCCAGACCCTTGAGCTCCTTTTCAAGGCGTGCGATTTCCTTGGCGATGTCCACCAAATCGCCCAGCGGGATGTACAGCTCGGCAGCCGCGCTGACCGCAGACACGGTCTTTTCCGGCGCAGCCTCGCCCGCTTCCATCAGGGAGAGCTCGCTCACCCAGGCCAGGCGCTTGAAGTACGGCTCCGCGTCCCGCAGCGCCTCGCGCCAGCCCTCGCGCGGGCTGAGGATGAGGTGCGCGCGGCGTCCCACAGCCACGTTCATCTCCGCGCGCAGGTTGCGCACCGCGCGGATGATGTCCATGATGCCCTCCATCTGCGCAGCCTCTTCAGGGTAGGTCTTTTCCTCAGGTTTGGGCCAGTCGGAGAGCATGATCGTCCCCTCGGTGCCCGGAAGGTACCGGTACACCTCGTCCGTCAGGAACGGCATGAAGGGATGCAGCAGCTTCAAGATGCTCGTGAGCACGTGAATCAGCACCGCGCAGGCCGTCTGCTTGCCCTCGCCCTGCAGCCGCGCCTTCGCCAGTTCGATGTACCAGTCGCAGAACTCCGACCAGGCGAAGTCGTAAATCTTCTCCGCCGCGAGGCCCAAATCGTACTCGTCCAGGTGCGCCGTGACTTCCCGCACGGTTTCGTCCAGACGAGTGAGAATCCACTTGTCGGGCAGCTCCAGCGCCTTGCCGGAAAGCGGCTCGTAGCCGTCCAGGTTCATCATCACGAAGCGCGAGGCGTTCCAGATCTTGTTGGCGAAGTTGCGCGCGCTCTCCACCTTGTCCGTGGAAAAGCGCATGTCGTTTCCGGGCGATACGCCCATCACCAGCGAGAAGCGCAGCGCGTCCGCGCCGTACTGGTCGATGACCTCCAGCGGGTCCACGCCGTTGCCCAGGGACTTGGACATCTTGCGCCCCTGCGCGTCGCGCACCAGGCCGTGAATCAGCACGGTGTGGAACGGCGTCTTCCCCATCTGCTCGATGCCGGAGAAGATCATGCGCGCGACCCAGAAGAAGATGATGTCGTAGCCCGTCACCAGCACGTCCGTCGGGTAGAAGTACTTGAGATCCTCCGTCTCGTCCGGCCAGCCGAGCGTGGAGAACGGCCACAGCGCGGAGGAGAACCAGGTGTCGAGCACGTCCTCGTCCTGATGAAGGTGCGTGCAGCCGCACTTGGGGCAAACCGTAGGCGTCTCGCGCGCCACTAGGGTCTCGCCGCATGCGTCGCAGTACCAGGCCGGAATGCGGTGCCCCCACCAGAGCTGGCGCGAGATACACCAGTCGCGGATGTTTTCCATCCAGTTGAAGTAGGTCTTGTCAAAGCGCTCGGGCACGAATTTCGTCTTGCCTTCGCGCACGGCGGCGATGGCGGGCTCGGCGAGCGGCTTCATCTTCACGAACCACTGGCGGCTCACCAGCGGCTCCACCGTCGTGTGGCAGCGATAGCAGGTGCCCACGTTGTGGCTGTAATCCTCGACCTTGACGAGCAGGCCCAGCGCCTTCAGCTCCTCCACCACGGCCTTGCGGCAGTCCAGCGCCTTCATGCCCCGATACTTGCCCGCGTTCTCGTTCATCGTGCCGTCGTCGTTCATCACGCGGAGGATTTGCAGGTTGTGGCGCTGCGCCACCTCGAAGTCGTTCGGGTCGTGCGCCGGGGTCATCTTTACGGCGCCGGTGCCGAACTCCAGATCCACGTAATCGTCCGCCACGATGGGAATTTCGCGGTTCACGAGGGGCAGCGTCACGGTCTTTCCCACCAGGTCCGTATAACGCGAGTCGTTCGGGTTCACGGCCACGCCGGTGTCGCCCAACATGGTTTCGGGGCGGGTCGTCGCCACGACCACGTCTCCGTTCGCGCCCGGATAGCGGATGTGCCAGATGTGCGAGGCCTGCTCCTCAAACTCCACCTCCGCGTCCGAGAGCGCGGTCCGGCACACCGGACACCAGTTGATAATGCGCTCGCCCCGATAGATGAGCCCCTTTTCGTACAGGCGGTTGAACACCTCCACCACGGCGCGGTTGCAGCCCTCGTCCATGGTAAAGCGCTCGCGCGACCAGTCGCACGACGCGCCCAGCCGGCGGGTCTGACGGGCGATGCGCCCGCCGTACTCGCGCTTCCAGTCCCACACCTGCTCCAGGAACTTCTCGCGGCCCAGCTCTTCCTTGCTGATGCCCTGCTCGCGCAGCTTTTCCACCACCTTCACCTCGGTGGCGATGGAAGCGTGATCGGTGCCGGGCAGCCACAGCGTCGCGTCGCCCAGCATGCGGTGGTAACGGGTCAGCGCGTCCTGCATCACGCCGTCCATGGCGTGGCCCATGTGAAGCTGTCCGGTGATGTTGGGCGGGGGCATGACGATCGTGAACGGCTTTTTCCCTTCGTCGCGGTGCGCGGTAAAGTAGCCGTTTTCCTCCCACTCCTGATAGAGCCTGCCCTCGATCGCCTGCGGGCTGAACACCTTGTCCATTTCAATCTTCTTTTCCGTTTCCATAGGGATTGCTCCTTTTCGTTTCTTTCCGGGTTTCCATGCCTTGCTGGCGGAGGTGCCGCCCGGCAGGTTGTCCGCCCAAGCGCGCCGCTCACTTTCAGACATTAAAAAAGCCCCCGCGTCAAAGGACGGAGGGGCTCCGTGGTACCACCTTATTTCGCGGCTCACGCCGCCTCAAAGCTGTATCGGGCAGACCCGTGCGAAGCTACTTTTCTTCACCCCGCAGCCCTCGGAAGCGACCTTCCGCGTTATCCTCCCCAAGCGGTCTTGCAGCCGGTGAACCGCTCTCTCTTCGGGGCCTTCGCGCGTACTCCTCTTCTTCGACGGGAAATATGATATGTCGTCATTATAATGCCCGAAGCAGGGAATGTCAAGCGTTAAAGCGCTTCGATATACGCGTCGAGTACGAGCAGACGCTGCGAAAGCCATTTTTCAATT
>JAEXCG010000119.1 GCA_023402355.1 Bacillota bacterium | reverse complement strand
TATCATGCTCTCGTTGTGTTTGCTTCATTTACAGTCTCAAATTACAACAAAAAGTGCGAGTTGGCTAGTACCTTCTCGCACTTTTTTCTTTTTTCTCTTTTAGGGCTTAGCCTGACAGCCCCGTTTTGCGGTCAGAAGCAGTTTTTCCCCGGCCATACGGCCCGCTCGCCCAGCTCCGCCTCGATGGCGAGCAGGCGGTTGTACTTGGCGACCCGCTCCCCGCGGCTCGGCGCGCCGGTCTTGATCTGCCCGGCCGTAAGCCCCACCGCGATGTCCGCGATGCTCGTGTCCGACGTCTCGCCGGAGCGGTGCGAGAGGATCGTCGCATACCTCGCCCGCTGCGCCATGCGTACGGCGTCCATCGTCTCGCTGAGCGTGCCGATCTGGTTGGGCTTCACGAGGATGGCGTTCGCGCAGCCGCCCTCGATGCCGCGCGACAGGCGCTTCACGTTCGTGACGAACAGGTCGTCGCCCACGAGCTGCACCCGCGCGCCCAGCGCCTGCGTCAGCTCTTTCCATCCGGCCCAGTCCTCCTCCGCGAGGCCGTCCTCGATCGAGCGGATGGGGTACTTTCCGCAAAGCCGCGTCCACTCGCCGATGAGATCCTGCGCGCTCATTCGCCTCCCCCGCTTGGGCAGGCGATATCCCTCCTCGCTCCACCACTCGCTCGTCGCGGCGTCGATGGCGAACACGAAGTCCTCGCCGGGCCGATAGCCCGCGCGCTCCACCGCCCGCATCAGATAATCCAGCGCGTCCTCGTCCCCCTTCAGGTCAGGCGCATACCCGCCCTCGTCGCCGACGCCCGTGCTGAGCCCGTCCGCGCTCAGGAGCGCGCGCAGCGCATGAAAGACCTCCGCGCAATAGCGCAGCCCTTCGGAAAAGCTGGGCGCGCCCACGGGCATGATCATGAACTCCTGAATGTCCACGTTGTTCGACGCGTGCGCGCCGCCGTTGAGCACGTTCATCATCGGCACGGGCAGGGTATCCGCGCCCATCCCGCCGAGAAGACGGTAGAGCGGCACGCGAAGCGCCTTTGCCGCCGCGTGCGCCGCGGCCAGCGACACCGCCAGCGTGGCGTTTGCGCCCAGCTTTGACTTGTCCGGCGTGCCGTCCAGCCGCAGCATCGCCCGGTCGATCGCCGCGATTTCCCCCGCGTTCATGCCCATGAGCGCCTCGCGAATGGGGCCGTCGATGTTTCTGACCGCCTGCAAGACGCCCTTGCCGCCGTAGCGCGCCGGGTCGCCGTCGCGCAGCTCCAGCGCCTCAAACTGACCGGTGGACGCGCCGCTCGGCACGGAGGCTGAGGCGGTCGTGCCGTCCTCCAGCGTCACCGTCGCCTCGACCGTCGGGTTCGCGCGCGAGTCGAGAATTTCCCGACCCTTAATATCGATGATCTTCATGCCATCATTCCTTCCCTGCATTTCCGTTTCCAGCTTTATTTTCTTCCATTTGTGCCGCTTCATGCGAAGGAAATGAAAAAGACCGGCGGCGCGCTCCTGTTACAGGGCTTCGCAATCCACCTGGCAGACCGCCATCGCCTCGAGCGCCCGCAGATGGCTCTCTTTCGACGTGCCCGCGCAGCAGGAGGCGTCCACGACGATCTGCGCCTGCGGCATGTACGCCTTGAGCAGCAGCGCGTTGGAGATCACGCAGATATCCGTGCACACGCCGATCAGCTCGACGCGCGCATATCCCTCTCGCGCCGCCGCCTCCGCCAGCGCCACGCTCCCAAACGTCTCCTTTTCAAAGCGCCTGCCCGGAAAGTCGTTCAGGGGTTCAACCAGCCGCCATCCGTCTGTGCCTTTGATGCAGTGTGCGACGGGCAGCTTCTTTCCTTCCTGCGTCTGCAAGTAGTTCGGCCCGTGCGTGTCCAGCGTAAAGGCGATGTCCGCCCCCTGCGCGATGCCCGCGCGCACCTTATCGGCTACGCGCGAAACGATCGCCTGCGCTTCCGGGGTGCCGAGCGCGCCCGACACGAAATCCCTTTGCATGTCGATAACCACCAATAACGTCTTCAATGAAAACTCCCCTTTCCCGTTTATATTTCCCGCCAAAGCACGTAATCGTGCACTTGCCGTCGAAATCCGGCCCGTTCCAGCGCTTCGCGCGCCTCTTCGGGGTAATCGCGCACGCAAAGGCTCTGCTGATCCGAAAAGACGCGCCTTTGTGAAAAGCCCCGTGCGAGCGCTTGCAGCGCCTCGTCCGCCGCTTCCGGCAGGACGATTCGCAGCGCTGCCCCCTGCCGCTCCAACAGGGCGGCGACGCGCCCGGCCCGCAAGGCCAACGCCGTGCCGGGCACGCAGGTGAACGCCGCGCCCGCCGCGTGCGCCAGCGCCTTGCCCCACACCTGCGCGGGGTCTGCGGCGTTCAGCCAGACAATCTCCTCCTGCGGCGCTTTGAGGTGCGCGAGCACCCGCGCGTAGTCCTCCTCGCGGATGAATTGAGCGCCCGACAGGCCGCGGATGTAGTATCCCCTGCGCACCTTGCCCGTGTATTCCCACACGCGCAGCACCGAAAGCGCCTCTCCCCAGGCGACGCCCTCCGCCGTTTCGCGGCACAGAATCTGCGCCTTGGAAAAAGCACGTTCCAGCCGCTCCTCCAGCGTCAGCGCCCGAAGCGGGCGCACGACCTCCCATCGCCCGGCCTGCTGCGCCGACGCGCGCGCCATCGCCCGCCGCTTGACGTCCCGGCGCTTCGCGCCCTGCGCCGCCAGCCATTCGCGCAGCGGCGCAAAGCTGTCCGCATGCACGTAGCCTTTGAGCGCGAGCGACGTCAGCGCGTCCAGCGCGGATTCGCCGCCGAGCTGCGGCGCGATCGCCTGCGCGAACAGCGCGCCGCGCGTGCGCAGCACCTCATAGGCCGTTCGCTCCGCGTCCGTCAAAGCCTCCGGCGGCTCCGGCTCGGCGGACCAGTCCACGTCCCCGGCGGCATGAAGGCTGAGCAGCGGCTTTTCCCCCGGCTGAATCTGCCAGAAGACCTCGCCCTGCGAGAGCGCCGCGTCCAGCAGCCGGGGGCGGTAGCCCGACGTGCGCGCGGGCAGCAGCACGCTCTCCCACATCCGAACGGGGTACGGGCTGTCCGTCAGGCCGAGCAGCCCCTCGCGAAGCTGATCCGCGCTGCTGCCGGGCGCGCGCATTCCCGCGGCTATCAGCGCCGCATAGCGCTCCGGCGGGTACGTCACGGCCTGCGCCCTGCGCGTCTGCACGGTTTCACGCTGCGCCCGCTCGAACACGTCCGCGTGATAGTACAGGCCGTCCATCTCCGCCGCGGCCCCGTCTTCCAGCAGCGCGTTTAAGATTTCCTCACAAACCGCCTCCGGCCAGACGTAGCGCGCGGAAAGGCTCCCCGCGTCCTGCGGGCCCCGGTATCGCAGGCACCTTCGAACGATGCGTTCGCGTGCCTGCCGCTCCTCCTGCACGAGCGCCGCCTCATAGAGTGCCCGCTGCTCCGCACAAATCCAAAGCCCCGGCTCCACGTACAGCGCGCGCTCCGCCTGCGCGAGCTCCTCCAGCCAGCGAACCGGCGCGTCCGCCTCGCCCGCGATCAGGTCGCCCTCCGCCATGAGCAGCGCGTGCAGCTGCTCCGCGTTCTGCGGCTGTCTGCGGCGCATTGCGGCGCGCCGCAGCTCTTCCTCGCCCGGCGCGATCATCTCCTGCGCGCTGAGCGCCTGCTGTACCGCCTGGTTTGCGGCCTGCGGAATCGGCGAATACTCGTACATCATCGTCGCCTCCACCTGGCGGCGCAGCGGCAGGGCCATCGGCGATGGCGCGCTCGTGTGCAGTTCGCGCACGGCGATGCCGCCCGCTTGAATCCCCCGAAGCACGCGCTGCAAGGCGGGCAGGTCGATAAAGTCCTCCAGGCATTCGCGCAGCGTCTCCTCGATCAGCGGATGCCCGGCCTGCGTCACCGCGCCGGACAGCGCCTCCGCGCCCCGCAGGCGCTGCACCCAGAGCGGCAGTCGCCCCGCCCGGCGCACGCCCATCATCAGCGCGCGGCCCGCGTTGTAACGAAAGGCCATCGAGAAAAGCGGCGTGCCCGGCAATATCGCGCGCAGCAGCCCGGGCGCTTCCTCGGCGTCAAGCCGGGATAAGAGCCCCTCGGGCAACGCCTTTGACCCCATCAGGTAGAGCAGCACGCCGTCGTCGTCCTCAAAGGCGCGCACGTCCACGCCCGTCCGGCGCTGCGCCTCGTGCGCGAGCAGGAGCGAAAGCGCGTAGTTCACCCGCCTGCCGAAGATCGAATGGACCATGAGCTGATGCTCGCCCGCCTCGTCCACAAAGTGCTCCGCGATGATCGTGCGGTCGGTCGGCAGGCAGCCCGTGACCTCGAGCTGGCGCTTTACGTGCCTGGACGCGTTCTGCGCCGTGGACGCGTCCATGTGAAGGCGCATCAGCGCCTGCGTCAGGCGGCCCTGGCGGCCCTCCTCCTCCAATGCGCGCAGCATCTCGCCGAACTGCACGCCCGTTTCATAGGCGCGTCCCTGTCCGTCCCCGCGCCAGAAGGGCGATTGCGCCCCCTCCGCCGTCGCGGGCGTCACGATCACCCGATCCCGCTGAATCTCGGCGATTCGCCAGGCGAACGCCCCGAGCAAAAACTTGTCGCCCACCCGCGCCTCGAACACGTATTCCTCGTCCAGCTCCCCCAGGCGCGTTCCGTCCGCGAGCATGACCGGGAACCAGCCCCGGTCCGGAATCGTTCCGCCCGAGGAGACCGCCAGCATGCGCGTGTAGGCGTCGCCCGACACGAGAGCGTGAATGCGGTCGTAGAGCAGGCGCGGACGCACGGGGCGGTCCAGGTCGTGTTCAAAGTCGCCCGCCAGCATGCGCAGCAGCGCCTCGACCTGCGCGCGCGTCACGCCGCGGAAGCTGTGCGCGCCGTGCGCCATCTCCAGCGCCTCGTCCACGGTATAGGTTTGCGCCGCCGCCATCGAGACGAGGTGCTGCGCGAGCACGTCCAGGCATGCCTCGGGCGGACGCGCCGGCTCGATGGCCCCGCGCATCGCCGCCGTCGCGGTCAGCCCGCAGGAGAGCGCCTCCGCCGCCGTGCGCGGAAACAGGCGCATCACGCTCACGCGGCCCGGGTTGTGTCCCGCCCGGCCCAGGCGCTGCAGCGCGCCCGACACCGTGCCGGGACAGCCGATTTGTACCACCTTGTCCACTTCGCCCACGTCGATGCCCAGCTCCATGGAGGACGTGGCGCAGAGCAGACGGAGCTGCCCGCTGCGAAGCTGCTGCTCCGCCTCCAGCCGCTGTTCCTTGGACACGCAGCCGTGGTGTGTGCGCGCAAAGCCCTCGCCCATCAGCGCGTTCACGCCGAACGCCAGCTTTTCCGCCTGTGCGCGCCCCTCCAGAAAGGCGATCACCGTGCGCATTCCCTCGCACTCCCGCACCACCGCGCGCGCGAGTTCCGGCCAGACCGTCCCTTCCGGCAGCACGCGCATGTCCGGAACCGGGCACACGACCACCATGTCCGCCGCCTTTTGCATGGCGGGCGCGATCACGCGCGTTCCCTCCGCCAGATAGTCGGCGGCCACCTGCAGCGGATGAATCGTCGCCGAAAGGCCCACGCGCTGAAGCGGCCGCCCGCACAGCCTGTCCAGCCGCGAAAGCGACAGCATGAGGTGCGCGCCGCGCTTGGTGCCGATGAGGGCATGCAGCTCGTCCACGATTACCGCGCGGGCGGTCGACAGCATACGCCTGCCCCCGGCCGACGTCAGCAGCAGGTACAGGGATTCCGGCGTCGTGATCAGGATATGCGGGGGCTTTCGCAGCATGCGCGTGCGCTCGCTTTGCGGCGTGTCGCCCGTGCGAACCGCTGTCCGAATGCGCGACGCCCCCGCAATCCCTTCGATGGGCCGTTTCAGATTTTCGTTGATGTCGTTTCCCAGCGCCTTTAGAGGGGAGATATAGACGGCGCGCAGCTCGTTCGGAAGCTCTCCGCCCTCGGCTTCGCGCGTCAATTCGTCGACGAACCAGAGAAATGCGGACAGCGTCTTGCCCGTACCGGTGGGCGCGCTGACCAGCGCGTGCCTGCCGGAGGCGATGGCGGGCCAGCTCTCCCGCTGTACCTGCGTGGGCTCTCCCACCGCGCGCTCAAACCACGCCGCCGTTTCCCGAGAAAAGAGCTTTAGCGCCTCGTCCATCCGCATACCTCCCGCCGTTTTCTCCATTGTAACATGCGAGCCGCGGTTTGTCATGCAAAAGCGGCTTCCGCGCATATGGAAGCCGCTTTTCACGTATCGGTTCTGTCAGGTCCGATGAGCTGTCGCGCTTTTCGCGCGCCTGCGTGAGGCGCGACATGCGGTCGAGGCTTTGATGGTATTTCGCGCTGTTATTTCAATCCACGCGCCCGCGTGAGGCGCGACAGCTTATCCTGCCAATCTTTCATCATAACAATTCCATCAAACCATCCAAATTCCTGCTTTTTTAGCCGCTCGCATTTCATTGAGGAACAATATTTACCGAAGCTGCGTCATAGAATCCGGTGCGAACCTCTCCCGGCAAACCCAATCGCCTGCGGTTCGCACCCGGCACTTGGGCCATGCAAAAGGCCCCCGAAGAGGCGCTTTTGCGCCGTCTTCGGAGGCCGGGCGTCGCCGTTACCGGCGGCAGGCGCTGCATCCGCAGCCCGTGTTGCCGTTGCTCGCGGTGCCGAGCGTCGCACAGTTGTTGCAGCCGCAGTTCGAGGCGACCGCGCTCTCGTCGCACAGGGCAGGCGGGAAGAGCGGCAGGCTGAAGAACTCGTCGCATACGTTCTCCGCGAACTCTTCGCACGGCGGGATCGGGCAGAAGCCGTACGAGGGGACCAGAATCTCGACCTTCGCCAGCACCTTGAGGATGACGGTGACGCACACCGTCAAACGGAATACATTGTTGCCGCGATAGGTGCCCGATACGCAGATCGCGCTGACCATGGACTCCAGGGTGTAGGGCACGATCGACTCGTCGGGGATGGAAAGCAGGACGTCCTTGTTGACCGTAACGACGCCACGGCCGATGTACTCGCGGCAATTCGCGTCCGTGAACAGGATGTCGATCGGCACGTCGATCTTGCAGCGCACGCGGGCGAAGCAGGGGCGGTCGCAAAGCCGGTCGATCGTCAGGTCGCGGATCGTGCCCTCGGTCGAGGTGGAACGGCAGCTTTCAAAGGCGATGGGCATCACCGGCTGCGTGTTCTCGTTGTTCTCGTTGTTGCCGCAGCCGCAGGAAGGAACCATGCCGTAGCTGACGAGCGTGACGTCCACATCGTCCTTCTGCTCCTGTTGCAGGCAGGAATCGTACACGCGCTGCACCTGAATGCAGATCTTTTCGTTCAGGCCATTGAGCACGTCGTTGCCTACGACGCCGGGGCAGCAGGAAGTGTTCGCATTCTTATAGGAGTAAAAACTCATACTCGGTTGCGCCTCCTCGTTTTTGTTTATGAGGTGCTCCTCACGCTAACATCGTATGCCCACGGCGGCAAGGGGTGCAAAAGAAAACGCGTCCGTTTTTATCGCGGACGCGTTCTTTTCGGTCACAGTTCAAAGCTGTACGGCCTTCCGAACAGGAAGTAATTGATTTCAAGCGACGGCTTTCTCGCCGCGGCCTCCTGCTCGCTTAGGCGGCAGAGCACCGTCGCGCTCAGGTCTGCCCGGCTCAGGCCCGGCAGCTTTTGCGCATCCCCGGTCGACACCTGGACGATGTCGCCCTCCTGCGGCGAAACGACCAGCTCGATCCATTCGGCGCTTAAAAAATTCATGTTCTTCACCGGCACGGTGTAGGTGATAAAGACGTAGTCCTCCGCATTTCCAATCGCTTCCCGCGAAAAGATTCGGCCCGTCAGCGAATCGTTGTCCATGCCTGCGCGCATATCTTCCAGCAGCGCCTCACTCCGGGAGGCAGGCGTTACCGAGACCTGCACCGCCTCCGTGCCCAGCTTCAGCGTCGCCAGCTCGTAAACGGCCAGGCCCACCGTCAGCACCGTAATGACCACCAGGATCCAAGCGAACACCCGCATCTTCTTCGTTCACCCTTCTTGGGCGCGGCAAACCGGCCCGGAATTAATCCGCCGCTTCCAATATGCGGCTCATCTCGTCGATCATCTCCGCGTCCTTCAGGCGGAACTTGAACTCCACGCGCCGCGAAGCGTCCTTGTTGATCGTTCCGTCCTCGTAGTAGACCGGATCGACATACGAGCGCCCGTTCGCCGTCATGATGGAGCGAAGCTGCTCTTTTTCCGCATGCGTCAGGCCGCCGAACGCGTCCGACAGGCAGTAGGTAACCACCGAGAGCGCCCGCTGCTGCGAAAGGTTCAGGTTGCTCAGGTAGTCTCCGTCCGTATCCGTATGGCCTTCGATGATGATCTCCGCCACGTACTCGCTGTTTTCCGGCGAGAGCAGCGTGCGCACGTAGACCGGAAGGAAGCTGTCCAGCAGCGCCATGCCGGAGGGTTTGAGCTCCGACTTGCCGGAGTCGAAGAGCACGGAACCCGTAAAGACGATCGCGCCCGTCTGCCGGTCCACGACGGTGTTCAGGTTCGCGCTGAGCATCTCGTCGCGCAGGTCCTCGATGATGCGCGAGCGCACGCCGATCAGGTTGTCGATCTTCGTCTGCTGCGCCGAAAGCAATGCCTCCTGCTCGTTCATGCGAATCTGCTGAGCGGCCATGTTCTCCTGCGCGAGGGCGATCTTCTTTTTGGCGTCGTCCAGTTCGAGACTCTGCGCGTCGAACGCCGCCTGTTTTTCCTCCAGCTGCGTCGTGGACAGCGCGAGCAGCGCCGCCTGCTCGTCGAGCTGCGCCTGCTGATCGTCCAGCAGCGCGGTAGACGCCGCCAGCTGTGCCTCTTTATCCTGCAGCTCCGCCTGCTGGTCGAGCAGGATGCTCTGCTGCTGTGTCAGTTGCGCTTCTTTGGTTTCCAGCTCCGCCGTCTTCGTCTCCTGCAGCTCGACGAGCTGATAAATGCTGAAGAACAGGATCAGCGCAAACACGAACAGCATGCCCGCCATCAGGTCGGAATACGAAATCCAAAAGGAACCCGTATCCCCCCGCGGCCTCCTGGTGCCGTGTGTGCGCATGTCAGCTTACCTCCCTCTTCGTCTGCTCGCGGGAGGCGTCCTCCGCAGCCTGCGCCGTGCGCTCCATCGCGCGCTGCAGCTGCTGCAGGGCCGACACGAACTGTTCCACCTGCGCGCCGTACTTGCGCGCGCTGCTCGAAAGCAGGTTCGGCAGCGAATCCGTCGTCTGGCGGATGCCCGCCAGCGTCGCGCCCAACTGCTTGGTCGTCGTGGTCACGTTCTCGTCCAGCAGCGCAAGCCCCTTGCTGAGCCCCTCCTCGAGCTGCTCGCAGAAGGAGAGATAGGCGCTGTTGAGCAGCGCCGCGCTGTCCTTGATGGAGGCGCTCACGCGCTCCAGCTCCTTGGCCGTCGTCAGGCTCTGCGTCTGCGCGCTGGCGAGGAACTTGTCCGTCCACGCGGTGTATTGCTGCTGATTTTGCAGCACCGCCGCCTGATATTCCTGCAGCTTGGCGAGGTAGCGCGCCTGCTGCGCCGCCGTCTGGCTGAGGGTTTCCATGACCTTGCCCAGCGACGCCTCGGCATCCTCCACCATGCGCGCGCAGCGCGCCGCGCTCTGCTGCACGCTCTGCTTGTCCTGCGACATATCCGAAACGTAGGTTTGGAACTGCTCGAGCACGGTCTGCGAAAGCTCGTGCATGTTGATGACGTCCTGCGTCATGGTGGCGATCGCTTCCGCGGCGTTCTTCATGTCCGTCTGCGTCGCCTGGTTGACGCCCGCCATCTCGTCCAGCTTGTCCGAAAGCTGGTGCAGCCGTCCGGCCATGGCCTCGTCCATGCGCTCCACAAAGCGCGTCGCGACGCGGTCGATGCCTTCCACCTGCTCGCGCGTGGCGGCGACGATGAAGTTGTCCATCGAGCGCTGCACCGGTAGGAGCGCGCGCAGGATGCTCTGCTCCATCTGCGTGATCATGCGGGCGGATACTTCCTCGACCGCCGCGCGCAGGTAAGCGGTCTGCTCCTGCTGCATGGCGATGAGCTGCGTGCGGTCGTCCACGGGCTTGGGCATGCCGTACTGCTGAAACGCGTCGAGGAAGTGCGAAAGCGCCCGCTGCGCCCTGCCCAGGTTATAGCGATTCAGGAAGTTGAAGATGAGCGAGGCGATCACGCCGAAGATCGAGGTTAAAAACGCGGTGCTCATGCCGCCGATGAGCTGCTCGATAGCGGAGAGCATGCGGGTCGTGTCGTCCGTCAAGGTGAGGCCGGACAGGCCCGTCACCAGGCCCAGAAAGGTGCCCAGAATGCCCAGCGACACCATGACGCCGGGGATCATCTCGCTCAGCTGCGGGTTTCCCGCGTCGTACACGGCCGAGTCCACGTTGATGTAGTCCTCCACGTCGCAGGAGCCGCCGTGCGCGTCGCGCGCCTGGGCGTTTTGCAGAAAGCGCGCCCACTCGTCCTGAAGCCCCCTGCCCAGAAAGTCCAGGTCGTTCCACGAAGGGACGGCGACGCCGCGCTTGCCCTCGTCGATCAAGCGGCGCGCCGCCTTGCGCAGGGCGGCCGCGTTTCTCGCGATGGGCACAAAGCACTTGATCGCGGAAACGATGAAGATCACGAGGATCGCCGCGTAGATCAAAAATGCGGCCGATCCGCTCAACAAACGCCGCATGATTTCACCAGTCATGTCATACACCTGCCGTTTCCTTAAACTTGCGTGTTTATTTATTGTAACCGATTTTGGGCCGCCTGTAAATGCCGGAAACGAAGCCCGTCGCCGTCCCTTGGGCCCTCAAAACCCTATTTTGTATAAGAACGAATTCTACCCAAACCGTCTTCCCGTTTTGTCCGCACTTTTCCTAAAAATCTTTATTTCGCCTTCTTCGGCTCCAAAAGGCCTTGCAGTTTTCGCGAAAATCGTATACAATCATACACGTTTACGTCCGGGATAAACATTATAAAACGTATCATTTTGAATGAGAAGAAAGCAGGAGATTCGACCCATGCCGAAAAAACGCGTCATTGACCCGCAGATGATCGATAAAGTCGCGCAGAATATGTTCCACGCGCTTCCGCTGCTCAAAAAACGCCTTCTCCACATGGACCTCGTTCAGGCGGAGCACGGCATTCCCCTCTCCCACGTGCAGGTGCTCGCCATGCTGCAGGATTCGGGTACCATGTCCGTCTCCGAAATTTCGCGCCGTCTGGGCATCGCCAAGCCGAACATCACGCCGCTGGTGGACCGTCTGCTGGAGGCGGGGCTCGTCGACCGTCAGCGCGACCAGAACGACCGGCGCGTGGTGAACATCGTCATCCTGCCCGCCGGCTCCGAAAAGCTTGCCGCCATCCGCAAGACCATCGCAGGCCAGGTGCAGCAGCAGGTCGAAAACCTCTCCGTCTCCGAGTTTAAAGAGCTCTCCGACGCGCTCGAATCCATCACGCGCATCCTCTCCGAAATCTGACGGGCGGTGTCTCCATCCATATTCTATTCATGTACACGTGCGCTTCATGACAAGCGCGCGTTTTTTCTTTTGCATTTTATCAATGCCTGCGCTATAATAGGATTCAGTGATCGGACAATCGTTTGCGCATCTAAAATCGAAGGAGGTTTTTTGTATGAAACTTTGTGTTCTCACGGTGCCGCTCTACGGCATGAGCCTGGACGCGGCCTGCAAGTATCTGGCGGATTCCGGCGTGCAGGCGCTCGAAATCGGCTGCGGCGGTTCGCCCGGAAAGGGGCATTGCGACCCGGACGTGCTGCTGAAGGACGACGCGAAGCTAAGCGAATTTGCGGACACCATCAAGAAGCACGGCCTTGAGATCGCGGCGCTCAGCTGCCACGGCAACGGCGTACATCCGAATCCCGAAATCGCCGCGCGCGACCATCAGGACTTTGTGAACGCCTGCCTGCTCGCCGAAAAACTCGGCGTAAAGACGATCGTCACCTTCTCCGGCTGCCCCGGCGGCTGCCCGGAGGATAAGACGCCCAACTGGATCACCTGCCCCTGGCCGACCGACTTCTCGGACGCGCTCGTCTATCAGTGGGAAGTGCTGACGGCGTACTGGAAGAAAGCGTCGGCGTTCGCCATGGAGCACGGCGTGGAGCGCATCGCGCTGGAAATGCACCCGGGCTTTTGCGTGTACAACGCGGAGACGATGCTCAAGCTGCGCGAGGCCGTCGGCCCGATCATGGGCGCGAACTTCGACCCCAGCCACCTGTTCTGGCAGGGCTGCGACCCGGTGGAGGCCATCCGCAAGCTCGGCGAGGCGGGCGCGATCTATCACTTCCACGCGAAGGACACGAAGATCGACGCGGCCAACACGGCCGTCAACGGCGTGCTGGACAACAAGCACTACGGCGACACGCTGCACCGCTCCTGGGTCTTCCGCTCGGTCGGCTACGGCCACGACTATCAGCTTTGGAAGGACATCGTCTCCATGCTGGTGAAGGTCGGCTACGACGGCCCGATCTCCATCGAGCACGAGGACGCCCTGATGAGCGTCAACGAGGGCCTGCAAAAGGCCATCTCCTTCCTCAAGGAAGTCATGGTCTTCGAGGACCGGGCCGACATGTGGTGGGCCTGAATTGCAATCCTTATCGGAATGCGCTATAATGCATGCGGGCATGATGATCATGCCCGCATGCTTTTGCGTGCAAAATCTTTAGAAAACCGGAGGATACATCATGGCAAGACTATTCGGAACAGACGGTGTGCGCGGTGTGGCCAACTCGGAGCTGACCTGTGAACTGGCCTTTAAATTGGGTCAGGCAGGCGCTGCCGTGCTCGCATCCAACGTACGCCGTCCCACGATTCTGGTCGGACGCGATACCCGTATTTCCGGCGAAATGCTCGAATCCGCGCTCGTCGCGGGCATCTGCTCGGTCGGCGGCCGCGCGGTGCTGCTCGGCGTGCTGCCCACGCCCGGCATCGCCTACCTGACCCGCTTTTACGAGGCCGACGCGGGCGTCGTCATCTCCGCCTCGCACAACACGGTCGAGTACAACGGCATCAAGTTCTTCGACCGCAGCGGCTGCAAGCTGCCGGACGCCATCGAGGACCGCATCGAGGAAATCATACAGGGGCAGACTCCCCTGCCCGAGCTCCCCACCGGCGTCTCCGTCGGCCGCCCCATCAAGCAGGTCAACGCGCAGCGCCAGTACATCGAGTTCCTCAAGGGCACGACAAACGTTCGCTTTGACGGGCTCAACGTCGTGCTCGACTGCGCGCACGGCGCTTCCTCCTCCGTCGCGCCCCGCGCGCTGCGCGAGCTGGGCGCGCAGGTCAACGCCTACTATCACGAGCCGGACGGCACGAACATCAACGAATACTGCGGCTCCACGCACCCCAAGCGCCTGCAGGAGCTCGTCAGCGAGCTGGGCGCGGACGTGGGCCTGGCCTTCGACGGCGACGCGGACCGCCTGATCGCGGTGGACGACCGCGGGCAGATCGTGGACGGCGACAAGATCATGGCAATCTGCGCGCTGCACCTCAAGAAGAAGGGCCGCCTCGCCAAGAACACGCTCGTGGGCACGATCATGAGCAACATGGGCCTCGACATCGCGATGAAGGAGAACAAGATCGAGCTCGTCAAGACCCGCGTAGGCGACCGCTACGTGCTCGAGGAGATGCTCTCAAACGGCTACAACCTCGGCGGCGAGCAGTCCGGCCACGTCATCTTCCTCGATCACAACACCACGGGCGACGGCATCATCACCGCCATCCAACTGCTCACCGTCATGACGGAGACGAAGCAGTCCCTGTCGCAGCTCGCCAAGGTAATGCACGTGCTTCCCCAGTCGCAGCTCGGCGCGAAGGTGCCGGACAGCCGCAAGGAGGAGTACAAGGAAGACGCGGAGGTGCAGGCGGCCATCGCGCGGCTCGAGCAAAAGTACGCGGGCAAGGGCCGCGTGCTGATTCGTCCCTCGGGCACGGAACCGCTGGTTCGCGTGATGATCGAGGGGCCGGATCAGGCGCAGATCGACCAGGACGTCTACGAGCTTGCGATGATGATTCAAAAGAAGTTCGGATAAGAGCCATATAAAAACCGTTGGGTTTGCGGATCTTTCCGCATGCCCAACGGTCTTTTGTTATTGAAGGATACCGCGTGTCGGCGACAGCGGGCTGCGCCCGCTTCAGACTGATGACAAACCCATCGAAGGCAGAGAAACCAAAATCCGTCTGCAAGACTGTAATCGTATCGCCCGGCTTTGCCGGGCGGGCGGGGCTTTTTCGCTCCGCAAAACTGCGTTTTGCGGAGCGAAAAATTTCCCGTAATCTCGACAAAGTGGCCTTTGCCGCTTTGTCGACACGCTGCAGCGGTCTGCGCCCGCTTACTCGTCCTCCAGCGCAAAGTTGATCTGATACATCTGGGTGTCCACGCTTTCAACCCGCACGCGCACCTTCTGCCCTATCCTGTAGCGCACGCCCGTGCGCTCGCCGATCAGGCACTGGCTGCGCTCGCTGAAGGAAAAGTAATCGTTCAGCGTGCGCACGTGAACGAGTCCCTCCACCGTATTGGGAAGCGTCGCGAAGAAACCCCATTCCACCACGCCGGTGATGACCGCGTCGTACGTTTCGCCTAGATGGCCGGACATGTAGCGCGCCATCATCATGCGGTCCGCCTCGCGCTCCGCTTCCATGGCGTTTTTCTCGCGCTCGGAGGACTGCGCCGCCGCGCCCTCCGCCGCCTGCTGCATCTTTCCGGCCGCCTCGTCGCCCTGCGAAAACGTAAGCGCCAGCACCCGATGGATGAACAGGTCGGGATAGCGGCGGATGGGCGACGTAAAGTGGCAGTAATCCTTCGCCGCGAGCCCGAAGTGGCCCAGCGGCCGCGGATCGTACACCGCCTTTTGCATGCTGCGCAGCAGCAGCCGCGCGATCACCGGGTATTCCGGCCTGTCCTCCGTGGAAATCAGCAGCTTTTGCAGCATCATGGGCGTCACGGCCTCCGGCTCGCCCGGCAGACGAAGGCCAAGCCCGCCCAGAAACAGCGAGAAGGATTCCAGCTTTTCCGGGTCCGGCGCCTCGTGCACGCGGTACAGGAAGGGAAGCTGGCGCGCCTTGGCGTGTCGGGCGACGGTTTCGTTCGCCGTGAGCATGAAGTCCTCGATCATCTTGTGCGAAACGCCGCGCTCCCGCGCGCGGATGTCCGCGGGCTCGCCATCCTCGCCGATGTCGATCTGCGCCTCCTCCAGCTCAAAATCGACGCTGCCCCGCGCCTTGCGGCGGCCCCTGATCACCGCGGACAGCCGCGCCATCTCACGCAGGTCGTCCTCCAGCATGGCGTAGCGTTCGCTTGCCGCCTCGCCGGCGTCCAAAAGGCGGTTGACGTCCTCGTACACGAGCCGCGCGCAGGAGCGGATGATGCTGCGCTGCAGGCGATAGCGCGTGACCTCGCCCTTTTCGTCGATATCGAGAATCGCGGACATCGTCAGCCGGTCGACGTCCGGGTTCAGGGAACAGCTTCCGTTGGAAAGCGCCTCCGGCAGCATCGGCAGCACGAGACCCGGCAGATACACGCTGGTACCCCGCGCGTAGGCTTCGCGCTCCAGCGCCGTGCTCGGACGCACGTAAAAGCTCACGTCCGCGATGTGTACGCCCAGCCGCCAGCCGTCCCCTAGCCGCTCGATCGAGACCGCGTCGTCGAAGTCCTTCGCGTCCGCGCCGTCGATCGTGAAAATGCGCTCGCCGCGCAGGTCGAGGCGATTCGGGATTTCCGAGGCGATGTCCCGCGCCGCCGCGGCTTCCGCCTCGCGCAGCACCTCTTCCGGGAACCCCGGCTTGAGGCCGAACGCGTGCAATATCGCGCTCATCTCGCTGTGTACGTCCCCGGATCGGCCGAGGCGCTCCGCGATTTCCGCCTGCAGCCCGCCCTCGTCCGCCCAACGGACGACGCGCGCGGCGACCAGCTCGCCTTCCATGACCTCGTCCGCCGGGCCCGTCAGCGGCACCTGTTCCGGCAGCCGCCGATCCTTGGGCTCCAGATAGGCCTTTCTACCCTGTCTTCTCACTGTGCCGACGATCGTCTCGTTCGCATGGTTTACGATCCGGATGACCGAGACCTCCCCCATGCGCCCAGGCAGGACCCATACGGTATCGCCGTGCATGGCGCCGCCGAGCGCTTCCTCGCCAACGCGCCATTCCTCCCCGCCGTCCGCGATCAGGTAAGCGCCCCCTCGCTGAATCTTCTGCACGCGGCAGACCCTGTACCCCATCGCTCGGGGCGTGGCGAACAACCCCTGCTTCGTGAAGGCGACCTGCCCCTCGTGCGCAAGCGCGAGCAGCATCTGCTGCGCGATCCCCTCGGCAATGCCCGTCCTCGCCGCCACGTCGGCGGGATGTACCGGCACGGCGAAGCCCCGCATCGCCTCGGCGACCCGCGCTTCGAGCGCCTCGTCCCGCATGCGCGGCATGGGGATGGCGATTTTCTTCTGCTTTTGTTTCCTTGTCTGCGGCCGCTTCTGTGGCAAACGCCGCCGGGTATGGGACTCTCTGCGCATCGTCGGACGCCTCCTTTCCTGTCTTCAAACATCGTCGCTGTCCTTATCCTGCCCCCGCAGCGCCGGGTTATAGACGAAAAAAGAGCTAAAGCGATCCTTTCGCTTTAGCTCTGCATGGCAAATTTTCAGCCGATCGCTGCAATCAGCAGCGCCATCACGATGAATACGCCCGCCGCGATCTTGGTCGCCAGCGCGAGCTTACCCTCCATGGTCTTGGCCTTGCTCTTGCCGAAGAAGGTTTCCGCGCCGCCGGCAATCGCGCCCAGGCCGTTGCTTTCGCCGGGCTGAAGCAGAACCGTCGCGATCAGAACCAGGGCCGCCAAAACGAGCACAACGGTGGCGATAATCGATAAAACGCCCATGTCAATACGCCTCCTTGAATTGGAACAAGTTTATCATACCATGCCGCGCACGAATGCGCAAGCGAATCTAGGCCCCTTTCAGAAAAAGCCTCCCCTGTGCGGAGAGGCTTGAAAGGGCGGGAATTAGCGCTTCGAGAACTGCGGCGCACGACGCGCAGCCTTGAGGCCGTACTTCTTGCGCTCCTTCATGCGCGGATCGCGCGTGAGGAAACCGGCCTTCTTGATCGCCGGGCGCAGCTCGGGATCGGCCTTCACCAGCGCACGGGCGATGCCGTGACGGATCGCGCCGGCCTGGCCGGAAAGGCCGCCGCCGTACACGTTCACCAGCACGTCGAAGCTGCCGACGGTTTCCGTCAGCACCAGGGGCTGACGAACGGTCATCTTCAGCGTTTCAAGGCCGAAGTAATTATCGATATCGCGGCGGTTGACAACCACCTTGCCGTCGCCCGGAACGAGGCGAACGCGGGCGATCGCCTTCTTGCGGCGACCCACTGCTTGATACTGAGCCTGAGACATTGTTACTCCTCCTTCCGAATCACTTCAGCACGAGCACTTCGGGCTTCTGCGCCTCGTGCTCATGCTCGGTACCGGCGTACACGCGCAGCTTCTTGGCCATCTGGCGGCCGAGCGGGCCCTTGGGCAGCATGCCGACGATGGCGTGCTTCACGGCGAACTCGGGCTTCTCAGCCATCAGCTTACGGTAAGCGGTTTCCTTCAGTCCACCCGGATAGCCGGAGTGATGGTAGTAAATCTTCTGATCCAGCTTTTTGCCGGTCAGCACGACCTTATCGGCGTTCAGGATGATGACGTGATCGCCGGTGTCCACATGGGGGGTGTAGGTGGGCTTGTTCTTGCCGCGCAGAATGCTCGCGACCTGGCTGGCCAGACGGCCGAGCACCATGCCCTGCGCATCGACGACATACCACTTGCGTTCGATGGTTTCGGCTTTCGCCATAAACGTTTTCACGTGAATTCCCTCCTCGGTAATGTACAGGAACATAAACCGCGCGCTGGTCAGACGCTTGGCTGGACGCTGTCAACAGTCCCGGGGCTAATGGGAATCTATCGACGCAACCAATATTTTAACCGATCTTTGCCCTTTCTGTCAAGCATTTACGCGCTTTTTCAGGCGGAAAAATCGACAGAAAATGCGGTCCGGCGCTCTTTTCGCGGCAAAAATGCGGCCCCCGACGAAGGGGCCGCAGCGTCTCACTGATCCAGCGCCGACTTGTCCGGCGCGTCGCACTTCTGGCACGGTTCCAGCTTGTTGTACGGCGACTTGGTGATGTCGCCGAACTTGAACTTCGTCATGGGCAGGTACTGCGGGTCGACGCTCTTGCATTCCGGGTCGATGTGGTAGCGCTTGCCGCCCTTGGAGTTGTAGTAAAGGAGGGTCTTCTTCGTCGGCTTGTCCGTCGGCGCCGGGGTTGCCGTCGCGGGCAGGGGCGAATAATCCAGCGCCGGCTCCGGGGTGGTGCGCTCGATCTTGACGCCGTCGAGCGAGTTGGGGTCGACGTACCATTCGCCGTTTTCCTGAAGCATCAGGGCCTCCGCCTGGAATGTCTGCGTCTTGCCGCTCACGACCGCGTCGTATACGACCGTCACCGTGCGCGAGGAGTCGGCGTCGCTGCCCGTCGGCGTGCCCACGAACTCCCAAGACTGCAGCTTCTTGTTCTGGAACTTCCAGAAGAGCTGCTGCTCCGGCGCCGTCTGCTGGGCGCGCCAGTTCGTAGACGTCATGGGCACCATGTCCGCCATGATGGCGACCTGCCAGCTTTGCATGAACTTGTCGAGCGCCTGCTCCGCCTGGCTCCTGACGCCGGTGGAAACGCCCGGCTGGCCGGCGGCCGCGGGGTCGCCCGACTGCATGGACGGATCGGGGGTTGTATCCGCCGCGGGAACGCCGCCCATGGCGCCATCGCTGCCGACGTTTGCGATCGTCGGCACGTTCGTCGCCGTCAGCGACTGGGTGGAGTAGCTGCTGATCGGGGGAATCGTGTTCACGGGCGCGCTCGCGCGGACCTCCCCCTGGGGGGTGAGCGCGGAAACGAGCATGACCACCGTGAGCACGCTGAAGAGCAGCGACATGGTCAACCGCCCTCGGGTGTTGAATCCGTGCTGATACCACATCAGCGCCAGCGCCGCGACGCTCAGCACGATGAACACCCACTTCATCGGCGTGAAGAACAGCGCGAGCAGTCCGCAAAACGGCAGGGCGATGAAGAACAGCAGCAGCAAAATCTGGTTCCAGTTCGCACGTGGACGTCTGGGCGCAGGCTTGCGGTTAATCACCTCACTGCGTGCGGGCGTATAATGATAACTGGGTCTGTTGCGCATCCGTTTCACCGGTTCCTTTCTATCAGCGGCGCGCAAAGCGCCAAAGCACGCGAGAAACGTCGCAGCATAGCGTTTCCCGCCCGTGGGGAGACGCCTTCCGTGCGCTTCACGCTTTCTTCGCCAAAAGACTAATACTTAGTATAACACATATCCCGCGTATGTAAACCCCCGAACCATGTGCATTTGCGCGATTTCAGGCGATTTTCACGGACGAATCAGGCCCGTAAGAAGCGCCTCGACGTCTTCGGGCAGCGGCATCGCGCGGTAAATCAGCCGCTGCAAATGCTCCTCCCCCATGCCGTCCAGCGCCTCCTGCAAGGCGGGCGCGACCGATTTTCGCCAAAAGACCTTGCCGTGCACCCACACGCGGAGCGCTTCCCCCTCGCCAAGCGCGCCGCCCTGTTCCTCAAAGGCGCGGTAGTCCTCGTAGATACGCTCCGCGTCGAGCAGCCGGTCCCACGACCTCAGCGTATCGTATATCTCGCTGTCGCTGGGCACGTCAAAGCGCAGCAGCGCGCCGTTAAACCCCAGGCGCATCAGCTCGTCGTAAAGGGGCTGCACCGCCCGCCAGAGGCTCGCGTGGCGCACCGCGCCGGGAATCTGCGCCCGAATGGCCCGCAGCGCGGAGCTCAGCCCGGCGTAAGCGCAGAAACGCTCGGATGAAAAGATTTCTTCCAATATATTGACGTCTACGAGGTAGTTTTCGATGCAATAACGCGGCAGAAAATACAAATTTCTTAATTTTTCCGCCTGCGCAGCGCGCGTCTTCTCGTTCCACGCGTCGCGGTCCACGATGCCGAGCCACTTCGGCTCCTTTTCCAGCATGCGCAGCACGTTGTCCTTGCCCCCCGCCGCGCCGACCACGAAGCGCGAGTAAAATCCCCGCGAACGCAGAGGCTGTTTGTCGAGCATGAAGGTCAGGAAATCGACGTCCCCCTTGCCCTCAACCAGCAGGACGCGCTTGTTTCTCGCGGCGGCGGCCTCCTCCCGTATCGTCCGATAGGCATCGTCAAATCCGCTCATGGCCGCCTCCCAACTCCACGCACAGCCCCAGGCTGCGATACCGGTTCCATACCTGCGGCGCATGCGAGCTCAAGATGACCTGCCCCCCGCCGTCGAGCACAAGGCGTTCCAATATCTCCAGAAAGCCCAGGAGCTGCGCCGGGTGCAGGTGCATTTCCGGCTCGTCGAGCAGCAGGATTCCGCCAGGTCGCAGGCCGCGCGCGATGCGGATGAGCAGCGTCAGCGCGCGCAGTTCGCCCGCGGACAGGCCGCCGAGCGAGTGGCGTCCCCCGTCCTCCAGCGACACGTAGGGCGCGCCCGCCTCCATCTGTACGCGCTTGCCCACCAGGAAGAGCGCGAGCGACGAGAGGAGCTCCCGGCACCGCTCCCCGTCCTCCCGATAGAGCGCCTGCAGCTCCGCCTTCGTCTCCCGAATCGTCATCGAATGCGCGCCGTACACGTCGCACAGCAGCGTGTTGGGCGGGGCGCTTCCCCACAGGGACGCATCCCCGACCCGCTTTCCGCCCGCCTCGCCGATCGCCGCGGCCTGCGGGAACTGGGCGCGCATGCGCTTGAGGAACGCCGCGCTGCGCCCGCGAACGAGCAGCGCGTCCTTTTGCGGAATCAGCCCGCGAACGAGCAGCGCCACGTCCCCGCGGAGGGACGCGCGCCTGCCCAGCACGATCGCGTCGAACGTATCCTGAATGCAGGCGAGCACGGTGCTCTTGCCCGTGCCGCTGATGCCGGTGAGCAGCACGCGCTCGGAGGGCTCCTTCCATTCGTCCATCATGAGAAGCGTGTAGGGTTTGCCCTCCCGCGTCAGCGGCGGCACGCCTTCAAAGCAGCAGGCGCATAGCTTCATAGCGACTCCTCCGTTCCTAAATCCTCCTATAGTATACCCTTTTTCGCCGCGCCTTGCAATTCTCTTGCGCGTCCGTCCCCGAGACGCTATAATAAGTAAAGCTTAGGCAAAAAGGCGAAGCAAGAGGGAGAACAGCCATGTTTTACGAGCAGGATACGATTCTGCGCATGATCGCGCAGCTCGGGGCCGCTTTCAGGCGCATTCTGGCGATGCTGGAAGACGGCGACGCCGAGGAGGAGCTGGAAGACTGCTACCGCACGCTCTGCGGGCTGGAGCGCGGCGTCGCCGAGGGGATGGACATTCGTTCCCTGTACGAGCTGCTCCCGCCGGACCGCTTGTTTGCGCTCGCCGAGTTGACGCATCTGCGCGCCGTTCGGTTCAGGGCCTCGCTCGATACGGACGT
>JAEXCG010000077.1 GCA_023402355.1 Bacillota bacterium | reverse complement strand
GCCTCATCCTTGACGCGGCATGGGGGACCGGCGCGCGCGTCTCCTGCGGGCCCAGGAGAGCACCGCGCACAGCCCGTAGGCCGCGTAGGGGAAGAGCATGACGTAGTAGGGCAGGATGTACATGGATTTTGCCTCGAAGAGCATGTGGTAGAGGCCGCCGCCGAAGATCGTGAGGGCGAGCGGCAGGTGCAGGAGTGTGCCGCGCCTGCGCAGGCGCCAGAGCCCCACGGCGCCAAAAAGGTAGATCAGCGATTGAAAGGCGTTCATCCAAGCGACGAGCGCATGCCCGGCCGCGCCGCCGTAGACGGAGCGCACCCACGGGGGAACGGGTCGCGCGTGCGCGCGGACCTCGCTGACCCAGAGGCTTTCAAACGTCGGCTCGGTCCACTGGCTGAGCAGCTTGTCGCCCAAGAAGGCGAAGGCCCGGGCAGGGTTCTGGGCAAAGCGCCACAGGCTGTTTCGGATGCCCTGCAGGGAGGCGCGCCGGGTGGCCTGCGCGTCGCAGCCGGAGGCGTAGAACGTGTCCACCCAGGAGGCGGTGTGCCAGCCGGCGGAGCGCCCGTCCCCCTGGCTGAGGCCCATCGCCAGCCAGGCGATCTGCGGCATGCCGGGCCCCAGGTCCGTTTGCGCCCGCGCCTCGTAAAGCGAGACGACGGCGCTTTGGGCGATGAGCGGCAGGAGCAGCATGGCCGCGGCGGCAAGCGCCGGGGAGCGCCGGCGCCGCGTGACTGAAAGCGCGAGCGTGATCGCCATGGCGAGCGCGGCGATGAGGCAGTTGTACTTGAGCAGCACGGCGGGGACGATTAGGAGAATCGAGAGGATCAGCGCCGCGCGCCGTCCGTCCTTCAGGTAGGCGCAAAACCGTTCCAGCGCCCAGAGCATGAGCGAAAGCGCCGGCAGGGTGCCGTAGACGAACGTGCACAGGAACGCCGGCTGCACGAGCCCCGCGAGGAGCAGGAGGAGCAGCGCGCGCACCGAGCTTTCCTCAAACAGGCGCTCGCTCAGACGCAGGAGCGCCGCGTAGGCCGCGCACAGGCACAGGACGTTGAAGAGCTGCATCGCCCAAAGCGCGGCGTCCTCCCGGAAGAGGCGGGCGGCGGCCTCGATCAGCGCGGTGTAACCGAGCTGGAAGGGGTACGCGCGAAAGTAGCTGTTCGCGTCCGTCAGCGCGCCCAGGTCCCCGCGCGCGAACGCCTGCGCGGCGCCGTACATGGAAAGGGAGTCAAATTCCGGCATCGCGCGGACGGAAAGCACCCAGGCGGACCCGAACGCGGCGGTCAGCGCGAACAGCAGCGCGGCCCCAAGCCGCCGGGGCAGGCGTTCAAGGCGGGGATACAGACTGCTCATCAGCCCCGCCGCGGCGCTGATGAGCAGGACGCTGAGCCAGACGGGGTCCCAGCGATAGACGGTGTACTCATACAGGTAGTGAAGCGGGTCCGACGGATCGAGCCGGCACGAGACGGCGAGGGAAGCCGCCGCCAGAAAGAAAAAGAGAACGCCCAGCGCCGCGAAGAGCGCATGCGCGGCCCGCGCGGAAAAGCTCTTGCGCACGGGCTGTTCACCTTCCTTTTGTATGGTCTGCATTTCATCATAAGGCAAGGGCGGGCGCTTGTCAAGAATCGCGGGGGAGGTCCGAGGCGGAGCGGCAAAATGAAAATGCGCCTATCTGCCTGGTTTCATCAATTTTTACGGGCAGGAACGCGAGATTTGCTTGACAGGGAGCCTCAAGACCTGTATACTTAAATAGCTTATTGTGGGTTCGAGCGCCGTACCGGCGGCGCGAGTCCAAATATAGATTCGCTGATTATGATAGAAGGAGTGGAAGATCCTATGTTCAGAACGTATCAGCCCAAGACGCGCCAGCGCGCGAAGGTGCATGGTTTCCGCGCCCGTATGTCCACGAAGAACGGCCGCCGCGTTCTCGCTGCCCGCCGTCGTCGTGGCCGCGCGAAGCTCACCGTCTGATTTTGCGCGCCCGGTAACTTTGCATTCCGCCCCCGTGCGCCCCGCGCGCATGGGGCGGCGGCGTCGGTTTTCCCGACGCGTCTGCCCGGCCCGTCGCAAGCGTTGACATCTGCGCAAGCGGCGCGGCCCTTTTTATTATGCAAAACGGCGGCCAAAGCGCCGCAAAATCGAATGCGCCGCCCCATCGCGGCGTCTGGGAGGGCTGTTATGAAACGGATGTACAGCCTGAGAAAGAACAGCCAGTTCCAGTTCGTCTACCGGCGCGGGAAGTCCTATGCCTGCCGTGAGCTCGTGCTGCTGTTCGTGCGCGGTCCCAAGCTGCAGGTCGGCTTTTCCGTCAGCAAGAAGGTCGGGAAAGCCGTCGTGCGCAACCGCGTAAAGCGCAGGCTGCGGGAGGCGTTCTCCCCGCAGATTCCCAACTTGAAGTGCGGGCAGTACGTCTTCGTCGCCCGCGAAGCCGCCGCCAGGGCGGACTTTGTGCACCTGCAGCGCTCGATGTGTTACCTGCTCAGAAAGCAGGGCCTGTATCGCGAGGAAGCAAAATGAAACGTATCCTGCTGTGGCTGATCCGATTTTACCAACGAAGAATCAGCCCGGGGCTGCCGCCGTCGTGCCGCTTCGTGCCGACGTGCTCCGAGTATGCGCGCCAGGCGATCGAAAAGTACGGCGCGCTGAAGGGGACGTACCTGGCGGTGCGCAGGCTGCTCAAATGCCACCCCTTCCATCCGGGCGGGTACGATCCCGTCCCCTGAAAGTGCTTTCCCCTCGGCGCGCGCGGTCCGCGCGTCCGGGACTTTAGATGAACAGATTGAACTAAGGGAGGATTACCCCCGCATGAACGTATTCAACGGTCTGCTGCTGTCGATCATTCAGGTGATTTACAAGATCATCCCCGACTACGGATGGTCGATCATCGTCTTTACGCTGCTGGTCAAGCTGTGTCTGACGCCCCTTGACCTCAAGAGCCGCCGTTCCATGAAGCGCATGTCCGACCTGAACCCCAAGCTGGAGGCCCTCAAGAAGAAGTACGGGGACGATCAGGAAAAGTACAACCAGAAGATGCAGGAGCTGTACGCCAAGGAGAAGATCAACCCCCTCTCCGGCTGCCTGCCGATGCTGATCTCCATGCCGATCCTGTTCGCCATGTTCTACGCGATGCGCACCATCGCCAACGAGGAGCTGGTGCGCCAGTTCCTGACGTTCCAGGCGAATCCCGGCATGGACGTGAGCGCCCTCGCGCAGCCCTTCCTGTGGATCAAGAACCTGTGGATGCCCGACACGCCGTTCGCCACGGTGCTGCCGGATTACAACAGCTTGCAGGTCATCGGTGTGGAGACGTGGAACGCGGTCAGCCAGCGCCTGTTCGCGCAGGGCGTGATCCCGGAGGCGTTGAACCTGGCCAATGCGGATGCGCTGAAGACGTTCATGAGCAATGTCGTCGCGCCGTTCATCGCCTCGGCCGACTACGCGCCGCACGTCGCAGCCCTCTCGCCCTCCCTGGCCAACATCAACTTCATCTTCTTCCGCCTGACGGTGTTTAAGGATTTCAACGGCCTCTTCATCCTGCCCGCGCTGGCCATCGTCTCCCAGATCGGCATGACGAAGATCACCGGCCAGCAAAACGCCCAGCCCGCGGCCCAGGGCCAGCCCAACATGAACATGATGACCTGGATGTTCGCGATCATGTCGCTGATCTTCTGTACCACGTCCAGCGCCGCGTTCGCGCTCTACTGGGTGTTCTCCAACGTCTTTGCCATGGTTCAGCAGATTGCCTTTGCCAAGTATTTTGAATGGCAGGACCGCAAGGCCGCCATTGCTGAGGAGGTCGGCATCAAATGACCACGCGTGAGTTCTCGGCTAAAACCACCGAGGAGGCGATCAGCGAGGGCTTGAGGCAGCTCGGCTGTACGCTGTCGGACGTCAAAGTGGAAGTGCTCGACGAGGGAGCCAAGGGCCTGTTCGGTCTGTTCGGCTCCAAGCCCGCCCGCGTGCGCCTGACGGTGAAGCGCGAGGAGGACGAGGACGACGGCATGTCCGACATCCTGAGTTCCCTCACGCTCAACCCGCAGCAGCAGCGCCGTCAGCGTCCGGCCCGCCCGGAGACCACGGCGAAGGCAGAGCCTGCCCCGAAGGCGGAACCCGCCCCGAGGGCGGAGCCTGCCCCGAGGGCGAAACCTGCCCCGAAGGCAGAGCCTGCCCTGAGGGCGGAGCCTGCCCCGAAGACAGAACCCGCCTCGAAGGCGGAGCCTGTCCCGAGGGCGGAACCCGCCCCGAAGACAGAACCTGCCTCTAGGGGGGAATCCGCCGCGAAGACCGAATCGACAGAGCGCCCGCCGCGCACGGACAGGCCGCGCGGACAGCGCGGACGCGGCCCGCGCGCGCCCAGGCCCGAGGGGGCCGCGCAGCGTCCTGAGCCGGTCATGCGCAAAGAGGCCGAAGCGCCCAGCGAGCCGCCGGTCATGCACGACCCGCAGACGCCGGAGGGCCGCGCGCAGAAGTTCCTGATGGACGTGACGAACCTGATGGGCGTGCCCGTCAGCGTGTACGTGGACAAGAACGAGGACGGAAGCCTGTACGTGCGCATGGTGGGCGACACGCTGGGCATCCTGATCGGCAGGCGGGGCGAGACGCTCGATGCGCTGCAGTACCTGGCGAGCCTGCAGGTGAACAAGGGCCGCGAGGGCTACACCCGCGTTACCTTGGACACGGAGAACTACCGCGCCAAGCGCGAGGAGTCCCTGCGCCGTCTGGCATCCCGCATGGCGCAGCGCGCCGTGAAGACGGGCCGCAAGGTCGTCCTGGAGCCGATGAACCCCTACGAGCGGCGCGTGCTGCACGCCTCGCTGCAAAACCACCCGAACGTCACGACGCACAGCGAGGGCGAGGAACCCAACCGCCACGTCGTCATCACGCTCAAGGGCAAGGAAGAGCGCCCGGAAGAGAGCAAGTGAGAAGTCTTTAGGAATATATCGAAAAGCTGCCCGCGGACACACGCCGCGGGCAGCTTTTTGAATAGAGACCGCGCCGCGCCGCCGCATGAGCGGCGACGCGGCGCGTCCTTCTTGCCTGGGCCCCAGGCCCGGTCAGTTCGCCTCCAGGTACATCATTTCCAGCTTCTTGTCCAGCTCCTTGACGAGCTGGTCGGCGGAGAGCTGGCCGTCCATGTAGCGCACGAGCAGGGTGTTCAGCTCCTGGGTCGCGGCCGCGTCCTCCATGTTGAACATGAAGGCGGCGTTCAGGCCCAGCGTCATGTAGGGCGCGAACTCGCGGTAGTAGCGGATGCCGTCCGGGCTTACGGCCCAGTAGGTCTTGTCGAGCGTGTCGAGCTGCGCCTTGTTCTGGTCGATCTTCGCCGTCAGGTCGGCTTTGTCCGCGTCCTCGGCGGTCTCAAGCTGCGCGGTCAGCGCGTCGATTTCCTTCTGCACCTCCGCGACGGTCTTCTCGTAGTCCTTCGGGCGGGCGGGCTCGTCGTTGTTCGGATAGAGCGACACGCGCATGCGGTCGGAGGGGTGCGCGGCGGCGTACTCGAGGAACTGCGTGGCGAGGTCGAGGTTCGGGCTGTTCGGATTGAGCACGTAGACGGTCAGGCTCGCCTGAATGGCCGGGGTCTCGCCCTCGGTGAAGACCATCGGCGCGATCGGGCGCTTAAGCGGCTCCGCGTCGTCCGAGACGGTCAGCACGTCGGTCGTCAGCGATTCGATCAGGGATTCGCGCATCAGCACGGCGGTGATCTCCTCCATGAGCTCCGGGGTGATCTCCTCCGTGTACTTCATGTCGATGTCCATGCCCTCGATCTGAGAGAGGATGTCGACGAACGCCGGGCTGTCGAACCGAAGCGGTTCGCCTTCCTTGGCGTACATGAGGGTGTACTGCGTCAGCGCGTTGGAGAGAAGCTGCACGCCGCCCAGGTAGAGCTGCATGTAGTTGTAATCCGGGAACTTTTCGGCGTACTCGCGGTTCCACAGGTCGAGCTGCGAGAAGAGCTGGCTGAACGTCACCGGCACCTCTTCATCCCAGCCGATCTCCTTCCAGGCATCCTCGTTCACCGCCCAGGAGACGAGCTGGAACTGCTGCGGGTAGGCGTAGAGCTTGCCGTCCTTCATGAGCGCCTCGGCGATCTGTGGGTACATGCCCTGCACGTCCGCCATCAGCGCCTCGGACTCGATGGGGGCGAGGTAGCCCTTGTTCATCAGCGTATCCACGCCCAGCAGCACGTTGAGCACGTAGATGTCCACGTTCGACGCGCCGGAGAGCATGTCGTTTCGCACGGCTTCGCTGCCGGTCAGCAGCGTGGAGCTGTCGAAGGAGAGCGCCACGCCCGACTCCTGCATGAAGGCGCGCGCGGTGTCGTCCATCGTGCCGCCGAGAATGGTCAGCTTCTGACCGTCCTGCGCCTCGCCGGGCGCGCGCAGCAGCACGCCGTCCTCGGCGGCGATGGCGTACAGGCCGTTTACGATCGCGGCGGGGCGCGTCATGCTCGAGGTCAGGGGCGCGTAGGAAACGGTCTGAAGCGAGCCGTCCGCCTCGACGCGCTTGACCTCGCCCGCGCCGGAGAGGTACACGGCGTCGTTTTCCGCGTCGTAGGCGATGCCGCCCATCTGCTGGCCGAGGCCGGAGGCGATGGTATCGCCCAGCGCGCCCTCCGCGTCCACCTCGTCGATGACGACGCCCAGGTCCGTTCCGCCGCTGTCGGACACGCGCTGGATGTCCTGCCACATCAGCATGATCTTGCCGTCCTTATAGGGGGCGATCTCCAGCGCGTACATCAGCTTGTTGCTCGTCATTTCGCCCGTCGCGAGGTCGAAGCGCAGAAGCTGCGAATCCGTGCTGACGGGGTTGGAATTGCTGTAGGCGATCATGTAGACGGCGTCCGCGGTGTTGCACACGCCGTAGACCAGGTACTGCATCTGGCCGCCCACGACCATCGCGCTCCAGTCGAGCTGTACCTGCTGCTCGATCGCGCCGTCCACGAGGGGCCCCGCGACGCCGGTCAGCATGTCGAGCCCCCACAGCGCGTCGCCGCCGAGCAGCTGGGTCGATTCGGACGGCAGCTGAAAGAGGGGCTGCGCCTCCGCGGCGCCCGGCGCGTAGGAATAGACGAATCCGTCCAGGGCGAAGTAAAGCTGGCCGCCCGCGGAGACGGGCGAGGCCGCGCCCGGCAGCAGCACGTCGCCGTTTTCGGCGGGCGATACGGCGAGCGGGGCGCCGGACGCGGGCGTCTGCGACACGGGTGTCTGCGACGCGGGCGTCTGCGGTTCGGGCGTCTGCGGCGCGGGGGTCTCCTCGGCCGCGGGGGCGCTGCCGCCGATCACGATGCCGGTGGCGAGCGCCGGCATCGTGCCGAGCGCCAGCAGAAGTGAAAGCAGCATGCAAAGCAGTTTTTTCATGTTCTCCATCCTTCCAACTCGTCTGGATGCGTTTGCATCCGGATGGGGATATGATACGCGCTTAGCAGGCTGCTGTCATTAGATACAGGTTAAAATGTACGGCGGGCCGCCTGATTTGTCATCCGGCTCGATTGGTTAGACGGCTGACGGTCGCGGCGGCGTCTTCAGGATTCCTCCTCCGGCACCTCCTGAATGGAGAGCATCTCGCGCTTCGCCTCGAACTGCGAATGGGTGAGCCCGCCGCCCGCGTATTCGACCTCGCCGCTCTGGCTGTCGTAGGGGTCGGCGCGCAGGTGCGTGCGCGGGGGATAGAAGGCGTGCTGAAAGTCCGAGTTGAGCGGCACGCGGAAGGGATCGAGGTTGCCGAAGTAGAAGTTCCAGCGCTCCATGTCGCCCGCGCGGTAGGCGGTGCCGCCGAACGAGCAGTCCGCGAACAGCCAGCCGTAGGGCGCGGCGTAGAACTGGGCCCAGTCGTGGTTGCCCACGCTGAGGGGCGTCGCGTACAGCCCGGCCTGCCAGCGCGCGGGCACCCCGGCGCACCGGCACATCGTGATGAAGAGCAGCGCCTGCACGCCGCAATCCCCCTTGAGGCGGGAGGCGGCGAACTCCGGGATGTTCTCCATGGTGATGTAGGGGCGCATGAAGGAGTACATGACCTTCATGGTGATGAAGTCGTAGATGCGCCGCGCCTTGACGATGGGGCTCTGCGCGCCGCCCACGACCTCCTGCGTGAGGGCGCGGATGTAGGGGGTGAAGCACACGTGCGGGGGCTGCTCCTCGGTGTAAAACGTCGGCTGGGCCGAGAGCGCGGCGACGGGGTCGGGGCGCACGTAACGCACGCGGTTTTCAAAGACGTATTCGGCGCTGAAAACCTGGCCCGCCGGGTAGACGCCCTCAAAGCAGGCCGTCCGCTGCGGATAGTCCTCCGGCGCGACGTAGGCGGGCTCGGGCGAGAGGGCGAGCAGGCGCAGGTTCTTCACCTGCGCGTAGGCGACGGGGAGCGGCATGTGCACGCGGACGCGCTCGCCGGGCCGCTCGAAGGCGGGCAGGATGTGCAGACTGGTGCGCAGGTGGATGCGGTAGCAGAGTTCGCCGCGCTCCTTCATGCGGGCGATGGTGCCATGGAGCAGCTGCGCGCCGCGCCCGCGCAAGCGCTGAAACTTCGCGTCCTTCACGCGGTCCGCGAGCTCCGGGCGCGTCTTGATGAGGTTGTCGACGAAGTCGTCCTTGTAGCGCAGCTCGCCGTTCAGGTAGGCCCAGTCCGCCGCGTCCTCGTCGCGCAGGCGGTCGAGCTCCTCCGGCTGAAAGCCGCTGAAGGTCGCGTCCATCAGCAGCTCCGCCTGATGCTGCGTGTAGGGGTAGCATTCGGGCAGCAGGCGCACGGCCTCCTTTTCGAGCAGCAGGCGCTTGCGCAGCGCCTCGGGGATTTCCTTCGCCAGCCGCATGTCGATCACGCGCGTCAGGCGCTCCAGGTCCCCGTAGGCCTTGAGGCGGGCGATGTCCTCCGGCAGGGGGACGGCCAGGTAACACAGGTCGGATTGCTCCATACAGATGCCTCCCGTCATTTGTGTCTCACCGGAAGCTGACCTTCCGGATCTCGTCGTAAAACAGATCGTACAGGTTTTGCCCGCACAGGCGGTCGAAATCGCCCTTGAGGGCGAAGCAGGCCTTCCCACTTGGGCAGCGTGTAGTCGTTTAGCCCGTGGCGGCGCGCGACGTCCAGCAGCCGCACGTCCAGCAGGCACACGCCCTGCGGCAGCGCGAGCGCGTCGCAGAGCTGGATCAGCCGGTCGTAGCCGTCCATCGCGGTGTTCAGCGCCTCGCGGACGAGGGCCGCCTCCGCCTCCGTGCAGTCGTCCCGGCGGCCGCTGTACGCCTCGATCTGCGGTAGGGGGAAGGAGTGCGTCAGGCTCACGCGCGCACAGGCGGGGTAGCCGCGCGCGGAAAGCAGCGCGTGCCCCGCGACGATGTGGTGCATGGCGCTGACCCCCTCGAAGCGCCCCACGTCGTGCAGCAGCCCCAGCACATAGGCGCGCTGCGCGTCCATGCCGCAGGCGGCAGCGATCGTCTCCGCCGCGCGGGCGGCGGTGCGGCTGTGGTCCGCCCAGGGGCCGGGGTTCTGCCCCTCCGCCCAGGAAAGGAGCGCCTCCGCCTCCTTTCGCGTGGGCAAGCATTCCGTCATCGTAACAGCTCCCTTCGATGCTGCAGGTGGATGCCGATATGCCCGATGCCGAGGATCACGGCGGCGAGCATCAGCCAGATCACCCGGCCGTAGACGCCGAGCAGGAAGAACGCGGCGACGGGCAGCGTGGCCCCCGCGACGGGGATGCGCAGAAAGCTGCCGTAGAAGTCCGCGAGCGTGCAACCGCCGCGAAAGTAGCGAACCCACCAGAGCTCATAGAAAACCATGAGCAGGACGGCCGCGGCGAGCCAGGCGGTCCAGGGGGACAGCCCCTGCGGGTTGAAGTCCGAAAAGATCACGGCAAAGCAGCTCGCGGACACCTCGCCCGCCCGCTCAAAGCACAGGAGAACCCGGTTTTCCCCCG
Organism: Bacillota bacterium; assembly: GCA_023402355.1. Taxonomy (GTDB): domain Bacteria; phylum Bacillota; class Clostridia; order Christensenellales; family Aristaeellaceae; genus Beduinella. The sequence goes on along the minus strand of JAEXCG010000077.1, from coordinate 21,122 downwards.
CGGCGCTGTAGCCTTTGGGCGGGCGCCTGGCCCAGAGCAGGTTGGGCAGCATCAGCGCGAGCAGGAAGAGGAGGCCGACGTAGGAAAAACCAAGGTGCCCCAGCATGGACTCGCCGCCCTTCACGCGGCCCATTTAAGGGCCGCCGTTTCTTTCAGTATAGCACCGCGCGCGGGCGAGGGCAAATAAAATAAACGGCGCTTGCCGCACGTTGGGGGTTGACAGACGCGGATGAATGACTATAATGTACATGTACAATAAGTACAATATGAGCCGGGAGCGGATGCGCTTTGGACATCATCATCAGCAACAGCGGAAAGCCCATCTACGAGCAGATCACCTCGCAGATCAAGGCGATGGTCATGAGCGGCGAGCTGCGCGCGGGCGAGGCGATTCCCTCCATGCGCGCGCTGGCCAAGTCGCTGCACATCAGCGTTATCACCGTGCAGCGGGCGTACGAGGACCTCCAGCGGGACGGCTTCATCGAGACGACGGTGGGGCGCGGCAGCTTCATCGCCAGGCAGAACCTGGACTTTTATCAGGAGGAGCGCCAGCGGCAGGCGGAGGAACACCTGCGGGCGGCGGCCCAAATCGGGCGAGAGAGCGGCATACCGGCGGAAAAGCTCTGCGAGCTGCTCGCAATTTTTTATGAGGAGGACGAAGATGGAATCCATACTCGAACTTGAGGGCGTGCGCAAGCGCTACCGGGACGGCTTTTTGCTGGACGGCGTGTCCTTTTCGGTGCCCTACGGCGCAATCGTGGGCTTTGTGGGCGCGAACGGCGCGGGCAAGACGACGACGATCGGCTGCATCCTCGGCACGCTGCAAAGGGACGGCGGCGCGGTGCGCCTCTTCGGGCAGGAGATGACGGACGCGGACACGGCGCTGCGCGAGCGCATCGGCGTCGTGTACGACGGGGACACCCTGCCCGCCTACCTGACGGCGCAGACGCTGGGCAAGATCCTGCGCGGCGTGTACGCGCGCTGGGACGACGCCCTGTACCGCGCGCAGCTTCAGGCGCTGGGCCTGCCCCCGGGATGCCGGATCGGCGCGTACTCGCGGGGCATGACGATGAAGCTCTCGATCGCGGCGGCGCTGGCGCACCATCCGGAGCTGCTGATTCTGGACGAGGCGACCGGCGGGCTCGACCCCATCCTGCGCGACGAGATGCTCGATACGCTGCTTGACTTCGTGCAGGACGAGACGCACGCGATCCTGATGTCCTCGCACATCACCAGCGACCTCGCGCGCATCGCGGACCACATCGTCTTCATCCACGGCGGCCGCGTGCTGCTCACGGAGCGCAAGGACGAGCTGCTCTACCGCTACGGCGTGCTTCGCTGCGGGGCGGAGCAGTTTGCGGCGCTCGACCCGGGGGACGTGCTCGCCAGCCGCAGGCGGGACTACCAGACGGACGTGCTCGTGCGCGACCGCGAGGCCGCCGCGCGCAAATATCCGGGCGTCGTCGCGGACGCGGCGGACATCGACGAAATTCTGCTGCTGCTCACGAGGGGAGAAAAGCGATGAACGGTCTACTGAAAAACGACTTCTACGCGTGCCTTGGAAACGGGAAGATCATCGCGCTGCTGCTCCTCGCGCTGGGTTTGGGCCTTTGCGTCAGCGGGAACGGGACGCTGCTGGGCGCGCTGCTGCTCTTTTCGGCGGCGGGGCTTTCCCTGGCGTACGTGGCCCCGCTGCGCCGGGAGGGCAAGTGGGCCCGCTATCTGCTGACGCTGCCCGTCCGGCGGCGGCAGATCGCCCTTTCGCATTACGCGGGCTTCCTCGCGTCCGCGCTTTGCGGCACGGCGCTCGCGGTCGCCTTCACCGGGGTGACGGTGCTGCTGCACGGCAACCTGTACTTCTATCCGGGCCTGCGGGACTTCTGGTCCATGACGGCGTTCGGGCTCTGCGGCTGCCTGCTCATGGGCGCGTGCTTCTTTCCGCTGCACTACGCGCTGGGCGCGGAGCGCAGCGACGCGGCGCTTTTGATCTCGATCGCCGCGGCGGTCGGCCTGATCGCCGCCTACTGCGTTGCCGCCAACGCGCTCAGCGTGCCCGACCGGATGAGCAACCTGCGCTTCTACGCGCTGCTCGCGCTCTTTGCGGTGCTCGCCGCCCTGGCGTTCGGCGGCTCCTGCCTTGTGTCCGTGCGCCTTTTAGAGCGGAAGGAGTACTGAGCGGACGAATGCTTTCAGCAAAAGGACGGCCTGCGATATGCGGGCCGTCCTTTTGCGTTAGAAAATGAAATTATCGCAGCGCGAAGTGCTGGCTTTCGAGGACGGCTTTCATCGGGCACAGGCAGAAGGGGTGCCCGGCGGGGTCGAGCATGACCCGCCAATCGTCTGAAAACTGCGTTTGCGCGACGCTTGCGCCGCAGCGGAGCGCGTGCTCGGCGGCTTTTTCCAGGTCGTTTACCGCGAGGTCCAGATGCGCCATCTGCTGCTGCGCGCCCGGCTCCTCCGGCCACACGGGCGGCTGATACGCGTCGTTTCGCTGAAACATGATGCCGGGGTACGCGCCCTGCTGCGCGCCCGGCGCGCCGACGCAAGCCCAGTCCCCGTCGCAGAACGGGATGTCCCAGCCCAGAAGGGCCGCGTAGAACTTCGCCAGCTCCTGCGGGTCCCTGCAGTCCATCGTAAAGGCGTACAGTTTGATCTTGAGCTCGTTCTCCATGGCGAAAGGCCCTCCGCATCCGTCTTTTTGCCGGTGTTCACGTCTGTTCGGCTTTTCACTACTTTAACGGAAAATGCGGGCTTTGTCAAGACGTCCGCGCCTATGGGCCGTCGTCACGCCTTGCGGCAGGATTGAAAGCGGCGCCGCTTAGCCGGGGCCGCGCTTCTTTGTAAAGCTGCGTCAAAGGGGGCGTTCTTCGGCGCCGGTCATCGTCCTATGACGGGTTCGCGCCCTGCGCCGCTCCGCGCGGTTCGCGCCTGACTGCCGCGCGTCATGAGGGCGATGGCGCAGTAGCCGCCCGCGGCCATCAGCGGGCAGATCACCCATTCCGCGGCGCCCACGGGAAGCCCCGGAAAGACCTCGGCCACGGAGCCCAGGACGAAGCCGAGGATCAGCAGGTAGGTCGGCCGGGGGAAGCGGTTCATCGCGCGCTCCAGCGTGCGGGTGGTCGCGAGGATGCCGAGGACGAGGCCCGCGGCCAGCGGCAGCAGCGCCAGGATGTTGAAGGCCGCGATGTTTTGGAGCACCCGGTCGTACAGCCCCATCATGAGCAGCATGTACGACACGCTGATGCCCGGCAGCACGAGTGCGACGGCGGCGACGACGCCGGCCGCGACCTCGAGCAGCAGCCCCGCGAGCCCCGCCTGCGCCTGAAAGAGGCCCTCCGGCAGGAGCGAGAGCGCCAGCACGCAGGCGGCCCCGGCGAGCGGGCAGAGCACGGTCTGCGCGCTCAGAGAGCGCACCTGCGCTTTTTTCAGGATCATCGGCACGCCGCCCGCCACCGCGCCGATGAAGAAGAAGAGCATGGGGCGGGGGCAGCGCTCGATGAGCGCCAGCAGGGGATTGGCAAAGAGCGCCATGCCCAGCGCGCTGCCCAGCAGGAAGCGCAGAAGAAACGACAGGTTTCCCCGAAAGTCCTTTGAAAGCGAGCTGATCGAGGCGATCAGCCGGTCGTATATGCCCAGAATCATGGCCATGGAGCCGCCGCTGACGCCCGGCACGGTCATCGAGCCGCCGACGCAGACGCCCTTCAGCACCGTCGTCCAGGTTTCTTTTTGCATGGTTTTCCTCCCGATCAACAAGATAAAATCCATGATAACAAACGGAAAACCGGCTGTCCACAGGTGTAAATAAAAATAAAGACGAAAAGGGTGAAACGTTTTGGCCTTTCTTTACATCTTATAGGTAGAAACGCGCAAAGCGCCGAAGGAGGGGTCGCTGCATGCGATGGAAGAAAGAAAAGAAGCGGCGCGCCGCCCTCGGCGAACTTCTGCTTGCGCTTTGCCTGCTGCTCGCGCCCGCCACGGCGGACGCGCAGGTGCGCATCTCGTTTGCGGGGGACTGCACGCTGGGCACGAACCGCGGTCTGGAGGGGCGGGCGGAGCACTTCGTGAAGCGCATCGGGGAGGCGGGCTTCGACTGGCCTTTCCTCGCCGTGCGCGACATCTTCGGGGCGGACGACCTGACGCTGGTGAACCTGGAAAACGCCTTCACGACCGGCCGGCAGGGAGCCGACAAGAGGTGCGTGTTTTCCGCGCCGCCCGCGTACGCGGAAATTCTGCCGCTGGGCAACATCGAGGCGGTCAACACCGCCAACAACCACTCGCACGACTACGGCGTGGCGGGGTATGAGGACACCCTGCGCGCGCTGGACGCGCAGGACATCGTCTACTGCGGCACCAAGCGGCCCGCCTACGTGGAGGTGGGCGGCGAGCTGCGCGTCGCGCTGCTCAGCCGCGCGGCCCCCAAGCTGGACGGCCTATCGGGGCTGCTGGGCGAGATCAAGCAGGCGAAGAAGGACGGGTGCGACCTGGTGATCGTCTCCCTGCACTGGGGCATCGAGTACGAAAAGGAGCAGAACATCGAGCAAAAGCGCATCGCGCACAAGCTGGTGCGCGGCGGCGCGGACGTGATCGTGGGCCATCACCCGCACATCCTGCAGGGGATCGAGATCTACGAGGGCGTGCCGATCTTCTACAGTCTGGGCAACTTCTGCTTCGGCGGGAACATCAACCCGCCGGACTGGGACACGATGATCGTGCAGATCACCGCGGAAAAGGCGGAGGAGGGCGCGCGCCTCACCTCCATCAAGCTCATTCCCTGCCGCATCTCCGACGCGACGGGCGACGAGCAGGACTTTCAGCCCGTGCCCGTGCGGGGGGCGCGCGCGGAGGCGATCTTAAAGAAGGTCGCGCGCTACTCTAAGGACGTGCCCGAGGAGCTGTTCGAGGTGGGGGAGACGATGCTGTAAAGGGGTCCAATAGTTTATTCAAATATAGGCTATGCTTCCTGAATGAAAGCATAGCCTTACCTTATTCCTGCGCTTCCAGGATTGCAAGGTGATGACGCAGGTATTTTCGGTTGCCGTCCGTGACTTCAATTTGTATGTCCGGGCTTATGTTGAGCAGCGCCATGTCCTCTTTCGCTAGATGACGGGAAATCACAATTTTTCCGTCGTCCTGAAAGGAAATAAGATGCTTATCAAAGAGCGCGTCATGTGCAGGACACAGAAGCAGCCCGTTATCCACATCCAGCTTTTCCTTTCCCGTGCTGGCGGCCCAGGCCTTGATATGGCTGGCAATCAGTAGATCCTTTCTTTTTAGCGAGCAAATTCGACAGCAACTGCCGCTTCGAAGGAGCTTTTCCCGAAAGATCCCCTGATTAACCCGTGTCTTCCTGAGTTGCTCCCTCTCCTTACCCTCTAGGGCATTGAGATTCCTTTCTATCCGCTGAATTTCTTGCCGAATCACCCGCGCTTGCCGCCCGTCTTCGCGATTTACAAGATCGATTTCCAGCGCGTCCAGAATACGCTTCGCCGCTTCGTTTCCAAGGACACTGTTTCGCCAGTGACCTTCTGATACATTGAGCCAAAGTCGCTGATTTTCCTTTAGCCGTCCCTGATTTACACTTTGGGTCTCTGCGTTGAAAAGCCCCCGAATGTTTGAGGCGGCGTAATCATGATAGTTATCCCTCGTAAAAATTTTTCGCATGTTTTTTTCAATGTTATCATGCGTGTGCTGGCTGTCGTCTAGATCCGACATGAAGTACAGGACGACCAGGAGGATTTCTTTATGTTTTAGATTTGCTGTACACTGGGTAAGCAGCTCCCTGTACGTATCGGGTATGCCTGTTAAACCGTCGACTTCCAGGTATTGCATTTTTATAACTTCCCATCCTCTGTATTTTAGTCCGACCCTTTTTCTATTTTAACATAGAGTTTATAAAGTGTTAACGTCTTTCCGCTAAATATGGGGCGCTAACTATCACCTTTAAAGACGGACTGTCAAAAGTAGCCCCACAAAGCTTCCCAGCTTCGTGGGGCTGTCTTTTGTTCTCAATAAGGGATTAATTTTTCTTTTTCGCCCTCTTCCTCTGCATAAGCTTTACGAGCTCCACCACCGGGATCACGAGGAACGCGAGGCCCAGCGCCACGCCGTACTCGGCGAGCGAGATGTGTTCAAAGCCGAAGGCGTTTGAGAGAAAGGGCACGTAGATCACGGCGGTCGTCAGCAGCAGGGAGAGCGCCATCGCGCCCCAGAGCACGAGGTTGTGGCCCCTCAGGGTAAAGACGGACCCATGCTGCGAGCGCATGTTGAACGCGTGGAAGATTTCCGCCATGGACAGGGTGAGGAAGGCCATGGTCATGCCGTCGGGGCTGTTTACGAACGCCCACTGGCCCGACTCCATGAAGTGGCCGATCAGGTAGGCCGAAAGCGTGATGGCGGCGACGAGCACGCCCTGATAGAGCGCGCCGATGCCAAGGCCCCCGGCGAGCACGCCCTCCTTCGGGTCGCGCGGCGGGCGCTGCATGATGTCCTCCTCCGCGCGCTCCATGCCCAGCGCCAGCGCGGGGAACGTGTCGGTGATCAGGTTGATCCACAGCAGGTGCACGGGCTTTAGCAGCGTGAAGCCCAGCAGCGTCGCCACGAAGATGCCCACCACCTCGCTCAAGTTGGAGGAGAGCAGGAACTGGATGGACTTGCGGATGTTGTCGTAGATGCGCCGCCCCTCTTCCACCGCCGTGACGATGGTGGCGAAGTTGTCGTCCGTCAGCACCATGTCCGCGACGTTCTTGGTGACGTCCGTGCCCGTGATGCCCATGCCGACGCCGATGTCCGCCGCCTTGATGGAGGGCGCGTCGTTGACGCCGTCGCCCGTCATGGCGGTGACGCGGCCGAGCGAGCGCCAGGCGTTCACGATGCGCACCTTGTGCTCCGGCTGCACGCGCGCGTAGACGCTGTAGCGCTCGATGTCCCTGGAAAGCTGCTCATCTGAAATTGCGTCGAGCTGCGCGCCGGTGATCGCCTCGTCCGGCGAGGAGAGGATGCCCAGCTCGCGCGCGATGGCCACGGCGGTGTCCTTGTGGTCGCCCGTGATCATCACGGGTCGGATGCCCGCCGCACGGCAGCGCACGACGGCCTCCGCCGCCTCCGGACGGACGGGGTCGATCATGCCCGAAAGGCCCAGAAACGTGAGCTCCCGCTCCAGCGCCTCCGGCGAGGCGTCCTCCGGGCGGCGCTCGTAGCGGCGCTCGGCAGCAGCCAGCACGCGCAGCGCGCGGTCGGCAAAGGCCTTGTTCTGCGCGAGAATCTCCCCGCGCACAGCGTCGGTCAGGGGGACGCGCTCGCCGCCCAGCACCGCGTGCGTGCAGCGCGAGAGCAGGGCGTCCGGCGCGCCCTTGGTGTACTGCACAAAGCCGCCGTCCGCCTCGTGCACGGTGGACATCATCTTGCGCCCGGAGTCGAAGGGCGCCTCCATCACGCGCGGGGCGGCGCTTTCCAGCTCGGGCTTCTTCAGGCCGCGGCTTGCCGCCCACGCGACGAGCGCGGCCTCCGTCGGCTCGCCCTGCGCGCGGCCCTCGGCGTCCAGGCGCGCGTCGGAGCACAGGGCCATCGCCCGCGCGGTGGCGTCCTCGTCTGCGCCCGCGTGCTCCACGACGGTCATGCGGTTCTGGGTCAGCGTGCCCGTCTTGTCCGAACAGACGACCTGCGCGCAGCCGAGCGTCTCCACGGCGGTGAGGCGGCGGATGATGGCGTTGCGCCGGGACATGCGCGTCACGCCGATGGACAGCACGATCGTCACGACCGTCGCCAGCCCCTCCGGGATCGCGGCGACGGCGAGGCTGACGGCGACCATGAACGTGTCGATCAGGGCGGCCGCGTCCGCGATAGGCCAGGCGCGCCAGACGCCCAGCGCGAAGATGAACGCGCAGATGCCCAGCACGGCGAAGGAGAGGAAGCGACTGAGCTGCGATAAGCGCATTTGAAGGGGCGTGCGCTCGTCCTTCGCGTCCTGCAGCGCGCCCGCGATCTTGCCCATCTCCGTCCCCATGCCCGTGCCGGTGACGACCGCGAGGCCGCGCCCGTAGACGACGGTGGAGCCCATGTAGACCATGTTGCGCCGGTCGCCGAGCGGGATGTCCCGCCCGTCCTCCGCCTTGAGGGCGCTTGCCTGCTTTTCCACGGGCACCGATTCGCCCGTCAGCGCGGCCTCCTCGACCTTGAGGCTCGCGCACTCGAGGAGGCGGGCGTCGGCGGGCACGGCGTCGCCCGCCTCAAGCAGCACCACGTCGCCGCGCACCAGCTCGCTGCTGGCGAGGGTCACGACCTCGCCCCCGCGGCGCACGCGGCTCTGGGCGGCGGCCATCTCCTGCAGGGCCTCGATGGCCTGCTCGGCCTTGCTCTCCTGAATCACGCCGAGCAGGGCGTTGATGATGACGACCGCGAGGATGATGACCACGTCCGCAAACGACTCGTGGGCGTAGGCGGCGGTGAAGCCGGAGACGGCCGCCGCCGCGAGCAGGATGAGGGTCATGGGGTCCCGCAGTTGGGAGAGAAAGCGCACGAGCAGCGAGGGCTTTTTCTGCTCCGCCAGCTTGTTGGGGCCGTTTTGCGCGAGACGGCGCGCGGCCTCCTCCGGCGAAAGGCCGTCCTCGCCGGTGGAAAGCTCCGAGAGTACGTCCTTTGCATCCTGAATTTCATAACGCATGGTTTGATACCCCTTTCTCAAAAGGTGAGCTGCGATAAAAACAAAAGACCCCTGCACGGCGAAGCCGGCATGAGTCTCATTCTTTCGGCAAGCCAGCCCACGGGGATGCCCGCAAGCGCGATGTTGACCTGTCGCACGCCGAAGCGGCGCGGAACTACTCCCTCATGGGATATTTTGTTTAGATGATTATAGCAATATGCACGAGGGGTGTCAAGGTTGCGGAAAAAAAGAAGCGGGGCGGTCAGTGGCGCGCGCAGGCGCGTCCTCCCTTGCGCGGAGGGCATCAAATGCGGTATACTGATAAAGACATTTAACCCTCAAATGGGATGCAAAGGAGATGCGCCCTCATGGACATCAAAGCGCGCGCGCTTGAAAAACACTACGAATGGGCGGGGAAGCTGGAAATCGTGCCCCGCTGCAAGGTGGAAAACAGCGAGGACCTTTCCCTCGCCTACACGCCGGGCGTGGCGGAGCCGTGCCTGGCGATCCGCGACGACTACGACAAGTCCTTCACGCTCACCGGCAGGCACAACCTGGTCGCCGTGGTGACGGACGGCACGGCGGTGCTGGGCCTGGGCGACATCGGCCCGGAGGCGGGCATGCCCGTCATGGAGGGCAAGTGCGCGCTGTTCAAGGCCTTCGCGGGGGTGGACGCGTTCCCCATCTGCGTGCGCTCCAAGGACGTGGAGGAGATCGTGCGCACGGTCTATCTGATCTCCGGCAGCTTTGGCGGCATCAACCTGGAGGACATCGCCGCGCCGCGCTGCTTTGAGATCGAGCGCAGGCTCAAGGAGATCTGCGACATCCCGGTTTTCCACGACGACCAGCACGGCACGGCCGTCGTCGTGGCCGCCGCGCTGCTGGGCGCGCTCAAGGTCGTGAAGAAGGAAATCGACGGGGTGCGCGTGGTCATCAACGGCGCGGGCTCGGCGGGCATCGCCATCGGGCGGCACCTGCTGAAGCTGGGCGTTAAAGACCTCACGATGGTGGACCGCTGCGGCGTGCTCGTGGAGGGCATGGAGGGGCTGAACCCCGCGCAGGCGGAAATGAGCCGCGTCACGAACCCCGCGCGCCTTACCGGCACGCTGGCGGACGCCATGCGCGGCGCGGACGTGTTCATCGGCGTGAGCGCGCCGGGCGTCGTGAGCGCGGAGATGGTCGCCTCGATGAACGCGGGGGCCGTTGTCTTCCCGATGGCCAACCCCGTGCCGGAAATCTTCCCGGACGAGGCGAAGCGCGCGGGCGCGGCGGTTGTGGGCACGGGCCGCAGCGACTACCCGAACCAGATCAACAACGTGCTGGCGTTCCCGGGCATCTTCCGCGGCGCGCTGGACGTGCGCGCGCGGGACATTAACGACGAGATGAAGATGGCGGCCTCGCACGCCATCGCGGCGCTGGTGTCCGACGAGGAGCGCACGCCGGAGTACATTTTGCCCAAGGCGTTCGACCCGCGCGTGGGCAAGGCGGTCGCGGAGGCGGTCGCCCGCGCGGCGAGGGAGAGCGGCGTGGCCCGAATATGAGCCCAAAGATAGGGCCCGGAAGGTTTTGCCTTCCGGGCCTTTGCGCTTATGTGCGTCACGAGGCGCGGGTGTCCATGCGCGCGATCATCAGGTCGATGTCCTCCGGATGGTATTCCAGGGCGTCGTCGATCGCGGAGCCGCGCTCCTTTACGGATACGGCGATGTCGGGACGCGTGTTTTTTTCATCGTTCATCTGCTCAAAACCTCCTCTTTGCGCAGGCCGGGGGATGGGGCGGGGCCTGCGACGGGAATAAAACAACTCCCACCACTTAGCATTATACCGCAAAAGGCCATAAAGAAGCTATGCACAATTCTTACCAATGCGGTGTAAAAAATCTAAAGTACATTCTAAAACGAGCCCTGTCCCGCAGGGGACGGGAAACGGTTTTTAGATGGAAGGGGCAAATCGCCGCTTCCTTTTTTGTTTTGTGCATTGCCGCGTCCGTTCGCTTTGCCCCGGGTTTGCTTGACAAACGCGAGGCGGAAGGGCTATACTGATAAAAAAAGCGACGGCATAGTCGCGAAAATGGAGGGCGTATGGGGGACAAGGGAGAACGCACGCGCGGGCGCATCCTGAAGGCAGCCTTCGCGCTGTTTGCGCAGCGCGGGTATACGGCGGTTTCCATGCAGGAAATCTGCGAGCGCTCGGGGATGAGCAAGGGGGGACTTTACCGCCACTTCGCGGACAAGGGCGAGCTGTTTGCCGGTCTGCTGCGCGCGCTGCAGGCGGACGAGGCGCAGGCGGAGCGCGAGCAGATGGAGGCCGGCGTGCCCGCGCCGCGCATCCTCGCTTCGTTTCTGGCGCGGGCGCAGGGACGGCTTGACGCCGCGCAGCCGGGCATCGAGCGCGCGCTGTACGAGTACTGCTTGGAAAACCGGGAGGGCGCGGGCCCGGGGGTGCTGGAGGCGCAGTACCGGCGCGGCAGGGACGTCTTAACAGCCCTGATCGATTACGGGGTGCGGCGGGGCGAGCTGTGCGCGCCCCACCCGCAGGCGGCGGACGCCGTCCTGTTTTTGCTGGAGGGGCTTCAGATGGTGAGCGAGGTGATGCCCGTGCCGCCGGAGACGGCGCGGGGCGTCTGCGATCAGATTTTCGCGCTGCTCGGCGCGGGGGGATGGAGGGATGCGGCGTGCGAATCCTGATCCTGGGGCTCGGCGTCATCGGTTCGATCTATGGCTACGCGTTTCAGCGGGCGGGGCATCAGGTGGAGCATTGGGTCCGGCCGCAGAAGCGGGCCGCCTGCCCGAAGCGTCTGTCTGTGCGGCTGCTCGACGGCCGAAAGGAAGCCCGCGGGGCAGAGGTATGCGACGATTACGAGGTCCGCCTGGCGGAGCGGGGCGGCGCCTACGACGTCATCCTCCTGAGCGTCGCCGGGGGCAGGCTGCGGGAGGCGGTTCAGGCGCTGGACGAGGCAAAGCTGCAGGGACCGCTCCTGCTGTTCCTCGGCCATTGGGCGGACCGCGAGGCGCTGCGGGCGGCGCTCGCGGGGCGGCGGGCCCTGCTCGGCTTTCCCGTCGCGGGCGGGTCGCTGCGCGGCGGCGCGCTTTCTTGCGTGCTGTTCGACCACGTCATGCTCGAACGGCGCGGGGAGGAAAACGCGGACCTTTACGACCTGTGCGCGGGCATTCTTCGCAGCGCGGACCTCAAGCTGGAGAGCCCCTGCGACATGCTGGAGTGGATCTGGCTGCACATGGCGATCAACGCGGCGGTCATCACGGCCGCGGGCAGGTATGGCGGCGTCGAGGACCCCGCGCGCGCGGCGTCCCTCGCGATGGACTCCCCGCGCATTCTGGCGCAGACCGTGCGGGCCGTGCGCGAGACGGCGTCCATCGTCGCCGCGCGCGGGGTGTCCCTTCGCCGCTACCGCGGGGAGCTCTGGCCCTACCGGCTGCCCGCGCGGCTGGCGGGGCTGGCGATGTGCCGCATGTTCCGCGCCAGCGAACTGACCCGGCGCATCATGACGCTGCACGGCAACAGCGCCGACCTGCTCTACGTCTGCCGCAGCGTGTACGAATGCGGCCGGGCTGCGGGCGTGGACGCGCCCGTCTTTTACGCGAACTACGCCGCGGTGGAGGCGGCGCTGGAAAAATCGACCCGGCAGAAATAAATCCGCCCGGCATGCGCTGTAGGGGCGGAAAAATGGTATAATGATCAAAGTTCATCATGGAAAGGGGCATTCTCTTTGAAGATCCTCGTCAGCATGTGCCTGCTGGGCGTTCCCTGCCGCTACGACGGCAAGTCCTGCCCGAACGAGGCGGTCATCGCGCTTTCAAAGGAGCACACGCTCATCCCCGTGTGTCCGGAGCAGCTCGGCGGCCTGTGCACCCCGCGCATGCCCGCCGAGCTGCGCGGGAAGGGCGTGGTCACGAAGGACGGTCAGGACGTGACGCAGGCCTATCGCGCGGGCGCGGAGCAGGCGCTCGCGCTGGGCCGTCGGCTCGGCTGCACGCTGGCGGTGCTCAAGGAGCGCAGCCCCTCCTGCGGCCGGGGCCGCATCTACGACGGCGCGTTTTCCGGCACGCTGACGGACGGAGACGGCGTGACCGCCGCGCTGCTGATGAAAAACGGCATTCCCGTGCTGGGCGAGTCGGCCGTGGAGCGCGGCCTCAACCTCGCCTGCCCCTGCAAGCGGCTGTCCTGTGCGCGCTTTGGCGACTGCGCGGCGTGCCGCGACTACCACGCGAGCCATAAAAAGGGCGGGACGCCCTGCGATCGGAAGTGAGAACATGCGCCTTGAAATCGGGTACTTTGGGGACGAACGCCTGCGCGCGGGCCTGAACGCGCTGACGCGTGAGGTCTACGGGTTCGACTTTGATGCCTGGGTTCGCGGCGGGTTCGCGGACGGCACCTACGTCCCCTTCACCTTCTTTGAGGGGGACGAGGCGGTGGCGAACGTCTCCGCGAACGAGCTGACGTTTGAGATGGACGAAAGGCCGCTGCGCCTCGTGCAGATCGGCACGGTGATGACGGCGCCCGGGGCGCGCGGACGCGGGCTGTCGCGCGCGCTGATGGAGGCCGCGCTCGAGCATTATGCGGGGCGCTGTGACGGCGTCTACCTCTTCGCCAACGACAGCGTGCTGGACTTTTACCCGAAATTCGGCTTTGAGCGGGCGCGGGAGACGGCGCACAGCTTCGTGGTCGACCGGCGCACGGGCGGCGCGCGCAAGCTCTCCATGGACGACCCGGCGCAGGTGCAGCGCGTGGCCTGGGCCATGCGCACGGGCGGGGAGCAGGCGCGGCTGTCGCTTTCGCGCCCCGCCGCGCTGGGCATGTTCTACGCCGCCGGGTTCATGCGCGAGTGCGTCTACGAGCTGGGGAGCGGGCGGATCGCGGTCGCGGACCTTGCGGAGGACGCCCTGGAGTTTAGCGCCCTTTACGGCGAGGGGCTTTCGGTGCGGGAGGCGGCGGCCTGCCTCGCGCGCGCGGACGGCGAGCGGGTGCGGCTCGGCTTTACGCCGGAAGCGGAGGAGGGGATGGCGCAGCGCCCCCTCCGGGAGGAGGACACGACGCTCTTCGTGCGCGGCTTTCACCTGCCGCAGGGCGTCCGGTTCCCGGCGCTATCGCGCGCGTGACGTGGCGAGAAAAAAGAAGGGTTCCGGCGGGAGGCGATTTCCCGTCGGAACCCTTTCAGGTTACCCGATCTGCTCCATCTGCGCCATGCGCAGCTTCTGCTGGAGCTGGCGGATGAACCCGTCCGCGTCGAGCTGGCCGGTCAGGTAGCGCTTGAGCAGGTCCTGCGCGTAGTCGCCATAGACCGCGCTGGCGGTGGAAAGCGTCAGACTATCCGCGACATTCCGGTACATCTCGATGTTTTCGGGCGAGATGGCGTAGCGGTATTTCTGCGTGTAGGCGAGCTGCTCGCGCAGCACCGCCGCGCTCTCCTCGTCGCCGCGCTCCTCCGCTTCCTTGAGGGCGGCCTCGCCCTCCTGAATGTTTTCCACCATGTTCGGGTTCTCGACCGGCTCGTTCACGTCCGGCAGCAGCGTGCGCGTGAGGCCGTCGCCCAGGTTGTTTGCGACCGTCTCCAGGTAGGCGACGGCGAGGTCGGCGTTTTCGCTGGAGGCGTTCACGACGTACACCTCCATGTAGGCGTCCAGCAGCGCGGGCGTGTCCTGCGAAAGGGGCAGCAGCAGCGGCTCGTAGCCCTGGTCGAGGTTGTAGTCCATGACGTAGGCGGAGTAGTAGAAGTCAAACAGGGCGGTGGGCTTGGCGGAGTCGTCGAAGATCGTGTAGGCGCGGGACACGCCCGAGGTTACGTCGAAGATGGACTCGGCCAGCTCCGGCAGGTTCGCGCCCTCCAAAGCGGCCAGCAGCTCGCGGAAGAGCGGCGTGTCGAACGAGATTTCCTCGCCGCGCAGCCGGAGCGTGGACTCGTACTGCGAAAGCAGCCGGTCGAAGAAGAGCAGCTTGGCCTCGGACATGTCGAACGACTCCGTGAACAGCGAGAGGGTGGGGTGTTCCTCCGCGAACTCGTCGTCCCAGCGGCCGACGAACTCGAGGAACTCCGGCAGGGTCTTCGGCAGGTCGTCCTCCGTGAGGCCGAGCTGCTCGAGCACGTAGGGGCTGTAGCCCAGGGTCGTCGCGTACATCGAGGAGGGGACGGCGAAAATCTTGCCGCCCTGCATCAGCCCCTCGGCGAGCGCGGGGTACATCCGCTCCACCAGCGAGCGGATCGTCTCGCTCTGCGTCAGGTCGTTCAGGTAGCCCTTCTCGATCAGCGGGGCGTACAGCGTGCTCGAAACAGGCAGCACGTAGATGTCCGCGCCGTCGCCGCCGACCATCGCGCGCATCACGTCCTCCGCGGAGGTGAGGGTGACCGGCTCGAAGATCACCGGGATTTCCGGGTGCTCCCGAGTGAACGCGCGGTAGGCGTCGTCCGAGCTGCCGCCGCTGATGCGCAGCGTGCGGCTGGGCTTGTACTGCGGGTCCGCGTTGCGCACCGTCAGCACCCCGTAGTCCAGCGAGGCGAAGAGGCCGCCCGAAAGCAGCGCGGTCTGCGGCTGGCGGTCCGCCGAGGTCATGCTGATGTAGGGCGCGTTGGAGGGGATGTAGGCCACGCACTCCGTCGCCTCGCCTACGCGGCCGCGGTGCAGCTCGCTCGCGCTAAGGCAGTAGAAGTAGTCGCTTTCGGCGTCGTAGGCGAGCCCCGCGGCGCCGTCCGGCAGCGGGCCCGCGTCCTCCGTGTTGCCGGTCACGGGGTCGATGCGCAAAAGACGGCTTTGACTGCCCGCGGGCGCGCCGGTGTCGTAGGTGGAGCCGAGCAGCTTGCCGTCCTGATAGGGCGTCACGCTGGTCAGGCGCTCCACGCCGGTCGGGGTGCGCGCGCCGTCTTCCAGGCTGAAGCGCTGGAGCGAGGCGGTCAGGTAGTCGTCGCTCACCAGCAGCAGCGTGGCCATGCCGTCCGCGACGTACAGCGAGGAAACCTCCGCCGCGAACGTGTAGCCGTCCATCGTCAGGCCGAGCCCATCCCAGTTGAGCTGGCACAGGAGGGTCAGCTCGCCGGTCTTCAGGTCCCAGGTGGAGAGCGCGCCGCTCGTCTTATCCAGCGCGTAAAGCGTCGCGCCGTCGCCGTAGATCAGCGTGTCGTAGGCGGACATCTCCTGCGGCACGGGGAAGAGCAGGGTCGAGCTGCCGTCGGGGGCGACCTTCTCCAGCCCCTTGGACGTGAGCACGAGGGCCCCGCCCTGCCAGGCGGTCATCGACAGGCCCTCGGTCGATTCGGAGTAGAGCTGCGCGTCGCCCGGCGCGGCCAGCGCGGAGGAGGAAAGCGCCAAAAACAGGCACAGCAGCAGGCAAAGGCATCTGGTTTTCATAGAGCACCTCTCAGACTATCGAAGTAGTAAGCTTACGAGGGATATACTATCACAGTAGTCATGCGCCGTCAAGCCGTTCACAGAAAGTTCATATTTAGGAGAAACCCGCCCGCGCGGCAGGAAAAGGCGCTTTGGGGTCGAATGCACAGGCGAGAGAGGAAAGGGAGCGAGACGATGGGCATTGAAATCGTGCCGGTGACGGCAAAGAACTGCGGGCAGGCGCTTGCGATGGGCGTGGGCCCCGGGCAGGAGGGCACGGTGGAGCCGGTGGCGCAGTGCCTGCGCGAGGCGGAGCAGGTCGCCTGCTGGCGGCCCGTGCTGCTGCTGTCGGAGGGCGAGGCCGTGGGCTTTGCGATGTACGGCCTATGGCCCAGCGAAAACCGCGTATGGCTCGACCGGTTTCTCATCGACGCGCCCCGGCAGGGGCGGGGGCTGGCGAAGGCGTGCCTGGGGCCGCTGCTCTCGCGCATCGAGGCGGAGTACGGCTGCGAGCGCATCTACCTGAGCGTGGTGGAGGGGAACCGGGTCGCGGAGCGCCTGTACGAGCGCTTCGGCTTTGCACGAAACGGCGAGCGCGACCTGCACGGCGAGCACGTGATGGTGCGGGAGCGCCGGGACTGAGCGCGCTTGCAAAAGCGCGGAAAAGCGCCTATACTGAGGAAACGGGCCCGGCGGGATGTGCCGGGCGAGGGGATGCCGGAACGCTTTTCTTCCCCGGACGAAAAGCGCCCGGCGGGCGCACACAAAGGAGGAACCGTCGATGCCGAAGATTCGTTCGCCGCAGAGCTATATCGCTTTCGCGGACGTGATCCGCCAGTTTTACCGCGAGGAGAGCGCACAGCTCCTAAAGCTGGGCGTGCGCGCCACGCACTGCACGATGCTGCACTACCTCATCGACCACCCCGGCATGATCCAGCAGGAGCTGGCCGAAATCTACGGGGCTTCCCGCTCGACCATGAGCGATATGCTCAGCGACATGGAGGCGTGCGGCCTCGTCGAGCGGCGCGCCGACCCGGTGAACCGGCGCTGCGTGCGCGTGTTCCTGACGGAGCACGGCCTTTCGCTGGCGCAGGAGATTCGCGCGGCGTTCTTCCGCTACTGCGAGCGCCGGGTGTCCGCCTTCACGCAGGAGGAGGTGGACCAGCTCGAGGGGCTCCTCCAAAGGTTCAGGGACTAGCGTGAACGGGTTTGTTTCAAAAAGGGGATATACAGAGCGACGGAGGCCGGGGCGAATGCCCGGCCTCCGTCGCTTTTAGAGATTCGATTGTGCCGCTGCGCTTGGGCGCGTCAGGGGTGCAGCCTGGCCCAGGTGTCGCGGATCGCCTTTTGGTTGGTGACGCCGTAGTTCGGGTCGTTCTGCTGGCACTCCTCCATGTCGCGGTAAAAGTGCACGCAAAGGTGCCCGTCGAAGTCGTTGTCCGAGATGGAGCCGGTCAGGTGGGCGACGTTGTGCGTCGTGGCGAGTATCCAGCGGCCGTCGGGCATGTTCACATAGACCGGCTTGGGCGTCCAGGTGTTCTGGTTGCCGAAGGCCTTGTACATGATCGCCGTGTCCTCCGCCGTCAGCGGCTCGCAGTCCGCGTGGCGGCCCATCGCGTAAATCTTGAGCTTCCAGCCAAGGCCGGTGGACGGGTCGTAGACCGTCAGCTTCTGGCCGTTTTTGTAGTTCTGCTTCACGTCGTCAAACCAGTGGGCCAGCTCCACCGAGGAGGGGTCCGGCCCCTGCATCTCGCCCACGCCGGGGGCCACGGTGGGCACGGGCTTGGGCGCCTCGTCCGCGCGCACGGGGTCGCGCTCGTAGAGGATGCGCAGCGTCGCCGCGCCCGCCACGCCGTCCACGCCGGTGTTGTTGTTCTTCTGGAACGCCTTGACCGCCGTGACCGTCGCGCTGTCGTAGGTGCCGTGCACCTCGCCCGTGTAGTAGCCCAGTTCCTTCAGCTTGCTTTGCAGCATCAGCACGTCGTCGCCTGTCGCGCCCTTGCGCAGCGTCGGGTAGGGCGTCGCGTTGGCGGAGGGCTTTTGCGTGGGCTTGGGCGTAGGCTTCGGCGTCGGGGCGGGCGTCGGGCCGTCGCCGCCTTCGTTTGAATCGCCGCCCCCGTTTGAGCCGCTGCCGCCGCCGATGAGCGTTCCGTCCGCGGTCACGAGCGAATCGAGCTTTGACTGCGTGTTCCGCCCGGCCACGCCGTCCGCGGAGAGACCGTGGTCGCGCTGAAAGGCGCGCACGGCGCTGCGGGTGACGCTGTAGTAGCCGCCCGTGACCGAGGCGTTAAAGTAGCCCAGGGCCTTGAGCTGGCGCTGCACGCGCGACACGTCCTCGCCCTTGCTGCCGACCTTCAGGTTGCGGTACGTCCCGGAGGACGAAGAACCGCCGGAGGAGCCGCCGCCGGACGGCGCCTGGGTGGGCGCCGGGGTGACGTCGGGCGCGGGGGCCTCTCCATCGCCGCTGCCGCCGGAGCCGCCCGCCGCCTCTTCCAGCTTGTCGTAGGTCTTGGGGCCGACCACGCCGTCGGCCTTGAGGCCGGCCTTTTTCTGAAAGGCGGAGACGGCCCGCTGGGTGCGGCTGCCGAAGATGCCGTCCGCCGTCCCCGGGGCGTACCCCAGGTCGATGAGCTGAAGCTGCACCGCGCGCACGTCGTCGCCGCGGGTGCCTGTATAGAGCAGGCGAGCCGCCGAGGCCGGCGACGCCAGCAGCATCGTAAGCGCGAGCAGCGCCGCGCCCGTCCTTCGTTTCAGGTTCAATTCGCTATCCCTCCTGCACGCAGCCCCGTAAGGCGCGCTTTTTAGGGGCATTATAGCGGATGGACACAAAAAAGTAAAGTTTTCGTCATATATTGGTAATCTGTGCAGGGAAACGGCAGGCCCGTCACAAATACCAATACGGCGGAATCAGCCGGAAATGGCGGACGAGGTAGAGCGCGAGCAGGCCGAGCGGATAGGCGGCGTAAAACCCGAAGCGGAGCCGCCGGATGCCCGGGCGGCCGTTGTACAGCGTGATGGGCAGGAGAGATAGCAGCGCGCAGGGCGAGAGCAGCAGAAAGGACGCCGGGGCGCCGGCTGCGTAGAGCTGCAGCAGGTAGGCCGAAAGCAGCGCCGCAAAGCCCGCCGCCCTGAGGCCGGGGCTGTCCGCGAAGACGTGAAAGCAGAGCGTGAGCAGCACGCCGTAGGCCGCGTAATCCGAGCGCAGCAGCATGGCCGCCATACAGCAAAGCAGCACGGCGGCGGCGCAGAGCAGGGGCTTTTTTTCGATCAGCGCGTCGTAGCAGCATAGGGCAAGCAGGGAAAGGCATAATGTAAAGACCACGTTCTGCCCCACGGGCGAAAAGAGCGCGTCGAAGTGCACGAGGTCAAACGGCACCTCGCTGACGAGCGCGAGCAGGAAGAGGCGCAGGCCGTAGCGGCGCAGGCTGCGGGTGTGGCGGTAGCCCTCGGAGAGCAGAAAGCAGTAGAGCGGCAGGGCCAGGCGGCCCACGGCGCGCAAGAGGGAGACGCCCGGAAGCAGCACGAGGCCGAGCTGGTCCAGCGCCATGCAAAGAAGCGCGATGAGGCGCAGCGCGAATGCGGTCAAAGGGTTCCCTCCCCCGGAAAAAGTTTCTTACACATACTACAAAATCGGGCCGGGTTTGTCAATGCGCTTCGCTTTGTAAAGCGGCGCGCGATATGCTATAATGAGCGAAGAATCGACAAACGGTCTTTGCAGGGGCCGTCGGGCGGAGGATAAAGCGTGAAGAGAATGACGACGCGGCGCAGGCATATCGTGCGCGGGAAGCTGACGCGCGTGGATCTGGCGGCGGTGGAGGGGGCCTTTTCGCCGCCCCGAAAGAACGCCTGGGGGCGCGCGATGCCGCCCTTTGACCCGGTGCTCTCGCGCCTTTGCGCGGAGATGGCCGCCGCGACGTACGATCTGGAGGTCGAACGCTTTTTCGACGCGGGCTGGATGGACTGCACATTTCAGGCGGAAAACCGCCTGTTCGACGCGATCGACGGGCGCTATGGCGAATGGCAGCCCGCGCAGGCCATCCGCCGGGGCATCCGCATGAAGAAGGCGCGCGGGGCGATGCGCTTTTCGCTGGGCGACGTGCTGCGCGGCGTGCGCCAGCTCGTCGCGACGGACACGGGCAAGGTCGTCACCATGGCGCACGAGGCGCCGGACGGGCGCTATGTCATCGCCATCAGCTTCATGGGCACGAGCAGAAAGTTTTACGACTGGGTCACCAACCTGAAGATGACCTGCAAGGACGGCCTGCACGAGGGCTTTTCGCAGGTCGCCCGCCAGCTCATGGAGAACGCGGAGCGCATCTCCTACCCGCAGGTGGCCCACGCGCTGGGCCGGGAGAAGCTGACGCTGCTGGACGCGGTGAACCTGTGCGCGCGGGAGGACAGCCCGGTGCGCCTGCTCGTTTGCGGCCATTCGCAGGGCGGCGCCTCCGCGCAGGCCTACGTGCACCTGCTCATGGAGGAGCAGGGCGCGCGGGCGGAAAACCTGCTGGGCTACACGTTCGCCGCGCCGACGGTGGCGGGGCTGGGCTTCGCGGGCGCGCCGGACGCCTACCCGATCTACAACGTCGTGAACGCGGAGGACTTCGTGCCGCGCATGGGGGCGTACATGCGCCTGGGCGTGGACATGGTCTTCGTGCCGGACGAGGCGTTTCGGGATGCCTACTACGGCTGCTCGCCCGACGAGGACGCGGCCTACGCGCGCGAGCGCGCCCGGCGGCTGATGAGCGCCATGGTCGATACGCCCACGATCATGGAGGGCGTGACGGCGCTGTGCCGCGCCATGCAGAACATGCCCGACCAGCGCATGGCGGAGCGCACGCTCGGCGCGCTGAACGCGGGGCTCAAGTATCTGACCCCCGCGATGGCGAGCCTGGGCCTCACGGCGACGGACATCATGCGCCTGTTTGAGCGCCAGCTCACGCTTTCCTACCGCGCGGTCACGGATCAAAACCTCGACGAGGTTCGGCTTCAAGCGCTGGAGCGGGAGATCATGGACCTCGTGGGCGAGATCGGGCCGGAGGCCTTTACGCGGGCCTTTGGGGAGGTGACGCTCAGCCCCCACGGCATCACGCAGGGCGAGGGGCGTCCGGTGCCGCCCTACATCGCGGTGGTGCAGCGCCATGCCGACAACC
>JAEXCG010000061.1 GCA_023402355.1 Bacillota bacterium | reverse complement strand
GCTCGAATCCGTGTACGCCTCGGCCTGCAGCAGATTCACCCGGCTCATGAACCGGCTAAACTGTGCGCTGTCGATTTCCTCAGCGCCCAGCCGGTAGGCGGTGTTTTCTTTCAGGACGCCCTCTTCGTCCGGCACGGGCGTCCGGTCCACGTCGATCACTTTGGTCGTGCCGCCGGCTGAAACCGTCAGGCGGTTGACACGGCCCGCCTCCACGAGGCAGACGGAATCGTCCCGCAGATCCCCCGACAAAAGCTCCATCAGCGTCCCGGCATAGCTGGACGACACGCTGAAGATGCGCGAAGAGCCGCTGTGGCGCAGGTAGCTGTTTCCATCCGCGTCCGGCGCGCTCGCCCATACGGTGAGGCGCTTTACGTGGGTCACCTCGTAGTCGCGCGCCTCCCCCTCCTGCTCGCCCGACCAGGCGCGGCGAATGCGTTCGGCCGGGTCCTCCGGCGTTTCTTCCACTCGCCAGTCGTCCAGCAGGCCGTATTTGTCCAGGTTTGTCAGTTCCGTGAGCGCCTGGACGCGCAGGCGCGCCTGCGCGTCCAGCGTCGTCTGCGCGCTTTGCGTGTACGTCACCTCGAGCGTCGCGGCGGGATCGTCCAGCCCAAAGCGCGACATGTCCTCCGCCGATGCGTCGTAGCGCACGGTGCCCAGGCAGACGACGCCCAGCGCTTCCTGGGCGGCGTTCTGCGCGCCCTCCGTGCCGACCGGCGCGAGGCCGTCCGCCGTCTGTTCAAACCACGTGTAGGCCGAGGTATAGGCGCTCTTTGATCCCTCCGGAAGGTGCAGAAGCGTCCGCGAGCGGCCATTGGCCGTGACGCTCAGGCGCTCCACGCTGTCCGTTTCGATCTCCGGAAACTCCTCGGCCTCGATCCGGTCGTACCGCGCCGCCAGGAAGGGCATGACCGCGCTGGAGGAGACGGTGTAGATGTCGCTTTGCCCCTCCACGCGCACGTAATACAGACCGGTCGTCTTGTTCTTGTCGCCGATTTGCAGCGTCAACTCCGCGCCCTGCGCGTCCCGCGCGGTCACGACGCACAGCGGGTCGTCCAGGCCGTATTCGGACGGCTCGCCCGTCACGCTGCGCTCCGAGCGCATGTCTGAAAGCGCGTCGGCCATCTCCTCGGCGTAGCTCTCGTCCAGCGGAAAGGCGGGGTCCTCCGCGTCCACCCAGCGGCCGTCCGTGCGCAGAAGGCCCGTGTGCTCGCCGAGAAACGTCACGTCCAGCCGCTGCACGTCCGAAAGCGCCGCGACGGTCGCCGCCGGTTCGTCCGTCTCCTGCTGCGCCACGGTCTGCGCCTCGTTGTAGCGCGAGAGCAGCACGCTGCCCGACGAGAGGATCGCCAGCATCAGGCACAGTGCAAGCAGCCGTTTTCCCTTGCTCATTACCGCTTCCTCCTCCGCACGCACACGACGATGCCGATGGACAGCACCAGCAGCGGCAAAATCACGGTGATGATCGCGCTGATGAGGCTGGCCTCGCCGCTGGGAATGGTCAGATACGACGCGCTCAGGCTCTTGGAGCGGATGGAGATGTTGTTTTCCCGCTCGCACATCCAGTTCAGCGCGTTCAGGAACAGGTCTTCGTTGCCGCCGGATACCATCTGGTTCACCGACTGGTCGAGGAACTGCGAGGTCGAGAACCACACGAGGCGCGCTTCGCCCGCGTCCACCGCCTCCGACACCGCCACCGCGACGGAGAACGGGCCGTCCACGTCGCCGTCTTCCTTTTCCAGCGTCGTTGCGTTGTACGGGTCCAGCTTGCTGTAGGCGCTGTCCGTGGTGGTGAGCAGGTCGGTGATTTCAAGCGAGCTGCGGTAAGCGTCCAGCCTGCGAATGCCGTGCGCGAGCGGCATCAGCGCGTAGAGGCGGCCCTCCGTCAGCGGATCGGTGATCTCGTGGCTCTCTATTTCGGGCAGCAGGTAGTGCGTGTAGCCGCGCAGGCAGTAGTTCATGTCCTGCTCCACGACGATGCCGTCCTGCGCGGCGACGCCGTAGTTTTCGGTGATGCGCGCGAGGTTCGGCATGGCTTTGTCCGATTCATCCGTGACGAGCACGAGCCTTCCGCCGCCCTCCATGTAGGCGAGGACCTTGTCGGCCTCCTCCGAGCTCAGGTCGGAGGTGGGCGCGTAGATCAGCAGGCTGTCCGCGTCCTCCGGCACGGCCTCCAGGGACAGCAGGTTCAGGTCCTTCATCTCTATGTTCTCCTTGGCGACGGCCTCGGAAAGCCAGGATTCCATCTCCTTCTCCCCGTGCCCGCTCAGCGCGTAGATCACCGGCAGGTTGTCGCTCGTTACAAAGTCGATGGCGCTGGTGAGCGCGCCCTCGCCGTCGAAGGAGACGTCGTAGCTGCCCGTATAGTAATAGGAGGAATAGTCGTAAACATAGATTTCGCTGTAACCGACGACGCTGAATCGCTCGCCGCTCTCCACGATCACGCTGTTTTCCGCGAGCGACGCGCTCTGATACTTTTCAAGGCTCTTGGGATACACGACGGGGTCCAGCGTCTTCACCGTGACGCGGTCGCTGAGCGCGGCGTAACGGTTGAGCAGCTCCTTGAGGGTGGCGTCCTCGTTTCCGCTCTGGGCCACGAGCGTGAGCGTCACGTCCTTCGTCAGCGCGCGCACGATGCTCTCGCTCTGCTCACCCAGCGTGTAGAGCTTCTCCGCCGTCGTGTCGATCTTGGTGTAGGTCTAGGTAATCTCCGAAACAAAAAGATTTATCGCCACGATCACCGCCGCCACCACGAGGGACAGGACGACGCTGTAGCCGCCGCTGCGGAATACGCGGGTTTTGAACAGCCCCTTCTTGCCGGGCTTTTTTGTTTTTTCGTTCTTCTTCATCTCTACCCCTCCTTCCTCAGCTCCAGCGCCGCTTCTCAACGGATTGCACGCTGAAGAAGAGGAACAGGCCGGTCACGGAGAGGAAGTAGACGAGCGCCGTCAAGTCGAAGATGCCGCCCGTAAAGCTGCTCAGGCGCTCGAAGAGCGCCAGCGCGCCCAGGATTTTGGCAAAGGCCCCCTCGAGCAGCGCGGGCTGCCACAGGTACGCCGCGCACAGCGGCGTTTCTACCAGCAGGCCCGCGAGCAACGCGGTCGACGTGCTGCCCGTCATCAGGCGCACCGCGAGGCCGAGCGCGCAGGACACCGCGGTCAGCGCGATCAGCGAGGCGACGGCGGTGGAGGTCATCAGCTCCGCGATGCCGTTCATGAGGAAGGAGAGCACCAGCACCGCGAAGCTCAGCACCGCCGCGACGAGCTGGTTGTCCGTCACGGAGGACATGAACAGGCCGATGGCGATCAGGCAGCAGCCCAGCGCGAAGAAGCCCGCGATGGAGCTGTAGGCCGTGCCCAGAGCGATCGTGCCGTAGCGCGAGAGGATCAGCGGGTAGAGCGAGATCACCGCCGTGGGGATCGCGAAGAGCGTCACCATCGCCAGGAACTTACCGAGCACCACGTCCTGCAAACGCATGGGCAGCGAGTAGAGCAGTTGATCCGTCCGCTGCCTGCGCTCCTCGGCAAAGGCGCGCATCGTAAGGATGGGCACGACGATGAGGAACAGGAAATTCGTGCTTTCGATCACGTACTCAAACATCGGGTAGAGGTATTTCAGGTTGTACGCCGTCGTGTAGATGCCGATGAACAGCAGCACGAAGGCGATGAACACGTAACCGATCATACCGGTAAAGTAGGATTTCAGCTCGCGCTTATAGATCGCGCCCATCTGCCGCCGCCTCCTTTTCGTCCGATTCCGCAACGTCCGCGGCGTCCTGCCCGCCGCCGGCCTCTGCCTGCTGCTCCGCGTCCGCCGTCATCTGCAGGAAGACCTCCTCCAGGCTCATGCGCTCCGCCGCCATGGCGAGGATCGGCAGGCGCGCGCCGGCGAGCGCGTAGAAGATCGCCTCGCGCAGGTCCTCCTCCGCGTCCCATTCAAGCGCCGCGTCCAGCGCGCCCGGCTCGTCCTGCGAGGCGCGGGCCCTTTCCACCCGCACGCCAAGCCCCTTCAGCGCGTCCGCAAGCTGCGCTTTGGCGGCGCGCACGGTCAGGTTGAGCGCATGCCCGTGCAGCGCGCGCTCCTCCAGCTCCTCCGGGGTGCCGCTGGCCACGAGCCGTCCGTGCGAAATGATGAGGATGTCGTCGCAGACCGCGCTGATCTCCTGCATGATGTGGCTGGAAAGCAGCACCGTGTGCTCGCGCCCCAGCGACTTGATCAAATCGCGGATCTCGATGATCTGCTTCGGGTCCAGACCGACGGTCGGCTCGTCCAGCACGATGAACCTCGGATCGCCCAGAATGGCCTGCGCCAGCCCGACGCGCTGGCGATAGCCCTTGGAAAGGTTGCGGATGAGGCGTTCGGAGACATCCGCCACGTCCGTTCGCGCCATGGCGGCGGCGATGCGGTCCCTGCGCTCCCGAGGCGGGATGCGTTTGGCCTCCGCGACAAATTGCAGGTAGTCGCGCACCGTCATGTCCGCGTACACCGGCGGCTGCTCCGGCAGGTAGCCCAGCAAGCGCTTGGCCTTCAGGGGCTCTTCAAAGATGTCGTGCCCGTCGATCTTGACCGTCCCCGCCGTCGCGGCCAGACACCCCGTCATGATGTTAAGCGTCGTGGACTTGCCCGCGCCGTTCGGCCCGAGGAAGCCGTATATCTTCCCCGGCTCTATGGTGAAGGAGATGTCGTCCACGGCCACATGCTGTCCGTACCGTTTGGTCAGATGTGAAACCTCGATCAAAGCGATCCCTCCCAGTCCGTTGTCGCCCTCATTGTACCAGCGCAATTTGGAGACATTCCGACGAAAACGGGACGGTTTTCGGGCGGGAATTTGAAAAGAATGTGGCAAAGCGACGCGCCTTGGGGCACAGAAAGGGCGTCCGGCACATCGTCCGGACGCCTACAGAAATTTTCTATTTTAAACCGCCGGTCGCTATTGCCGAATTTCGTCCTTTTGCAGCACCCCGATCACCTTGCCGTTGCAGCGGATGCTTTCGTCCATGGGAATCGGGTCGTAGGCGGGGTTCAGCGACAGGAGCACGCCCTCGCCGAGCTTTTTGACGTAGCCGCTGCCGCCCAGCGTAAACACGCCGATCTCGCCCACGCGCGGCTGCTCGCTGGAGACGATCAGGATGTCGCCGTCGTGGTAAACCGGCTCCATGCTGTCGCCGCGCACCGGGACGCCGAACGCCGCCCGCCGGGGCAGCGCGTCCGCGTTGACGTAGATCGTGTGAAAGCTCTCCGGTCCGAGGTACACGCCCGCGCCCGCCGCGGCGGGCTGGTCGGAGATGCGAAAGGGCAGCAGGCGCGCCGTCTCCATTTCCTCCGCTTCCCGCAGGCGCGCGACCTCCTCCTGCAGGGCAAAGTCCACCATGCGCCGCCCGTGCCGGTCGAGCGACCGGTATTTCTGCATCAGGCGAATTTCGGGCAGGGTGAACGCCTCGGCCTCAAAGCCGAGGAACGCGGCCGCGTTTACACGGTACAGGCGCATCAGCGCCGTCAGCG
This sequence comes from Bacillota bacterium, assembly GCA_023402355.1. Lineage (GTDB taxonomy): Bacteria > Bacillota > Clostridia > Christensenellales > Aristaeellaceae > Beduinella. The sequence goes on along the minus strand of JAEXCG010000061.1, from coordinate 8,606 downwards.
TCTCGATGTCCGGCTGCGAACGCGCATTTTCCCAGCCGCCCAGCGTCTGCTGCGGGCGGCCTATCGCGCGCGCGGCCTGCATCTGCGTAAGGCCCGCGCCAACGCGCGCTTCCTTTAATCTGCGCGCCAGCTCCTGCGCCGTCATGTGCTTCACCTCTGCTTTTTATTATACACGATTTACGGGGGTTTGCAAGCAATACCTCTTAATTTTTAAGTGTTGTTTCCCTTGACTTCTTAATTTTCAGGTGATATACTGATCTTGTACTTAAAAAACAAGAGAAACGCTTCCCGCTTTACTGCGGAAGTTAAGTTGGAGGGATTCGTTCATGTTCTACTTTCTCGGCCTGCTGCCCGCCATCCTCTTCTTTGGCGTCATCCTCTACGCGGTCATCGACCCCGAAAGCGTCGAGCAGGCCCAACAGCGCGTGCTCGACCAGTGGGGCGAAACCGAGCCGGAGGCCGCCGTATCCCCGGACCATCCCTCCGTCTCCCGCCGCAGGCGGCCCGGCAGCGTCCGCCGCTTCCCCGCGCACGCGCGGGAGCGATCCGTCCGCGCCTGATCGGTTTCTTTTTCGGCTTTCTCCATATAAAACGGCCCGCGACGCAGATTTTTTCTGCACCGCGGGCCGTTATGTGTGATTTGAGGGTCGACGCCCCGCCCGACCGCGGCGTTTTGTTCATTCGACCCCTTCCACGCGGATGACGCTGCGCACGCTCGTCTCGCCGGAACGTTCTACCTCCGAAAGCGCCGCGCGCACCGCCCGCTCGTGCGCCCTGTGCGTCACGAACACGAGCTGCACGCGTCCTTCCGCGTCGGGCTCGCCCTTTTGCACCATCGTAGCGATGCCCACGTCGTGCCCCGCCATACAGCCCGCCACCTTGGCGAGCACGCCCGGTTTGTCCTGCGCGCGCATGCGGATGAAGTAGACGCTCGACCAGTCGCTGTCCACCGATACGCCGTCCGCGCCCCCAAAAAACTCCGGCAGCTTGTGGCGCGGCGCGCCCGCCGCCTTGATGAGGTCGGAGACGAGCGCGCTGGCCGTGGGCATGTCGCCCGCGCCGCGCCCGTAGAACATCATCTCGCCGCACGCATGCCCCTTGAGGAAGACCGCGTTGAACGCATCCGATACCGAAGAGAGCGGATGCGTGCTGGGCACGAAGGTCGGGTGTACCCGCGCCTCCACCCGGTCGCCGCTGCGTTTGGCGACGGCGAGCAGCTTGAGGGTGAGCCCCATCTCCTGTCCGCAGGCGATGTCCAGGGGCGTGACCCGGGAGATGCCCTCGCGGTACACCGCCTCCACCGGCACGTGCGTATGGAAGGCCAGCGAGGAAAGGATCGACAGCTTGTAGGCCGCGTCGTACCCCTCCACGTCCGCCGTGGGGTCGGGCTCCGCCAGACCCAGGCGCTGCGCGTCGTAGAGCACGTCCTCAAAGGCGCTCCCCTCCCGCGCCATGCGCGTGAGGATGTAGTTCGTCGTGCCGTTGATGATGCCCATCAGGCTTTCCACGCGGTTGGCCTGCAGGGAATCCGTCAGCGCGCGGACGACCGGGATCGCCCCGCAGACGCTGGCCTCGAAGTAAAGGCCCGCGCCGGTCTTCTGCGCCGCCGCGTTCAGCTCCGCCCAGTGGGTCGACAGCGCCATCTTGTTGGCCGTCACCACCGTCTTGCCCGCCAGCAGCGCGCACTCAATATAGGAAGCGGCCGGTTCCTCGCCGCCCATGAACTCCATCACGATTTGAATGTCCGGGTCGCAGAGCACGTCCTCCGGCCTGTCCGTCAGGATCTCCCGCGGGACATCGCCCCCGCGCGCCTTGCGCACGTCGCGCACCAGCACGCGGCGCACCTGAAAGGCGAGCTGCTCGCGCCGGGCGATTTCCGCCTCGAACTCGCGCAGCAGCCTCCATACGCCCCCGCCGATGTTGCCGCAGCCCAGAAAGCCGATGTTCACCTGTTTCATGTACGTCCCCTCACTATGCCTGATTGCGCTCGTAGATGATGCGAATGCCCTTGAGCGTCAGCGTCGCGTCGATCACGTCGATGATGTCCGACTCCGCGGCGACGATGCGCGCCATGCCGCCCGTCGCGATCACGCGCGCGTTCGGGCAGCCCATTTCCCGGCGCATCGTGCGCACGATGTGTTCCACCGAGCCGACGTAGCCGTGGATCACGCCCGCCTGAATGTTCGTCACCGTCGTGCGGGCGATGATGCTCTGCGGGCAGACCAGCTCGATGCGCGGCAGCTTGGCCGTGCCGGTGTACAGCGCCTCCGCGGACATCTTGATGCCCGGCGAAATCGCGCCGCCCAGGAACTCGCCCTTTTCGGAGATCGCGCCGTAGTTCGTCGCCGAGCCGAAGTCGATGACGATGCAGGGGCCGCCGTACAGCGCGCTGGCGGCGACGGCGTTGGCGATGCGGTCGCTGCCCAGCTCGCGCGGGTTTTCGTACTTGATGTTGAGGCCCGTCTTCACGCCCGGCGCGAGGAATTTGGGCTCGACGCCGATGTAGCTGCGGCACATGTGCTCGATGGTAAAGTTGATCGTCGGCACGACGGAGGAAACCATGATGCCCGTGATGTCCGACAGCCCAAAGCCGTCGTGGCGCATCAGGCCCTCGAGCGTCAGGCCGTACTCGTCCGCCGTGTAGGTATGGTTGGTCGATATACGCCACGACCCGCGCATCGTCTCGCCGTCAAACAGCGCGGCCTTGATGTTCGTGTTGCCGATGTCCAGCGTCAAAATCATCCTTCGCAACTTCCTCTCCGAATCAGGCGGCGCGCATCCGCCTTAAATTGCGCCCCGCGCCCAAGCGCATCGCTCTTGTAACCGCGAGCACCACCGCCGGCGTGAGCAGCATGGAGGCGATGGCCTCCGGAATGCCGTTCGTCACGGCGACGCTCAGCAGCACGCCGCCGACCGCGCCCTGCGCGATGCCCATGGCCTCCGCGATGGACGCGCCGTACAGCAAATAGAGCATGCCCAGCACGCCCACCGTGTTGACGATCGAGCCGCACAGCGCGCCCGCGGCCACCGCCGCATGCTGCGCGCCCCGCTTACCCGAAAGCGCCCTTTGCGCGAGGCGGTAAACGCCCCAGGCGGCCAGCGGAATGAACAGGCGCGGCAGCACCGAAATCAGCGGGTTGAGAAAAAAGGGATCGAGCAGGCCCGTGGGCGTCAGCGACCGCACGAGGCTGATCAGCCCGAACAGCGCCCCCAAAAAGAGGCCCGTGGGCAGACCCTGCACCATCAGCCCGATCAGCACGGGCAGGTGCACGATAGTAATGGAAATCGCGCCGATCGGGATGAAGCCCAGCGGCGTGTAGCTCAGCACGAGCATCAGCGCCGTGAGCAGCGCGGTCGTGGTGAGCGCAGAGACGGAATGCCTGTTTGTCCTGTTATGCATTTTTCTTCCTCCGTTCAAGTTCACAAGGATACCCGACGTCTTTGAGGCTGGGGGTAGCGACGCGTCCCCTTGCGTCCACACCCTTTTGGGTTGCAGCGCGGGACGTTTATCATCATAGACAACCCGAAACGATCTGTCAAGTAAAAAAGCGGGCAATCCCGCCTCGATCCGCAAAACGACGCCTCCGCTCCCGCGCGGTTTTCATACGCGGCCGCGGTTTTCAAATCCATTGTCGTTTCTCGCTTTTATTTCTTGAAGAGCGCCCACAAAAGCAATAAAATCGCAATCAATATGGCGTCCTTTGGTTCCAGCCGCATACATTGCCCTCCTTTGTGATGATGACCGGCACAGCATAACACAAGTTTTCAAAATTGTCTACGAAAATAGACATATCAAAATGTGCCGCCAGTTAAACTGAATGCGGGATGTGATGCAATGAGGTACGACGCGGTTACCATTGGAAATGCCATTCGGCGTCTGCGCAGGGAGCGCAGCCTGTCGCAGGAGGTTTTAAGCGGTCTGGCCTGTATCGCCCGCAGCCACCTGGCGATGATCGAAACCGGCGCCAAAGCCGCCAACGTCGAAACGCTGGCCAAGATCGCAGACGCGCTCGGCCTGCCGCTCAGCGCCTTTTTTCTGCAGGTCGAACAGGAAGGAAACGCCCGCTCCACAAATGCGTGAAGCGAGCGTTTCCTTTTTCTTTTACTTACCGGATTTCCCTGTCATAGCACGCCCAAATGTCGAAAAAAACGTGTCTGCGCGCCCCATAGCCCGGCACGAAAGCCCCCGCCAGATTGTCGTAGGCGAGCGACGCCGCATGTAGCTTCTCCGCAATCCGGTTGAAGGTCGCGTTCTCCCGATGAAAAGGACAGGGTTCCTCCATACACTTTACGTATTCCAGCTCTTCCGCGTAGCCGTAGCGATGATGGTTCGTTCCGTACTGCGCATCCCGCAGCTGCATCTGCAGCACCAGCGTCTCGTTGAGGTTCATGTTCGCCAGGTGGTCGCCGATCAGAAAATCCTGCCGGTACAGCTTGGCCAGCGCCTGAATCTGCACAAACCAGAATCGATCCGCGTCCGCGAGGCTTTGTGAACGTGCATCCTTTATAGACGCGTTGGGAAGCTCCTGCGCGTTTTCATCCTTCTCGATTTCAAACACAAAGTCATAGCGCATGCCGTCTTTTTGAATCACCCGGCAAACGCGCGCCTTAGGATCACAGGCGAGCCCCAGGCAATCCTCCAGACGAATCCCAAATCGAGAGAGCAGCGCGACCCAATGCCCCCGTTGAAGCGCAGCGCCGCTTGGCAGTCTAAGGCGTACGTGCAGATCGACGTCGCTCAAGATGTCGTGATAGCTCTCCTCGACGGCGCGCTGCGCCTTTTCGTGCAGCGACCGCGCGCCCTCGTCTTTTTGAAAGAGCACGTCTCCCACGCGGATGTTCCGAACCTCCGCGCTCCCCAGCATCGCGTGCGCCAGCGCCTCCAACCTCCGTGCGACAATGGCTTTTGTAATCTCGACCATTTCCGTTCCGCCTTCCCGTATCATTTCAGATAGGATACCACGTGGCGCGTCGGCCCGTCCCAATCAACGTCGCCCGTCTCACAAAAATTGAGGGCCCTGCCCGCCGCGAAAGGTCTCCCTTTCGCGGTGAGCAGAACCCTCGCCGATTTTGTCGCATTACACCGGCATGGTCTTGTCTTCGGCGTTCAGCATCGTGGAATCGACCTTGTACTTCTGCGCCTGACGGTACTGGAAGAACTTCGGCGCGACCTGCGGGAACATCGCCATGGTCAGCACGTCCTCTTCCTGCTCGTAGTACTCGCGCACTTCCTCGCGGTACTTTTCGAGCTCCGGCGCGATGTTGTCGGCCGGACGGCAGGTGATGACCTTGTCGTTGCCGATGCACTTCTTGCGCACCTCTTCGTTCACCGGCGCGGGCAGGCGGCCGTACTCGCCGCGCAGCAGGCCCTTCGATTCCTTGGTGACCATCTTGTAGCGCTCGCCGCCCAGGATGTTCATAACGGCCTGCGTGCCGACGATCTGGCTGGTCGGGGTGACCAGCGGCGGGTAGCCGAAGTCCTCGCGCACGCGCGGCACCTCCGCCAGCACGTCGTAGAACTTATCCATGGCGTTGGCCTGCTTGAGCTGGCCGATCAGGTTGGAGAGCATGCCGCCCGGCACCTGATACTTGAGGGTGTTCGCGTCCACGCGCAGCACCTTGCCCGGATCGAGGAAGCCGTCCTTCTCCAGGCGGGCCGCCACGTCGCGGAAGTGCACGGCGCACTCGTTCATCAGGTCGACGTTGAGCTGCGGGTCGTACTCCGTGCCCTTCAGCGCCGCGCAGAGGGACTCCGTCGCGGGCTGGCTGGTGCCGCCGGCGAGCGGGGACAGCGCGGTATCCACGATGTCGCAGCCCGCCTCGATGGCCTTGAGGATGGTCATCATGCCGGTGCCCGCGGTGTTGTGCGTGTGCAGGTGAATCGGCAGCTTGGAGTTCGCCTTGAGCGCCTTCACCAGCTCATACGCCTCGTAGGGCAGCAGCAGGTTGGCCATGTCCTTGATGCAGATGGTGTCCGCGCCCATGGCTTCGATGTCCTTGGCCAGCTTCACGAAGTACTCGCGGTTGTGCACCGGGCTGATCGTGTAGCTGATCGCGACCTCCGCGATGCCGCCGTACTTCTTGGTCGCCTTAACCGCCTGCTCCATGTTGCGCAGGTCGTTGAGCGCGTCGAAGGTACGGATGATGTCGATGCCGTTCTCGATCGCCTTCTTGACGAACAGGTCCACCATGTCGTCCGCATAGTGCTTGTAGCCCAGAATGTTCTGGCCGCGCAGCAGCATCTGCAGCTTGGTGTTGGGCATCGCCTTGCGCAGCTTGCGCAGGCGCTCCCACGGGTCCTCGTTCAGGAAGCGCATGCAGGCGTCGTAGGTCGCGCCGCCCCAGCACTCCAGAGAGTAATAGCCGATCTTGTCCAGCTTGTCCGCGACGGGCAGCATCTCGTCCGTGCGCATGCGCGTGGCGGCCTGAGACTGGTGCGCGTCGCGCAGAATGGTATCGGTGATAAGCACCTTGCCCATTGTATTTCCTCCTTTTCCGCCCTCTGCCCTTCTACAGGGAGAGCGCTCTCCGCGCGGCGCTGCCGCGCGGGAATTCCCCGGCGCCCCGCGCCGGATGCCTTGTATCCATTATTTCGAGAACATCGAGATAAATACGCCCGCGGCGACGGCGGAGCCGATGACGCCCGCGACGTTCGGTCCCATGGCGTGCATGAGCAGGAAGTTGCCGGGGTTCTCCTGCTGGCCGACGGTCTGTGAGACGCGCGCGGCCATCGGGACGGCCGACACGCCCGCCGAGCCGATCAGCGGGTTGATCTTGCCGCCGGAGAGCTTGCACATGACCTTGCCCAGTAGCACGCCGCCCGCGGTGCCGCAGCCGAAGGCGATGACGCCCATCACGATGATCTTGATCGTCTGCGCGGTCAGGAAGGTGTCGGCCTTGGCCGTCGCGCCGACCGTGACGCCCAGGAAGATCGTGACGATGTTCATCAGCTCGTTCTGCGCCGTCTTGGAGAGGCGGTCCGCCACCAGGGACTCCTTGAGCAGGTTGCCCAGCATCAGCATGCCGATGAGCGGCGCCGCGGAGGGTAGCAGCAGGGAGACGAGGATGGTGACGACGATCGGGAAGATGATCTTCTCGGTCTTGGAAACCGGGCGCAGCTGCTCCATGACGATGCCGCGTTCTTCCTTGGTCGTCAGCGCCTTCATGATCGGCGGCTGAATGACCGGAACCAGCGCCATGTAGGAGTAGGCCGCGACCGCGATCGGGCCCAGCAGGCTCGGGGCGAGCTTGGAGGTGACGAAGATGGCCGTCGGGCCGTCCGCGCCGCCGATGATGCCGATGGAACCGGCCTCAGCGGGCGAGAAGCCCAGCAGCAGCGCGAAGATGAAGGTCATGAAGATGCCCAGCTGCGCGGCGGCGCCCAGCAGCAGGCTCTTCGGATTGGCGATCAGCGGGCCGAAGTCGGTCATCGCGCCGACGCCCAGGAAGATGAGCGGCGGGTAGATGCCCAGCTTGACGCCCTGATAGAGGTAGTAGAGCAGTCCGCCCGACTGCTTGACGTACTGATAGCCCACCAGCGTCTCGCCGTTGTAGATCGGCACGCCCGCCTTGCCGTGATACATCGCGTTGGAGAGAATCTCCATCTGCGGCTCGTCGAACACGCCGCCCAGCGGCAGGTTCGTCAGCAGCATGCCGAACGCGATCGGCAGCAGCAGCAGGGGCTCGAACTTCTTGACGATGGCCAGATACAGCAGCACGCAGGAGACGAGGATCATGATGCCGTTCTTCCAGTATTGCGTGAAGAGGGCGTAAAGGCCGGAGTCCTTGACCAGGCCCATCAGCGTCGAGCCGACGCTGAAGTTGGCCGCGGCGTCCGCGGCGGAACCGCCCAGGTCTTCCTCGGCCTCGTTGATGTAGACCGGAACCAGCTGCGATACGTCGGTCACCAGCTCGCCGCTTTCGCTGGCGCCGTCGGCCGCGGGGGCCTCGAGCGTCGGCTCGGAGCTGGGCGCCGCATCCTCCGCCAGGACAGGCAGCGCCATAAACATACAGCACAGCGTCAAGGCGAGCAGCAAATGCAAAATCTTTTTCACAGCGCTTAACCCCTTTGCGTTTACTCGAGCACGACCAGCACGTCGCCGGAATTCACGGACGCGCCCTTGGCAGCCAGGACCTGCACGACCTTCGCGTCGCGCGGGGCCATGATTTCATTTTCCATCTTCATCGCCTCGAGCACGCACAGCACGGCGCCCTTCTTCACGGCGTCTCCGGCCTTGACCTTGACGTCCAGAATGGTGCCGGGCATCGGGCTCTTCACCTGCTCGCCGGCGGCGGCGGCAGCGGGCTTCGCGGCGGCCTTGGGCGCGGGCGCGGCCTTCTTCGGGGCGGCGGCGGGCGCGGGAGCGGCGGTGGGCGCGGCGGCGCCGGCCTCGACCTCTTCGACATCGACTTCGTAGGTGCTTCCGTTGACGGTAATCATGAACTTGCGCATAAATGGATTTCTCCCTTCCGTTATTCAGATGCTCGTCTTACAGACGGCTATAAATCTGTTCCTCGCGGCCGGCGCGGTTCCACGCCGGAGCGCCCACGCGCCGTACCTGGCGCACGACAAAGCCGGATTCGTCCGCGACGTCTCCGCTCTCGCC
>JAEXCG010000055.1 GCA_023402355.1 Bacillota bacterium | reverse complement strand
CGCCCGGCGTGCCCTTCCCGCAGCCGCCTCACGGCATTCGCTCAGATCGGGGTACCCGTAGGGGACGGGTTTCCCGCCCCGCCGTCCCTGCCTCCCGCGCTCTTCGCCAGCTCACGCCCGACCGCTTCCCTTCGTCGTCCCTTTTCCTCGAACCGCCCGGCCTGCGTCGCCCGCTTCCCTTCGCCTGCCCTTTCCCCGGCCCGTCGCTTCGCGCGGCTGATCGTCAACCGCCGCGCAAGGCCTCCGGCCGCCTTCTCCTCCCACCGCCGCGGTTTGCGCCGGTTTTTATCGACGATCGGTTGACAGGGCCCCCGCAAAAGAATAATATAGAATGGGTTTATATCAAAATTTCTCCATCGATCGCGCTTTTTGTGCGGCGGACGGGGCAAAGCGCCTCGCCGCCGCTTTAAAATCTCGCCATCACCATCGTGGCGGAGCCTCCGCCTCTGCGAAACTCGTCCTCGGGTTTTATTTTTTTTTACCCGTCCAGTACTCCGTGGTCTGCGTGCTCGTGTCCGTGCCGTTGACCTTCTGGTTTTGCCAGCCGCTGGTGTTCTCCGTCGAGTTCGTCAGCCCGTTCGTCTTCGTGCCCATGGCGAGGTCCACCGCCGTCAGGTAGTTCTGGTTCTTCGCCGCGTTCGCAGCCTGCGCGCGCTGGAACTCCTGGTCGTACAGGTCCTGCAAGTAATTGGAGATGTTCGTCTCCTTGTCCGTGGAAAGCCGCCCCAGCGTCTCCGCAAGCTGCTGCGTCAGCTGCGTGCGCTGCGCGCCGATCTGCCCGGTCTGCCGGTTCGCGTCCTCGTCGATCTGCGACAGCGCCTTCGCGCGGGCGATGTCGTTGTTTGAAAGCGTGCTCGTCGTGTAGCTGGAGCGCCCCATGCCGCGCGAGAGCGCGCCCGTCTCAATGTTCGCGCGCGCCTTGTCATAGGCCCCGTTCTGCGTCTCCTTCTGACGCGAGATGCCCGAAAGCAGCTCGCTTAGCTGCTGCGAGAGCGCGAGGTCGGTCTGCTGCTGTTTCTGCTTCGCCGCCTCGACCTCGGCGTTGTACAGGGGGTTGTAGCGGTTCTCCGCCGCCTGCCGCAGCGCTTCCTCGCTGCGGGGCGTGTAGCCCATGTCCGCGAGGCCCTGCAGCAGTTGGGCGAGGAGCTGCTGGTCGATGACCTTTTGCGTCGTCTGCTGACTGCTGCTCTGCCCCTGCGATTGGCTGCCGCTCGTGCCCTGTGTCGTGCTGGACGATTGGGTCGTCGTCGTCACCGTGCTGTTCTTCGCCATTTCCATTCACCTTTCTCCGTCCCGTCGAATCCTCCGACCGCGCGGGCTACTTCGCCTTCCACGCGTAAAACGTCCCGGCCATTCCCGCGGCCTCGTAGCCCGCGCCCGGGGACTTGTCCTCCGCCGTCAGCAGGATGGAGCCGGTCTGCGGCTCGTGCCGACTGAGCACGCGGTAGACGTCGTCCAGGGCCGCGCGCAGGGCCCGCACCAGCGTCACCACGTAACGGGACGCGCCGCCCGACGTCTGAATCTCCGCTTCCGTCGCCGCCGGCAGGGCCGGGGGCTGCAATTTCTTCATGGAGTTTCTTCCTTTCTATATAGCCCCGAAATGCACGGGAGGTTCCGCCCGTACGCGGCCGCCTTCCGGCGCGACGGCCCGCTCGTACGGGCTTTCGTCCTGCTGGTTTCATCGGCCTGCCGTCCCGTCTCGGGGCTCCGCGGCCGATGGGGGCTCGGGGTCGTTTCGCCCGACCGCGCCCGTCCGCCGGTGCCTGACCCTGCCGCCGCCCTCCGGCGTCACTCCAGCTCCTCCTCTTTTTGCGGCCCATCGCCTTCCGGCGCTGGGCTACGGCCCGGCGATTTTTTCTTACGCCCCGCGCCCTTCCGGCGCGGGGTACGGCCCGGCGATTTTTCAAATCGCACGGTCCTACTCGGCCTTATGGCCTCCCTGACATCGCGCGGTCCTAGTCGGCCTTGCGGCCTCCCTGAAATCGCACGGTCCTACTCGTCGCCTCCGTGCCGCCCTCCGGCGTCACTCCAGCTCCTCCTCTTCGGCGCTTACCTCGATGCCGCCCGGAATGCGCCACGCCTGCGCGCCCTCGCTTTCCAGCCTCAGCCGCCAGCGTACCCCGCGCAGCGGCATGCGCACGCGGTAGCTGCGCCCCTCCGGGCACAGGCTCACGGCGCGCTCCATGCGCCGCCGCTCCGTCTCCAGTGTCAGGCGCAGCACCGTGCCGTCGCCGCCCTGCGCGAAGAAGCGCAGAATGAACGCGCTCTTGCGCGTGCGCTTGGTCGCGCCCTCCATCCAGCCCGTCTGCCAGCGGCAGGGGATCGGCTGGCCGCCGTAGGTCGTGCCCGCGCCGTAGCGGTATACGCGGTAGGGGTCCTGACTGGACGTGAAGTAGACCTGCCCGCCGCTCGTGAGGAACGCGCGCACGTGGATGCCCCGGCGCACCATGAACGTCCGGCGGATCGTGTCGTACTCGATCACGGTGTTGTTGCGCGTGGGCACGTAGGGCGCGGCGCCCCCGGTCTCCGCGCCGCCCGCCTCCGCCGTCTCCGTCCCGAAGGCGGCGTCTGCGACCGGCAGCGCCAGGTAGTAGACGTGGCCGCAGACGACCGCGCTGGCCCCCTGCGTGTTCCCGGCGGCCAGCAGCACCTCGTGCAGCGCGTCCTGCGCCAGAAGCTGCGCGGAAACGCCGTCGTACACGCCGATCTCGGGGGCCTCGCCCTCGCCGCCCGTCAGGTAGTACATCCGCGTGCCGTCCACGGCGATGGTGCTCTCCGTCTGGGGCGCGTCCGCGCCGTACTCCTGCGTGATGACGAAGCTGGAAGGGTCCGTGCCGCGCACCTGGTAGATGCTGCGGGTCTTGAGCGCGATCAGGTACGCGCCCAGCTCGCGCAGCGCGATGAAGCGGTCGCCGTCCCAGGTCGGCTGCAAAATCTG
>JAEXCG010000044.1 GCA_023402355.1 Bacillota bacterium | reverse complement strand
ATGTAGTTGCTCGCGCGGCAGCCGCCGCCCGTCTGCGTGATGATGAGCGCGACCTTGTGCAGGTCGTATTTGCCGGAGTGAAGCGCGTCCATCATCTGCCCGATGACCAGCAGGGCCGGGTAGCAGGTGTCGTTGTGGACGTACTTGAGCCCCTCCTGCACCACGTTCGGGCCGCTGTTCGTCAAAAGCACCGTCTTGTGGCCGTACAGCTCAAACACGTTTCGGACGAGCTCAAAGTGGATTTCGGCCATGTTGGGGATGAGGATGGTGTAGCCTTCCTCGTGCATCTTCTTCGTGTATACCGCGTGCTTGGTGGTGGTGCTCATTCCGCTTTCCTCCCCTTTGCCAGCTGCTGCTGCTCGATGGCCGCAAACAGGCTGCGCAGACGGATCTTGACCGCGCCCAGGTTCGTGATCTCGTCGATCTTGATCTGCGTGTAGATCTTGCCTTCCCCTTCCAGGATCTCGCGGACCTCGTCGGTCGTGATCGCGTCCACACCACACCCGAAGGACACGAGCTGCACGAGGTTCATGTCCTCCTGCCCGGCGATGTAGCGCGCCGCGGCGTAGAGCCGCGCGTGATACGTCCACTGGTTGAGCACGCCCGTCGCTTCCTTCTTCATGTGGCAGGCGAGCGCGTCCTCCGTCACCACCGCGACGCCAAAGCCCGCGATCAGCCGGTCGATGCCGTGGTTGATCTCCGGGTCCACGTGATAGGGCCGGCCCGCCAGCACGATGATGGGCTTGCCCTCCGCGCGCGCCCGGCGCACGATCTCCTCGCCCTTCGCCTGAACGTCCCGCATGTAGCCTTCGTAGGCCGCGTAGGCCGCGTCCGACGCCGCCTTCACCGCTTTCAGGGAGAGGTTCGGGTAGTAGCGCGTCAAAATCTCGGTCATCTTGCGCGGGAAGTCGCGCCTTCGATGGATGCCCACGTAGTCCTTGATGAACGTGACGCCCGAAAGGTGCGGCATGTTGGCGGAAAGCACCTCGGGATAGTACGCGACGACCGGGCAGTTGTAGTGGTTATCGCCCAGCTTCTCGTCGAAGTTGTAGCTCATGCAGGGGTAGAAGATCGTGTCCACCCCCGCGGCGACCAGCGCCTCCACGTGCCCGTGCATGAGCTTTGCCGGGAAGCACACCGTGTCCGAGGGGATGGTCGCCTGCCCCGCCACGTACAGCTTGCGGCTGGAAAGCGGCGATGTCACGACCTCAAAGCCGAGCTTTTCAAAGAACGCGGTCCAGAACGGCAGCATCTCGAACAGGTTCAGCCCCATCGGCAGGCCGATGCGCGGCCTGCCGTCCGGCTCGCCGCCCGCCGTGGGCGCCATCTGCGAAAGGCGCTCGCGCTTGTAGGCGTACAGGTTCATGTCCGCCAGATCCTGCGCCTTGCCCGTCGTCGGCCGGTCGCAGCGGTTGCCCGCGATGTAGCGGCGGCCGCCGGGGAACGTGTGCACCGTCAGGCGGCAGTGGTTTTCGCACAGACCGCACTGTGAGGTGCGCGTCTCGTGCGCGAAATGCTCCAGCTCCTCCCGCGTGCAGAGCGTCGTCTCCCCGCCCTTCAGGGCGTAGAGCGTGCGGGCATGCAGCGCGGCGCCGTAAGCGCCCATCAATCCCGCGATGTCCGGACGGACGACCTGCACGCCCAGCTCCTGCTCAAAGGCGCGCAGCACGGCGTCGTTGAGGAACGTGCCGCCCTGCACGACGATGCGCCGCCCGAGCTGCTCCGCGCTCGTCGCGCGGATGACCTTGTAGAGCGCGTTCTTCACGACGGAGATCGAGAGCCCCGCGGAGATGTCGCTCACGTCCGCGCCGTCCTTCTGCGCCTGTTTGACGGAGGAGTTCATGAACACCGTGCAGCGCGAGCCCAGGTCGACGGGCCTGCGGCCCTTCAGGCCGAGCTTTGCAAAGTCCGCGATGGAGTAGCCCAGCGCGCTGGCAAAGGTCTGCAAAAACGAGCCGCAGCCCGAGGAGCAGGCCTCGTTGAGGAAGATGTTGTCGATGACGCCGCCGTGAATCTTAAAGCACTTGATGTCCTGCCCGCCGATGTCGATGACGAAGTCCACGTCCGGCATGAACGCCTTGGCCGCGGTAAAGTGCGCGACCGTCTCCACCAGGCCGTAGTCTACGCCGAACGCCCGCTGGATCAGTTCCTCGCCGTAACCGGTCACCGCGGCCTTCTTTACGTGAAGCCCGGGATACTTCGTAAAGAGCGTCAGCAGGAAGTCGCGGATGAGCGGCACCGGGTCGCCGCTGTTCGATTGATAGCTCGTCAGCAGCAGCCGTCCGTCCCCGTCCGTCACGGCGCACTTGAGCGTCGTGGAGCCCGCGTCGATGCCGAGGAAGGCGTCGCCCTCGTAGGTGTCCGGATCGAGAATGGGAACGGCGTCCTTCGCGTGGCGCTCCTCAAACGCCCGGTACTCCGCCTCGGTTTCAAAGAGCGGCGGCAGGGCGTTGTACGCCTCCCCCGCGTGAAACGCTTTCAGCCGTCCGATGGCTTCCTCCAGCCGCAGCGGCTCCTCGTGGTGGCTCGCGGCGCCCAGCGCGACGTAGTAGAGCGCGTTTTGCGGGCTGAGCCCCTTGAGCCCCAGCGCCTGATCGAAGCAGGCGCGCAGCTGCGGCAGGAAGGTAAGCGGCCCGCCCAGGTAGACGACCTTGCCCTCGATGGGGCGCCCCTGCGCCAGGCCCGCGATCGTCTGATTGACGACCGCCATGAAGATCGAGCGGGCGATGTCCTCGTGCGCCGCGCCCTGGTTGAGCAGCGGCTGGATGTCCGTCTTGGCGAATACCCCGCAGCGCGAGGCGATGGTGTAGGTCCGCGCCGCCTTCTCCGCCAGTTCGTCCATGACAGCGGGCGTCACGCCCAGCAGCGTCGCCATCTGGTCGATGAACGCGCCGGTTCCGCCCGCGCACGAACCGTTCATGCGCACCTCCATGCAGCCCTTTAAAAAGAGGATCTTCGCGTCCTCGCCGCCCAGCTCGATGATGACGTCCGTACCCGGAAGCCACCGGTCCGCGGCCAGCTTGGTGGCGTACACCTCCTGCAGAAAAGGAAGACCGGCCCCCTGCGCCATGCCCATGCCCGCCGAGCCGGAAACCGTCAGCGTCACCGGCGCGCCGTGCACGACCTCGCGGTCGATGGTCTCGATCAGCTCCAGCGTCTTTTGCGTGATGAGCGCAAAGTGCCGTTCATAGGAGGAATAGACGATCTGCTCGCGCTCGTCGAGCACGACGCACTTGATCGTCGTAGAGCCCACGTCGAGGCCGACGTGCAGCATGTTTCTTTCGTTCATTGGGCCAAGTCCTCTCTTTCCTCTCCCATCTGGGGCAGCAGATGCACCAGCGTCCGCACCGCCTCGAGAAAGGCATCCGCCTCCTCGGGGGCCAGCGCGTGCACACGCGCGCTCATGTCCTCGTAAAAGCGGTCGCAGATCGGGTCAAAGTATTGGTGCCCTTCCGCGCTCCAGCGGATGCGCACCACCCGCCGGTCGCTCTCCTCGCGCACGCGCTCCACCAGCCCCATCTCGTGCAGCCGGTCCACGATCTGGGTCGTCTGCTGGCGCGGGACGGACATCGCCTCCGACAGCTCCGTCATCGTGCTGGGGCCCTTCCTGCAAAGAAAGAGCATCACCCGAAGCTGCATGCTGCTCAGCCGCTTTCTGAACATCGTCTGAAAGGGGATCAGCACCGATTCGATAAAGGACTGCGTAAAGGAAAGCAAAAGCTCCCGGTCTTCCGTCTGGATGGGCAATCAAAACGCCTTCTCTCCGCCAAATTGTTCATAAAACTTGATGATCGTCGTTTCATGATTATACAGCCTCATGGTCCCTTTATACAAGCGGTGATCTGACAAGATTCGACACGGTTTTTCTATGCAATCCGTCAAGGCTCCGCCGCCCTTGCGCCGCGTACGCCGCGTGCGCTATAATAGAACAAATCTATTGTAAAGAGGCTGCATTTTATGACAGAGGGTACCGCCCCGCGCTTTAAGCACTGGACGATCGTCACGCTTATCTCCCTGCTCTTGCTTCTGTTCCTGCTCGCCGGGACGGTCTACGTCGTCGATCCCTTCGAGCACTACCGGCAGGCGTCTTTCTATACGCCGCTTTACGACAACCAGTCTTACTGCAACAGCGGCATCGCCCGCCATTACGACTACGACGCCGTGCTGCTGGGCTCCTCGATGGTCGAGAATACCCGCGCCTCCTCGCTGGACGAGTGCTTCGGCGTGCGCTCCGTCAAGCTGCCCTTCAAGGGCGGCTACCCCTACAACTACGCCCGCGTCATGGATTTAGCCTTTGAAAACCATTCGATGGCGGCGGTCTTCTACTGTCTGGACGTCACCAGCTTTGCGATGCCGTACGACCGCCCCTCCAGCCCGCTGCCCGAATACCTCTGGAACGCGGACCCGCTGGACGACGTGCGCTACCTGCTCAACCTGCGCGTCCTCGTGGATGAGATCGGCTCCACGCTGCGCTACAACCTGCGCGGCGGCCTGCCCGAAAACCCGCGCGACGCCATGTTCGCCTGGTCGGACGTGCGCTTCTCGCGCGAAAGCACGCTCGCTTCCTATGACTTTAACGCCTACCAGTACGAGATGAAGTCTCCGGACTACTTTTCCGAGCGCGTGCTCACGAACTGGGCGCACCATCTGGAGCCTTACATCGCCGCGCACCCGGAGACGACGTTCCACGTGTACTTTCCCCCTTACAGCGTGGTCTATTGGGTGCTTCAGCACGACGCGGGCAACCTGGAGACCCAGCTTTGGGCCCGGGAGCAGCTCGCATCGCGTCTGCTGGCCTACGATAACGTCCGTCTTTACGACTTCGCGGCGCGGGAGGAGTGGATTCTCGACCTTGACCGCTACACGGACTATTCCCATCACGACCCCGAGATGAACGAGCAGGTCGTGCGCGCGATGGCGAATGACGAGGACCGCGTCACCGGCACAGAAAAAATCGCGCAGGCCAATGAGGCTCTGCGCGAGGCGGTCGCCGGTTTTGAGCGGCCGTATTGATCTTTATGCCGTTCTTTAGGGCGATGGGTCATCCCAGAATGTCGATCCGCTGTCCTTCCGGCACGATTTGAATAAACGTCTTGCCCGGGGTGAAGCGCACCTCGTTGCCCTCCGAATCGAGGAATTGCGTCACGTCCGCGACCTTGTCCCGCTTCCAGGACCCTTCAAAGCGCTTTCCGCCCGTGAAGTAGGTGCATTCGCCGCCGCCCGTAAGGGTGTAAAGCGGGCGCTCGTCGTCCTCATCGTACCATTCCAGCTTCGCCGTCATCACGACCACGTTCTGGCAGGTGATGGGCGTCTTGCTGATGCCGTCGTTCATGGGCCGTCCGTTGTAGTAGCGCCTGTAGGAATCCTTTTCCGCGTCGTACAGGTACGACGGATGATAGCTGCCCACGCGGTAGGGGATCGCGAACTCGACCACGTCGTCCCCCATGCGCGTCGGGTTTTCCGCGTCAAAGCGCAAAGGAGAACGCGCTTTGACTTTTTTTTCGAATTTGGACGCTTCCATCGCCTGCGCCAGCGCAAAGCGCACGTTGTGCGGGCTCTCCCGGCTCTCGTCGCGGGAATAATAGGCCGTGCTCTTGATGCCGTCCCACGCCTGCAGGATCGGGTGCCCCTTTTCGATGTACTCATACGTGTCGGTGCCCGACTTCTCCTGCACGCCGTTGAAGACGAAGGCGCCGCCCCAGTCGCTGTACAGGTCCACATGGCAGATGCGCGCGCTGCGCACGCCCTCCACGTATTCCGGCATGCGGTCGTTATAGACCGCCGTATAGCGGGTATACCCGCCCTCGTAGAGAACCATCTCGTAGACGACGTCCGCCTCCGCCAGGCCGATCTGCGGGCGCGCCGCCGGCTCGTTGTCCAGATTTACCATCACGGGCTTGTACGGCTTATCCGTCGGCTTTCCCGTCGTGAGGGACAGGGTCTCGCCATTTCCGGGAATCGCCAGCCCCAGCATGGCCGCGCAGGCGAGCGCAAGGCCCCCTCTTTTTAGAAACGATGATCTTTTTTTCAAGCTTCCGCCCTCCTGTAAAGCGCCAGAGCGACGTCCTGCATTACGCGTTCCGTCCGGGCGACGTCCGTCCCATTGGACAGGATGCAAACGACGAACGGTCGTCCGGCATAGACGATTCCCACGTCGTGCGTAATGCCGCTGTCCTCGCCGGTCTTGTGCGCCACGGGAACCCCCAGCGCATGCAGGTAGAAGGGCAGCTTGCCGTTGAGCCTTTGGTCTGCGAGGATCTTCAGCATCGCCGCCGAGGCGC
>JAEXCG010000140.1 GCA_023402355.1 Bacillota bacterium | reverse complement strand
GGGCCGCCCGCGCGCGCCCCCCCCCCCCCCCCCCCCCCCCCCCCCCCCCCCCCCCCCTCAGCGGAGCGCGTACCCTCCGGTCCCCCTGGCCTCAGCGGAGCGCGTACCCCCTCCCCGCCTAGTCGTTGAGCTTCACGCGCGGGTCGATCACGCCGTAGAGAATATCCACGACCAGATTCGCCACGATGACGAAGATGCCGAAGAACGCCGTCATGCCCAATATGACCGAATAGTCTCGGCTGGAGATGCCGTCCACGTACTCGCGGCCGATGCCGGGGATGGAGAACAGCCGCTCCACCACGAACGAGCCCGTCAGCATCGAGGCGACCAGCGGCCCGAGGTACGTAACCACCGGCAGAATCGCGTTGCGCAGCGCGTGGCGCAAGATCACCATCTTCTCGCTGATGCCCTTCGCGCGCGCGGTGCGGATGTAGTCCGAGCGCATGACCTCGAGCATCGAGGAGCGCGTCAGGCGCGCGATGTACGCCGTCGGGCTGAAGGCCAGGCACGCCACCGGCAGGATGAAGTGCTTCCAGCTCGTGAGCCCGAACGAAGGGAGAACCTTCCAATAATAACAGAAGATGTAGAGCAGCAGCACCGAGATGACGAAGGCCGGAATCGAGATGCCGATGGTCGCGAAGATCATCGAGAACCAGTCCATCCACTTCCCTCGCTTGATCGCAGAGACGATGCCCAGCGCCAGCCCCAGGATGAGGCTGACGATCACCGCGAGGACGCCGACCTTGGCGCTGGCCGGGAAGCCGCGGTCGATGATCTCGTTGACCGAGGTATCCGCCTTCTTAAACGAGATGCCGAAATCGCCGTGCAGAATGTCGCTCAGATACCGCAGGTATTGCTGCCACAGCGGTTTGTCCAGGCCGTACTTTTGTTCCAGGCGCGCCATCACCTCCGGCGGCGTCTTGTTCTCTTCCTTCATTTGAAAGGGGTTGCCCGGCACCGCATGCATCAGCACAAAGGTGATCGTGATGATCACCCAGATCGTGAGGATGCCTGCCATCAGGCGCTTTAAGATGTAACGCAGCATGTCCTTGACCTCCATCCGCGCCCCGCCCCGCCCGGCGGCAGGGGAAGCGCCGTTTACCCGCCGGCACGCGCGCCGGCTTCATATTTTCCTGTATCCCCCGCGCGGGAGACCGGGAAGCGAACGGCAAATGCAGGAGGAATTTTGAAAACTTGCATAAACCGCAGTTTCCCTGAAAGGCGATGTTGATATGATAACAAGAAATCCCCCTGATGGCAAGGGGGTAATGAAATTTTAAACGAACCTCCTTCCAGTCGCCGGTTTTCAAAAACGCAATTTCCTGCTCCCTCAAAATTTGTTTTTGACAAACGGACGCTTTTCTGCTAAGATACTAGCAAGCAAATTTGCACAATCCGATGTTCAAACTTTCAGGATTGCGCAAAACCTGCGGCAGGAAGCGCCCATTTTCGCGCGCCCGGCCGCCTGGGATTGTCCGATTTGAATAAGGAGGCTGATTTCATTGAGAAGACTGCTCGCGCTGCTGATGGTTCTGGTGCTGTGTGTGCCCGCGATGGGCGTGCTGGCCGACGCGGAGAAGGTCATCACCGTGCAGACCGGCGAGCCGGAGTGCATGGACCCGACGATGAACGACTACTCCAACGGCTCGTTCGTCCTGATGAACCTGTTCACCGGCCTGTACACCTACGACGGGAACGGCCAGATGGTGCCCGGCATGGCCGAGAGCTACACCGTGAACGACGACGCCACCGTCTTCACCTTTAAGATGAACCCGGAGGCCAAGTGGTCGGACGGCTCGAAGCTGACCGCGTACGACTTCGAGTACGCCTTCATGCGCACGCTGAACCCGGAGAACGCCGCCGAGGGCGCCTACGCGCTCTACGACATCAAGAACGCGCAGGCCTACTTCACGGGCGCCTGCGATGCGTCGGAGGTCGGCGTCAAGGCGCTGGACGAGAGCACCCTGGTGCTGGAGACCAACGTGCCGACCCCGTGGTTCATGGAGCTGGTCGCCGGTTCCACGAGCTACTACCCCGTGAAGAAGGAGGCCGTGGAGGCCTTCGAGGGCCTGCAGGAGTGGACGAAGAAGCCGGAAACCTACGTGTGCAACGGCCCGTTCATGCCCGCCGAGCTCAACGTCAAGAGCAACTACAAGATGGTGAAGAACCCCTACTACATCGGGGCCGACCACGTGAAGCTCGACGCGATCAACTACGTGTTCATCGACACCCCCGAGGCCGCGCTGGTCGCGTTTGAAAACGGCGAGATCGACGTGCTGATGAGCCTGAACACCGACGCGCTGGACAAGTACCGCGACACGGACCTGTTCTTCACCTCGCCCAAGCAGGGCCTGCGCTACTATCACTTCAACTGCACCAAGGCCCCGTTCGACGACGCCCGCGTGCGCAAGGCGTTCTCGCTGGCGATCAACCGCGAGATCATCTGCGACGCGATCCGCCAGACCGGCGAGCCCGCGCTGTACAGCTTCTTCCCCTACGCGATCCGGGACGCGGCGGACACCACCAAGACCTGGCATGAGGTCAACGGCGACGCCTTCTCGGAGGACCTGGAACTGGCAAAGCAGCTGCTCGCGGACGCCGGCTACCCGAACGGCGAGGGCTTCCCGCCCGTCAAGATCGTGCAGCGCCCGAACCAGAGCGAGGTCGACGTGGCGCAGGCCATGCAGGCCATGTGGCTGAGCAATCTCGGCGTGAACGTCGAGGTGGCGACCTACGAGTCCGGCGTGTACTGGGACGAGCTGGACAACAAGAACTTCGACATCGCCTTCACCGGCTACACGGTCGACTACTCCGACCCGCTGGCGATGTTCATCCTCTATCGCGCCTACAAGCCGGACGACACCACCGCCGGCTGGATTCACGACGAGTACAACAAGCTGGTCGAGACGCTGCAGGTGACCACCGATCCCGCGGCCCGCGAGGAGCTCTCCAAGCAGCTCATGGACATCTTGGTCGAGGAGTTCCCGGTGATGCCCGTCTACAGCTACATCGCCTCCCACGTGGCCTCCGACAAGGTCAGCGGCATCGTGCGCGTAAGCGGCGGCCATCCGCGCTTCGAGTACGCGGACCTCGCGCTGTAAGGCTTCGCGGACTGAGAGGGAAAAGCGAGTGAATTGAAAAGACACCGATAGAAAAGACACCGCCCGCGCGTCCTCTTATCGAGAGGGTGCGCGGGCGGTGCTTTTTGCATTCATATCCTTGTTGCAGCCGCGTTCCGTCTGTGTTATGATAGGCACGTAGGCAGGAAGGGCTGCAGGGTGGTGCCTCCGCAACGCGTCGTACGGTGTCGCCCCTCCCCGCTTCGCGCGGAGGGGTTCCCTTCTGCGGAGCACTTCGTGCTGTCCTCGGCGGGAAGCCTTCGGCCTTTGCGCGGAGGGGATCGCATGACGAGCTATGAGATTCTCATGGTTGTCCTTACGATCATTGGTTTGCTGTTTACAGCTTATCATTTGGGACGTAAGTAAAAAGCGAACCGCCGTGTAGCCACAACCTACACGGCGGTTCATTTCTTTGAACTAAAGACCGTTCCGGTGGATAGCCACCTTGGAAGTGATCAACCTTCCTGCCTACATTGTACGACATCGCCCCCTCGCTGTCAAGCGTGAGGGGGCTTCTTTTGCATTCATATCCTTATTGCAGCCGCGTTCCGTCTGTGTTATGATAGGCCTGTAGGCAGGAAGGGCTGCAGGGTGGTGCCTCCGCAACGCGTCGTACAGAAGCGGAGGTGGTCGCATGACGAGCTATGAGATTCTCATGGTTGTCCTTACGATCATTGGTTTGCTGTTAACAGCTTATCATTTAGGACGTAAGTAAAAAGCGAACCGCCGTGTAGTCGCAACCTACATGGCGGTTCAAGTCTTTGGACTAAAGACCGTTTCGGTGGATACCCACCCTGGAGGCTAACAACCTTCCTGCCTACATTGTACGACATCGCCCCCCTCGCTGTCAAGCGCAGTTTGGGGGCTTTTTTATTATCATTCCATAAGATGATTCACTTTTCGCACCGTCTTTTGAATCTATTCTTCTTTCATCCGCTTTGGTAGAATACTCCCGAGGTGAGCGCGTATGTCGGTCTTCGTACCCAGAAAATACGACAAGAAAGCGATCACCATAAGAATCCGCCAGGACGATCTGGACAGAATCGACAAGCTGTCCAACGAAGCCCACATCAGCAGAAATACGCTCATCAACCAGTGCATTCAATTCGCCCTGAAGAACATGAAGGAGGAAGGCACCGGCTGATTCGCCGGAAGGGAGCGCCCCCATGCAGAAGAAAATCCTCGCCGCCGCCTGCCTGTCCGCCGCCGCGCTCGCGCTCGCCGTCCTCGTGCGCGGGGCGCGCAAGCTCTCCCCCGTCGAAGACGCGCTGCAAAGGGTTGCCCGCATAGAGGCGGCGCTGGACGACTCCTGGGAAAGGCAGTCGACCACCGTCGCCTCCCCCGCCGTCTATCGCGACGCGGCGGGAAACACCCTCGTCTATTACCTCTGCCGGACCGTCTACTACGCAGCCGATCCGGCGGACGTCGCGGGGCTCAACTTGGCCGCGCTGCAAAGCGTCCTGGACCCCGACGCCGCCGACAGCAGCCGATCGTGCCGCGTAAACGGGCTGGACGCGATGCTCTACGAAAAGGGAGGGCGCCGCTTTCTGTGCTGGACGCTCTCGCCGGAGTACACCTGCGTGCTGGAATACAGCCCGGACGCCGTGACGGAGGCGGACATCTTCAAAATGGCGGAAAGCGTGCCGGTCTGCGCCGCGCCGCCGCCGCAATAAAATCGGGCCGCCGCGGTCTTTCACGCGCTTGCGTGAGGCCGCGGCGGCCCTTTTCTGGTTCAGTTTTTCCGGCGCTTGACGCGGCGGACGAGCGCGTAGAGCGCGCCGCCGAGGGCCGCGCCTGCGGAGTCGATGGCGACGTCCACGGGCGAGGGGCCGCGCCCGCCGACGAACATCTGGTGAAACTCGTCCGTAGCGGCGTAGGCGGCGCAGAGCAGCAGGCAGCACGCGAAGAGCCGCCCGCCGCCCAGCGAGGGCGATAGCGCGTAGTGGAGCAGCGCGCACAGGACGGCGTATTCCGTCATGTGCGCGGCCTTTCGCACGAGCAGCTCGACATTCGGCCCGGTGAGGCCGACGTGGGCGAGCAGGTCTACGACGAACTCGCTCTGCGCGCCGGAGGCGTCCCCGTCCTGCGCGGAAAACCAGAAGATGACGCCCATCCACAGCAGGGCGGGCAGAAAGCGAAGCACTCTTTTTTGCATGTTCACGGTCCTGTCGATAGGAATTTGGGGCTCGTCAGATGCAGGTGAACGCGCCGTCGATCACGAAGTCCGAGCCGGTGGTGAAGGCGCTGGTATCGCCCGCGAGGTAGACGGCGATGGCCTGCAATTCGTCCGGGCGGCCCATGCGCGAGAGCGGGGCCATGTGGTTCCACTGCTCGATGAGGGGCTTTAGGGACGGGGAGTTGAGGGTGAGCTCGGTGCCGATGTAGCCGGGGCTGATGCAGTTGACGCGCACGCCCTTCTTGGCCCACTCGACCGCAAGCGACTTGGTGAGCTGGATGACGCCCGCCTTGGAGGCGTTGTACGAGCACTGGGGCTGCGGCACGTTGACGATGTGCCCGGACATGGAGGCGGTGTTGACGATGGAGCCGCCGCCCTGGCGCAGCATGACCCTGCCCGCGGCCTGCGCGGTGAGGAAGACGCCGGTGAGGTTGATGTCGATGACCTTCTTCCACTGGTCGAGGGTCATCTCCTCGGCGGGGATGTTCATGCAGATGCCCGCGTTGCAAAAGGCCGCGTCGATCCGGCCGAAGGCCGAAAGCACGGTTTCGATCATCCCGTCCACCTGGCCGGGGTCGGTCACGTCGGTCTTCACGGCGAGGGTCCTGCGGCCGGTCGCCTCTGCGAGGGCCTGCGCGGTCCTTTGCGCCTCGTCGATGTCCACGTCCACGATGGCGACGTCCGCGCCCGCCTCGCACAGCGCGGTGGCGATGCTCTTGCCGATGCCGCGCGCGCCGCCGGTGACGAACGCCTTTTTGCCGTCCAATCTCATCTTTTCGATAATGCCCATGGAATTACCTCCTACGTGTGGTCGAATTTTTGCGCAAGACGGAAACGCCGGGGGCTGCGGAATCTCCCGAATGGGATGGAATCAGGGGAGAACGCGCAGGAAGACGCTCCCCCGCGGTTTTGAGGCCGGGGCGGTGTTCTTGCGCTTCGCGCTTGGGGTACGGCGGGGCGCCGCCCCACACCCCGCCAAAGGGCTTTGCCCTTTGGAATCCCCTCTTCTGTCTTGCGCGGCTTTTTGTATCATAACATTAAAATCCCTTCCCCGCAAGACAAACCCCCGAACAGCGCAAAAACCACACAAAACATCGCAGGAAAGAAACAAACCCCTTGCAAGCGCCGGGCAGTCTGGTATAATAATAGGTAGAAACTTGGGAACAAACAGGAGGTTTCTGCTTATGAATAGGACGCTCCGCCGCATCGCCTGCGGCCTGCTCGCAGCCGCGCTGCTCGTGCCCACGGCCGCTCTTTCTGAGGTTCAGCCCACCGAGGAGTACCGCTCCTTCGTGTACAAGAACCGCGTGCTGCGCGACAAAAAGGTCGCCTACTACGACGACGTCTACGCGGTCAACCACGGCGAATACATGCTCCAGCCCTTCAGCGCGGACGTGCCCGCCGAGTACTTCGTGGACGACGGCGCGGGCGCGCTCGCCCTTTCCCCCACCGTGCTGGACGTGACGGACGCCATGCGCAAGGCGCTCTACGGCGCGGACGTCGGAAAGACCGCCCTCTACTACGGCCAATACTGCGAGAAGGTGCGCTCCGCGGACGGCAAGCTCGGCTTCTCCGGCATCCACGAGGGCATCGACTTCAAGAACGCGGAGGGCTGCAACCTCTACGCCCTGCTCGGCGGCGAGGTGCTCAAGTCCGGCAAGGACAAGGACGGCACCGTCACCGTGTACAACGCCGATTACGACGTGGCGGTCATGTACCTGCACGTTCGCAAGGTTCAGGTCAAGGTCGGGGACAAGATCGAGGCGGGCGCGCTGCTCGGCTGCGAGGGCGACAAGGGCGCGGGCGGCGCGTACACCCACGTCGAGGTGCAGCGCGGCCGGATGAAGTCCCCCCACCCCTACCGCGACGCCCAGCTCGAGAGCGACGACCCCTATGCCGTGATGCTGGTGGCGCTCAACGTGCCGGAGTCCGGCCGCGAGCCCATCACCGCGCGCAAGGCCGCCGAGGAAGCGGCGGCGCGCAAGGCCGCCGAAGAGGAAGCGGCGCGCAAGGCCGCCGAGGAGGAGGCCGCGCGCAAGGCCGCCGAGGAGGA
>JAEXCG010000137.1 GCA_023402355.1 Bacillota bacterium | reverse complement strand
ACCAGGAGGGCGTCGTGAAGAAGGGGATACGCCTGCCGCCCAGCGCCGTGATGACGCTGTTGATCACGCCGTCGGACTTGGTGAATTCCAGCGTCATGCCGCACACGACGACCAGCGAGATGAAGTGCGGCATGTAAGAAATCGTCTGCACCGTGCGCTTGAACGTGCTGGAGCGCACCTCGTTGAGCAGCAGCGCGAGCAGGATCGGCGCTGGGAACGCAAACACGATTTGATACAGGCTGATCATGACGGTATTTGTGATGAGCTGCGAAAACGTACGCGCTTTAAAAAATGCTTCGAAGTGCTTCAACCCCACCCAAGGACTGCCCAGAATGCCTTTCGCGGGCGAAAAATCTTTAAACGCGATGATCTGTCCGTAAATCGGACCATAGCAAAAAACAAGATAAAACAATATCATCGGTACGGCCAGCAGATACATGGCTCCATTGCGCTTCATATCGCGCTTTAGCCGCATTCTCAGCGACGCTTGCATGCGTCCCACCCCCTTAAAAAACGGGGCCGTTCCCCAGCTCCCCTGTGCAGGCAGCCCAGAACGGCCCCGCGCGCTCTTTTACCTGTTGTTATACATGTCCAGCGCGATCTGCTGAATCTCGATCGCTCGCTCGATGCCGAGCGACTTGAGCGTCTCGATGAACTCGTCGTACTTCTCCAGCGGCTCCGTACCGAGGATGAACTTGAGCGCCATCTGGTCGCGATAGGTATTGACTTCGGTTATAATGCCGTTGTACTCCGCGCTGTACTCCAGCGGAATGCTAGAGGGCGGCAGCATGTTGGCCAGGTCGTTGTCCTTCGCCCAGGTCGTAATGGAATCAAGGCTGGCCTGCGCATTTTCCTGCGGCATGGCGTAGCCCGTGTAGCGGAACGTACCGTTGAAGATCTTGTACTTCCATGCCCAAAGTGCATACGCCAAACCTTCCTCGTTCTTCAGGACACGGTCAGTAAACTGCGGCTTGCCATCCACTACGGTGTGGGTAAGGCCTTCGATGCCCCAGTTACACAGCATGAACGCTTCGTCAGAGTACATGTAATCCCACCAACGCATCGCGATCGGCAGCTTATCGGGATCCAGCTTCGCGTTAACGTATACGGTGGAATGTCCTGTCTCGACATCATGAGAAAGGCAGCCGATGTGCAGCTGGTCATCCGCGTTCATCTTCGGGTAGGGCACGGCCGCGACCTTGCCCTGATCGCCCAGCAGCGAGTTGTACAGCGGCACGATGTCCTGATAGGTCTGGTCGATCGCGCCCGCCTTGCCAGTCGTCAAATATTCCGCATAGAAATTCGCATCCGAAGCGGTGGAGGGGAAATCCGCATCCAGCAGCCCTTCCTGATACCACTGGTTCATCAGCGCCAGGTAATCCTTGTAACCCGCTTCGAGTGGGCCGTACTTTACGACATTGTTCTCGCGGTAGAAGTCCTTCGCCACGCCGAACGCACTGAGGAATTCATGCAGACTCGGCAGACCGCTCTTGGAGAGGATCAACGGTACCTGCGCGCCCTTCTGGTCGCGGAAGGCGACGAGCATCTCGTGCCAGTCGTCCAGCGTTACCGGCATATCCAACCCCAGCTCCTCCAGCCAGTCCGCACGAACCGCAGGGCCGGACCACGGAGAAATCGGGCCCGTGCTGTCCTCCTCGAGCATGAGCTCGCCAAATCCCCAGATATGACCGTCATTGGTTTTCATCTGCTTGGCGATCTCAGGATACTTTTCATAGATCGCCGTCAGATTCGGGCAGTACTTGGCAATGTAGTCTTCCAGCGGCAAAAAGACGCCATCCGCGATCGCCTTGGCGGCGCCACCCGGGTAGGTTGCACCGGATTCCATGCAGACAAAGTCCGGCAGGTCGTTCGCCGCGACCAGCAGGTTGAACTGCTCCGCTTCCTGGCCGGCAGCCGGATGAATCCACTCGATATGGACATTGGTGCGCCTTTCCAGCTCTTGATAAATTTCATTATCGTTGTAGTCGGTCATCAGTTGCCGGGCGTTTGTGTGCGTCGGTTTCCAATAGGTAAAGGTCACGGTCTCCTCGCTCAAAGGGAGCGTGTAGGCCTCCGGCTCCGCCAGGGCGGCCGCCGCGCCGAGCGTCAGCGTTAGGGCGAGCAGAAGGGCGAGCAATTTCTTCATACGATGAATACCCCTTTCGTCACGATGTGCCATGCTGCATTCGTCCGCTGCGGGCGCGCTCCGCGGCGGTTTCCGTGCTTTAAAGGATAGTGGCTTTTCATCCGCGTGTAAAGGGCCAAAATGATCCCATTTCAACAGGTTTCGTCATCTTTTTCGCGTCATTTTCTGTCAAAAAGCCTCCTTTTAGTGCGGCATATACCGTTTCAACGCGTTAGCAATTTTCGCTTATCAGCGCTTTGACCGGACAATTCGTATACATGAAAAAAGCGTCTCTATGAAGAACGGCAGCAGCCTGCTATACTGATTGCAGTAGGCCAGGTGCCATGGATTAAAGGAGGAATTCAGCAATGCAATACGCAAACCCGCTGGGCGGCGGTCTGTCCGACCTCGCCCTTTTGACCAACGCCAAGTCCCGCTCCCTCTCCCCGGAAAACAAGGACGGCGCGCCCGGCGGCGGAGCCCTCTGCCCGCTGGAGCAGGGCAGCGCCCGCGAGGCGGCGCGCGAGCTGGGCACGGGCTGGAAGGTCAACCCCTTCGTCGTCATCAAGGCCGGAACGACCTATGAAATCGGAAACATCGAGGGGCCCGGCACGATCGACCACATCTGGATGACGCCGACGGGCGCGTGGCGCGATTCCATCCTGCGCTTCTATTGGGACGACCAGGAGCAGCCCAGCGTCGAATGCCCGGTCGGCGACTTCTTCGCCTGCGGCTGGGGACAGTACGCGCCCGTGACCTCGCTGGCGGTCTGCGTCAACCCCGGTTCGGCCTTCAACTGCTACTGGAAGATGCCCTTTAAAAAGCGCTGCCGCATCACCCTGGAAAACCGCTCGGTGGACGACATGGTGCTCTACTATCAGGTGGATTACACCCTGACGGAGCTGCCGGAAAACGTCGCCTACTTCCACGCACAGTTCCGCCGCGTGAACCCGCTGCCCTACAAGGACGTGTATACCCTCGTGGACGGCATCGAGGGACGCGGCCAGTACGTGGGCGTCTACATGTGCTGGGGCGTCAATAGCTGCAACTGGTGGGGCGAGGGCGAGATCAAGTTCTACATCGACGCCGACACCGACGCGCCCACCATCTGCGGCACCGGCACGGAGGACTATTTCTGCGGTTCCTATAACTTTGAAAATCAGAAGACGCACCGCTACGAGGCGTTCTCCACCCCCTACAGCGGCATGCCGCAGGTGATCGAGCCGGACGGGCTGTACCGCTCGCAGCAGCGCTTTGGCCTCTACCGCTGGCACATCACCGACCCGGTGCGCTTTGAAAAGTGCCTGCGCGTGACGATTCAGGCGCTCGGCTGGCGCAGCCACGGCCGCTACCTGCCCCTGCAGGACGACATCGCCTCCGTCGTATTCTGGTATCAGGACCTCCCCTCCATCCCCTTCCCCGCGCTCCCCGACCGCAACGCGCTGGAAGTGATCTAAAGGCGGCGGCGAGACCCGTGGTTTTCGCACACGGCGGCAATATTGGGTTAAAGTAGGAAAACAATAAAAAAGCGCCGGAATCTCCAGAGCGGAGGTTCCGGCGCTTTGCGATCTTGCGCTCGCATAAGCGCTCTTCAGCGTATCGCCTTGCGGTTGCTGTCCATCAGCAGGCCGATTTTTTGGCTTTCCAAAAGCATAAAAACCCCGGAAATAGCGGCAGTGATCCCCAGGGGCGCCAGAGTGGAATCTTTCGACATCCACGTCACAAGTGCGTATAACACGCCCAACACGATAGACAATCCGCCGATAATCGGATAGACCACGCACACAAATCGCAATACGCGGCTTTCATATGGCTTGGAAAGCTCTTCGCCGCCCTCAGACAGTTTGCGATTCGTATCCAGCATCAGTCCAAGTATATGGCCCTGCGCCATCATTCCGACGGCGACGAGGGCAGGCACCAGCAAGGTCATCAGCGTGATGATAAGCGAAAAAATTCCCAAACCCGAAGTTCCGCCCGAGAAAACGGATATGAGGAAGAAGATACCGATTAAAATCCAAGCCAGCACCACATAGGCACTTTTGAAGAACGACACGAAAGGCGCATAATAGGGCGCACCCCGGCCTTGCGTCTTTGGCGGTTCCCCCGCCGCCTCGGGCTTCGGCTCGCCCTGCGCATCCTGTTCGGGTTCTTCCTTCGGCGCCTCTTCCTCCACCGGCACGAGCGGCAGGCGGCAGATTTCGCATTCCGTCTCTTCCTCCGGGTACTCCAGCCTGCACCTGACACATCGCTTTTTCATTACACACCCTCCTTTGTATTTTGCCTTATTGTTACACACATTTTCTTCCATGTCAAGGCTGCACAAAAGATTTGTATTTCGCTGCGCTTAGGCGAAAAAAGCCCGGCACGCGCTGTGCGCATGCCGGACCTGAATTTCTCATTCGAGCACGATCTTGGGGTCCTTGCTTGCCGGGCGGTAGATCACGAACTTGCTGCCGATGCACTGCACGGGCTCGGCGTGCGTCTTCTCGCACAGCTCCGCGATGACCTCCCGCGCGCTCTGGGGCGACGTTTCCAGCACCGTGCCCTTGATGAGCTCGCGCGCCTCCAGCGCCTCCCACGCCTGCTGCACGATGTTCGGCGTCACGCCTTCCTTGCCCACGTGCAGGATGGGCTGCATGGTGTTGGCCATGGAACGGAGCATGGCCCGCTGCTTGCTTGTCATCTGTTTTTTTCTCCTCTTATTCTTACTCTACAAAGTCGAATTCCATATCCCCGATGGCGACGGTGTCGCCCTCGCCCGCGCCCTTTTCGCGCAGCGCGTCGATGACGCCCGTGCGCCGGAGCGTGCGGTGGAACCAGCTCATGGATTCCTCGTCGTCGAAGTTGACCGAATCGATCAGCCGCTCGACGCTCGGGCCCTCCACGACGTACAGCTCGTTTTCGCGCCGCACGGTGAACGGCGCGCGCTCGTCCGCCGTCTCCACGGCCTCGGGCTCCTCCTCGTACACCTCGATGGGCGGAAGCGTCGGCAGCACGCGCGCGACGGCGTCCAGCAGCGCGTCAAAGCCCTGATGCGTCGCCGCCGAAACGGGATAGACCTCCACGTCCGTGTGCTTCAAATGCGCGCGCAGCTTTTCGAGGTTTTCCTCCGCGCCCGGCAGGTCGACCTTGTTGGCGGCGACGATCTGCGGTCGGTCGGCCAGCGCGCCGTAGCAGGCCAGCTCGTCGCAGATGTGCTCAAAATCCTCCACCGGGTCGCGCCCCTCGCTGCCGGAGACGTCCACGACGTGCACCAGCAGCCGCGTGCGCTCCACGTGGCGCAAAAACGCGTGGCCCAGGCCGACGCCCGCGTGCGCGCCCTCCACCAGTCCGGGGATGTCCGCCATGACGAAGTCCTCGCCGCGATGGCGCACGATGCCCAGGTTCGGCGTCAGGGTGGTGAAGTGATAGTTGGCGATCTTGGGCTTGGCCGAGGTGACGACGGAGAGGATGGTGGACTTGCCGACGTTCGGATAGCCGACGAGGCCCACGTCCGCGATGGACTTGAGCTCCAGCTCGAACTCGTAAATCTCGCACTTCTGCCCGGGCTTGGCGAAGTTGGGGGCCTGCCGGGTGGAGGTGGCGAAGTGGCTGTTGCCCCAGCCGCCGCGCCCGCCGTGCAGCAGGATGTGCCGCTGGCCCGCCTCGTGCATGTCCGCGCAGAGCTTGCCGGTCGCGCTCGCGCGCACGATCGTGCCCACCGGCACCTTGATGACGAGGTCCTCGCCGCTCTTGCCCTTGCAAAGGCGGCCCGAGCCGTTTTCGCCGGAGGCTGCCGCGTACTTGCGCTTAAAGCGGAAGTCCATCAGCGTGTGCATGTTCGGGTCGGCCAGCAGCACGATGTTGCCGCCGTGCCCGCCGTCGCCGCCGTCCGGCCCGCCGTTCTGCACGTATTTTTCGCGGTGAAAGGCCACCGCGCCGTCGCCGCCGTTGCCGGCCTTGGCGGTGATCTTGACTTTATCTACGAAAAGAGACATGTGTTCCTCCATGGTGCGTATTGGGGCTAAAACAAATATTGGCTTAGAAGCAATCTATTATACCATAGAAAACCGGTATGGGACAGGGGGAAGGGCAAAAATCGCAACAGACTTTTACACATCCACCGCTCATGATGAGGGGATGAGCTCATTTTGCACACGCGGGATACCCGCTGGTGCCTCCGCGCAAGGCTGGCGATCTGCGCTTTTCCTCCGGATTTCGGTTTCCGCCCCGTCCTTTTCCAGAAAAAGAAAAAGCCCGAAGGCTCTCGCCTTCGGACGTATCCTTATTCCGCTTTTTCCTCCGGCGCGTCCTGCGCCACGGCGTAATCGCAAAGCGCCCTCAGCGTGCACCGCTCGCAGGCCGGCTTGCGGGAGGCGCAGACCTGCCTGCCGTGGTAGATCAGCCAGTGGTGGGCCGTGGACCACAGGTGCTTGGGGATGGCCTCCTGAAGCTGCAGCTCGGTCTTCAGCACGTCGTCCGCGTGGGCGAGGCCGAGGCGGTTGGAGACGCGGAACACGTGCGTATCCACGGCGATGGCGTCCGCGCCGAAGGCGTTGGCCATCACGACGTTCGCCGTCTTGCGTCCGACGCCGGGCAGGCGCTGCAGCGCCTCAAAGTCGTTTGGCACCTCGCCGCCGTACTGCTTCACGATTTCCCGCGCGGCCAGCACTAGGTTCCGCGCCTTGTTGTGGTAGATGCCGCAGGACTGGATGTAGGGCTCGACGTCCTCCGGCTCGGCCGCCGCCAGGCGCGCGGGGTCGGGGTAGGCGGCAAAGAGCGCGGGCGTCACCTTGTTGACCTTGACGTCCGTGCACTGGGCGGAGAGCACCGTCGCCACCAGCATCTGATAGGGGTTTTGAAAGTGCAGCGCCGCCTTGGCGTCCGGATACAGCCGCGAAAGCTCCTGCAATATCGCCTGGTTCTTTTCCTGATCCATCGGGAAACTCCTCTACGCCTTTTTCCCCATTATACGCGCTTTTTCGCGCCTTTTCAACCCTCGCGCCGGTAGATGGGGTACAGCCCCGGCCTGCCGCCCGCGCTCCGGTCCACGTGATAAAACCCGATCAGGTTGCCCGGCCGCGTCTTGTTGTAGACGTCCAGCACCGCGTTGGTGTCCTGCGTCTCAAAGCGCACCGAGAGCCCGCAGCCGATGGCCACGTCGTGCGGCGTAGCGACGACCTGCGTGCGGATGCCCGCGCGCCGCAGCGCCCCCTCGAAGCGAAGCACCTGCTGGCGCGAACGGAACGCCGCGATGCCGAATACCTCTTCGTCCATGCCCATTTCCTCCTTCATCCACATGCCTTGTCCGCACGGCCCGTTTGTCATCATGCGCCGCGCGCCTAATATACTGTATTGCGCGCGGCGTCGCTGCGTGACGAACGCACAGGAGGAAGCATTCGTGATTTATCTGGACAACGCGGCGACCAGCTTTCCCAAAGCGCCGCAGGTGGCGGCGGCCATGAGCGACGCGCTGAATCAGGCGGGCGCAAACCCCGGGCGCTCCGGCCACCGTCTCTCCCTTTGCGCGGGGCGCATCGTCTGGGGCTGCCGCGAGCAGCTGGCCGACTTTCTGGGCGTCGAGGACCCCTCGCGCATCGTGTTTTGCCAAAACTGCACGGACGCGCTGAACACGGCCATTCACGGCTTCGTACAGCCGGGCGACCACGTGGTTTCCACGCTGCTGGAGCACAACTCCGTGCTGCGTCCCTTGAGCGAGCTTACGCGCATGGGCGTGATCACGCTGACCCTCGTGCGGCCCGGAGCGGACGGGCGCGTCACGCCCGAAACGGCGCTTGCCGCCTTCACGCCGAGGACGCGCCTGATGGTGCTCACCCACGCCAGCAACGTCACGGGCGTCGTGCAGGACGTGCGGCGCATCGCGGGCGTCTGCCGCCGCCGCAACGTGACGCTGCTCGTGGACGCGGCGCAGAGCCTGGGGCACGTGCCCGTCTCGCCCGCGGCGCTGGGCGCGGACATGCTCGCCTTTCCCGGCCACAAGGGGCTGCTCGGCCCGCACGGCACCGGCGGCCTCTACATTCGCGAGGGGCTCAGCGTCTATCCCCTGCGGCAGGGCGGCACGGGCAGCGTGTCGGAAAGCATGTTCCAGCCCGAGGATATGCCCGACCGCTTCGAGAGCGGCACGCTCAACCTGCCCGGCATCGCGGGGCTCGCGGCGGGCATCCGCTTCGTGCGCCAGCACCGGGAGGAAATCGAGGCGCACCACCGGACGCTGTGCGCGAGGCTCCTCGGCGGGCTTCGGCAGATTCCGGGCGTGCGCCTCTACTCGCCGCCGGGCAGCCTGCTTGCCGCCTTCAACGTGGAGGGCATGGCCTCGGGCGAGGTGGCCGACGCGCTGAACGCGGACAACGTCGCCGTGCGCGGGGGACTGCACTGCGCCCCCGGCGCGCACCAGATGCTGGGTACGCTGGAGACGGGCGCGGTGCGCGCGAGCCCCGGCCCCTTCAACGCGGAGCGGGACGTCGACCTGCTGCTTGAAAGCGTGGAGCGAATCGCCGCCCGCAGGGCTTAAACCGAGCTGGAAACGCGTGGGCCTTGACCTTTGCGCGTTCATCGGGTAGTATAAGAGCAGACAAAAGAAGGGGCAGGTACACATCGATGAACGACAAAAGAAGGTCGGCTCCCGCCGATTCCGTGCACGCCAACGGCGGCTTCCGCTCGGGCGCGGGCTTCGTGCTCGCCTGCGTCGGCTCCGCCGTGGGCATGGGCAACATTTGGATGTTCCCCTACCGCGTGGGCCAATACGGCGGCGGCGCATTCCTGATTCCTTACGTGCTGTTCGTGGCGCTGTTCGGCTTCGTCGGGCTCTCCGCGGAGTTCGCGATCGGGCGGCGCGCGAAGACCGGCACGCTGGGCGCGTACGAATACTGCTGGAACCGCGTCGGCCGGGGCAAGACGGGCTACGTCCTGGGCTGGATTCCGCTGCTGGGCTCGCTGGGCATCGCCATCGGCTACGCGATCATCGTCGGCTGGGTGGTGCGCGCGTTTGCGGGCTCTCTCTCCGGCGCCATCCTCACCGAGGACGCCGCGCGCTTTTTCAGCGAGGCCACGGGCAGCTTCGGCAGCGTCCCCTGGCACGCGCTGGTGGTCGCGCTCTCCTGCGCGATCCTGATGCTGGGGGCCACCAAGGGCATCGAGCGCATCAACAAGGTGCTGATGCCCGCCTTCTTCATCCTGTTCGCCGTCCTCGCCGTGCGCGTCGCCTTCCTGCCGGGCGCGGCGGAGGGCTACCGCTTCCTCTTCACCCCGCACTGGGAGGACCTGCTCAAGGTCGACACCTGGGTCATGGCCATGGGGCAGGCGTTCTTTTCGCTCTCCATCACGGGCTCGGGCATGATCGTCTACGGCACGTATCTCTCCAAGTCCGAGGACATTCCCGCCGCCTCCGTGCGCACCGCCGTGTTCGACACGCTGGCCGCCATGCTCGCGGCGCTCGCGATCATGCCCGCGGTGTTCGCGTTCGGCATCGAACCGAACGCGGGCCCGCCCCTGATGTTCATCACCCTGCCGAACATCTTCCGCCAGATGCCCATGGGCCGCCTCTTCGCGGCGCTGTTCTTCCTCTCCGTCGCCTTCGCGGGCATTACCAGCCTCATCAACATGTTCGAGGCGGTCTCGGAATCCTGGCAGACGCGCTTTCACCTGCCCCGCCGGACGGCCGTGCTGCTGTGCGGCGGCATCGCGCTGCTGGTCGGCCTGTTCCTCGAGGCGGAGCCGGACGTCGGCCGCTGGATGGACTTCATCACCATCATCGTCGTGCCGTTCGGCGCGGTGCTGGGGGCCGTCTCCATCTACTACGTGCTGGGCTACCGCGAAATTCGCCGGGAGCTGGAGACCGGCCGCGCCCGCCCGCTGGGCAGGCTCTTCGGCCCGATGGCGCGCTTCGTCTACGTGCCGCTGGCCGTCGTCGTCTTCATCCTGGGCATCCTCTACGGCGGAATCGGCTGAGCCGGGCAGCAGCGTTCCCATCGTTTCATACGGAGCGCATGCCTCGCGCCAAGTCGCTTTGCTCTTCGTAGTCGGGGCTTTTCCCGGAACAAAGCGCAGTTTTGCAAAGCGAAAAAATCACCCGTAATCTCGGCAAAGCGGCCCATGTCACCTTGCCGGCACGCTGCGGAGCGGCCTTCCATGCGAAGGCCGCTCCGTTTATCGGTTTTGCTCCTCTTTCAGGATTGCCTCGAGCGCGCGCGCAAACGCCTCGTCCTCCGCGCGGGTGCGCTTGCGGGGCCCCTTAAGCCGCCCGCCGCCGCTGCGAATCCTGCGCGCGGTGTGCCGGGCGAGCAGCAGTCCGTCGATGTTTTCCTTCGTGTACTCCATGCCGTTCTGGTTCAGCGCCCGCGCGCGGCGGGCGAGCGCCATGGCCGCGAGCCCGTAATCCTGCGTGACCACCACGTCGCCGGGCTGCGCCATGTTCACCAGATGAAAGTCCACGCTGTCCGCGCCCTTGGAGACGGTGATCGTCTGCGCGCCCTCGCGCTCGATGGCGTGCGCTTCGTCGCAGAGGATGACCGCCGGCACGTCAAACCGCCTGGCGCAGGTCACGCAGGCGCTCACCACCGGGCAGCCGTCCGCGTCGATCAAAAT
This sequence comes from Bacillota bacterium, assembly GCA_023402355.1. Classification (GTDB taxonomy): domain Bacteria; phylum Bacillota; class Clostridia; order Christensenellales; family Aristaeellaceae; genus Beduinella. The sequence continues at coordinate 11,902 of JAEXCG010000137.1, read as the reverse complement.
GCGCATGCTTTACGCCTCCCCCGCCTGCGTCTTCAAAAAGGCGAGCACGTCCGACGCGCGCGGCGGGCAGCCCGGCACGAAGCGCGCAAAGCCGCAGGCGCACTGCCCCACGCCCAGCCCGCCCTGCTGCCCGCGAAAGCCCTGACCGATGCAGACCTCCCGGGGCGCGGGGAGGCCCTCCGCGTCGAGGCGCTCGAGCGCGTAGATCAGGCTGGCGTAACAGGCGCTGCACGCGTCCTTTTCCCGCACGCAGCGGCTAAGCTGCGCGACGCGGCGCGTCCCTCGCGCAATGCTCTCGCGGCGCTGCGGGCGGTTCAGTTCCAGCACGCGGGCGCTTTGCACGTCCGCGCTGCCCACGCCCAGCGCCTGCGCCATGCCGACGTAGGGCACGTCCGATATCGCGTAGCCCAGCGCCTCGCAGGCCCAGGCGTCGCAGAGCACCGGGTCGCGAAAGCCCAGCGCCTGCCCGCGCGGCACGGGGTTCCCGCCCTCCTCGAAGTTCAGGTCGCCGCAGATCGCGTCCACCAGCACGAAGTCCTGCCGAATCGCCGCGTTCAGGTGCGCGATGGGCTTCATGAGCCCCATCGTGTGAAACCGCCGCTTCTCGCTGTTGGGGATCAGGCCCTTCATGTTCTTGAGCGCGCAGGTCACGCCCGTCTGGCAGTGCCCCTTGAGCACGGGCACGTTGATGAGAAAGTCGATCTCCCGCAGGCAGTCGCACACGTTAAGCCGCATGTCCACCGCGTCCACCGCGTGCGAGCCGTCCTTCTGCGTGTTCACGAGCGGCACGCCGTAGCGCTCGCTCAGGGCGCGGTAGCCGCAGACGTCGAACGCCTCCTGCGTGCGGTCGCCCACCCAGGAGCCTTCCACGATTTGAATGCGGCGAAAGCCCTTTTCCTGCAGGTATTCGATGACGCCCGCCAGCAGCAGCGGATGGGTGGTGCCCCCGTCCTGCGCGGGCCGCGCCGTCACCAGGTTGGGCTTGAGCGCGATGCGGGCCTCCTTCCGGCCGATCAGCTCCTCGATTTTCGCCGCCTCCAAAATGGCGCGCGCCATCTGCCGGGCGTCCGTTCCATAGACGCTCAGCACGTCGTTTCTTTCCATGTTCATCCTCCCCTTTCGCGTGGAGGCCGCGCCCTCACCGGGGCGATGCATCCGCTTGGCCGTCCGGCGGACGGCTTGTCCGTTTATCGCCGCGGGCCTCTCTGAAATCGGCCCCTTCCCGCTCGTACGCTTCTTCGTATCATTATACTCAAAGCCGCCCGCTACCGCAACCGCGGCGCGGTTGACAAGCGCCCGCGCGCGCCCTATAATGCGGAAACATAGGAAGGTGACGTCTCATGAACCGCATGCAGGAAGACTACGGAACGCTCCTGAGCCTCGACCCGATTTCCGAATTCGACATCCCGCCCGTGGACCCCGTCGGGGCGCTTCAGCCCTTCGACCGGGCGCAGGAAAGCCTCTCCGGTCCGTGGCATTTCACGCCCGACCCCTACAACACCTGCCTGCGCAAGCGCTTCTTTGAGGAAAAGACTCGCGACGCCGAGGGCCGCCCCACGCCCGTGGATTTCGACCTGGAGGCCTGGCCCACCGTGCAGGTGCCCGGCTGCTGGAACTGTCAGGACGAGCGCTACGCGCTCTACGAGGGCGCGGCCGTCTACGCCCGCACGTTCGATTACGTCCCTCAAGCGCACGGCGAGCGCGCGTTCCTGCGCGTGGGCGCGGCCAACTACGCCTGCCGCGTGTTCCTGAACGGCAGGCTCCTCGCGCGCCACGAGGGCGGCTTTACGCCGTTTTGCGTGGAGCTGACGGACGCGCTGCGCCCCCATAACCGCCTGATTCTCCAGGTGGACGACGCGCGCGACGCCCGGCAGGTGCCCTCGCTCAACTACGACTGGTTCAACTACGGCGGCCTGACGCGCGAGGTGTCGCTGCTGCGCGTGCCCGCCCTGTTCATACAGGACGCGTTTTTTGCCCTGAGCCCCGATTCGGCCGAGCGGATCGACGTGCGCGTCCGGCTGTCCGGCGCGCGCGGCGGCGAGCGCGTCGAGGTTTCCCTGCCGGAGCTCGGCGAGCGCGCAGCGCTCATCGCCGCGCCGGACGGCACGGCCTGCGGACAGCTCGAGGCTCGTCCCAGGCGCTGGTCGCCCGACGCGCCCGTGCTCTACGACGCCGTCGTCGCCTGCGAGGGCGACCGGGTACAGGACCGCGTGGGCTTTCGGCGCATTGAGACGCGGGGGCGGCGCATCCTGCTCAACGGCGAGGAAATTTTCCTGCGCGGCGTCTGCTGCCACGAGGAAGCGCCCGGCAAGGGGCGCACGCTGACCGAGGCGGAGGCAAGACAGGCCATTCTGGACGCCAAGGCGCTGGGCTGCAACGCGATGCGCCTGACGCACTACCCGCACAGCGAACAGATGGCGCGCCTCGCGGACGAGCTGGGCATGCTGCTGTGGGAGGAAATCCCCGTCTACTGGGCCATCGCCTTTTCCGACGCGCAGACCGAGGCCTGCGCCCGGCGCCAGATGGAGGAGCTGATCTTGCGCGACCGAAACCGCGCCAGCGTGATCCTCTGGAGCGTGGGCAACGAAAACCCGGACACGCAGGAGCGCTTCGACTTCATGGCCGGGCTCGTGCGCCTGTGCCGAAAGCTGGACCCGACGCGGCTGACGACCGCCGCCTGCCTCGTCAACGTGGACGAAATGCGCGTGTGCGACCGGCTGGCCGAGGTGGTGGACGTCGTCGCCTTCAATGAATACTACGGCTGGTACTATCGCGACTACGCGCCGCTTGCGGAAATCCTCCGCAACACGCGCCTCGAAAAGCCGCTTATCATCAGCGAAACGGGCGCGGGCGCGAAGGCGGGCCTGCACGGCGGCGACGAGGAGCTCTACGCCGAGGAACATCAGGCAAAGGTCTACGAAAAGCAGCTCGAAATCGCGGAGGGGCGTCTACAGGGTTTCTTTCCCTGGATTCTCTACGACTTCCGCTCGCCCATCCGCCTGAATGCCGTTCAGGAAGGCTTCAACCGCAAGGGCCTGATCGCGGACGACCACAGGACGCGCAAGCTCGCCTTTGGCGTCGTCCGGCGCTATTACGAGTCGAAGATGTCCCTCAAAAAAGAATAAACAGCGCAGCTTTGCGGCGTGGAAGATATTTCCGCGCCGCTTTTGCTTGACAACTATATCGTCGCGCGATATAATTAGTTCGTCAAGCGATATATCGTTATACGATATAGTTTAGGAGGAAGGCACGATGGATGAAAAAGGCGCGCTGACCGAGGCGGTGTACTACATCCTGCTCGCGCTGGACACGCCGCTGCACGGCTACGGCGTCATGCAGCGGGTGAAGGGGTTTAGCCACGGGCGCGTCGCGTTGGGCGCGGGCACGCTGTACGGGGCGATCAGCTCCCTGCTCGCCAAGGGGTGGATCGAGCCCTGCGCCTCGGGCGACGCCCGGCGCAAGGAATACCGGCTGACGTCCTTGGGGCGAGACGCGCTCGCCGCGGAGGTCGAGCGGCTGGGGGAGCTTTATCACAACGGCATCGCCGTTTTGGGAGGAAAAAAAGATGAGGACGCATGAGTTTCACTACTATATGGACGCGGAGAAGGAAGAGCTCTTTTTGAACGATCAGGCGAAACGCGGCCGGGCGCTCACGGGCTATTTTCTCTGGCGTTACACGTTTGAGGACTGCGAGCCCGGCGAATACATCTACCGCATCGATCTGCTGGACGGCAGCGCGGAGCAGCAACGGGAATACCTCGACTTTTTGCAGGAATCCGGCATCGAATACGTGGATCGCTGGATGAACTGGGTGTACCTGCGCCGCAGGGCATCCGAGGGCGCGTTCGACCTGTACAGCGACAACGCCTCCAAGGTGCGCCACCTGCAAAAGCTCGTGGAGTTCTATACGCCCCTGCTCTTTATGGTGGGCTTTCCCTCTCTTTTCAACTTTGTAATCTTCCTCTCGATCGGCAGCGTCATCAACCTCCTGTGCGCGCTGCTTACGCTGGGCATCTTTGCGCTGGTCTATGGCGTGCGCAAGCGCACCTTGTCGCACCTGCACGCGCTGCGTTCGGAAAACCGCGTGCGGGAATGAGCGGCAAAACCGCTTTAAGTGCCGTCACTTGACCGAATGGGCCGTCCGCAGGGCTATTGATCTCCCCGCAGGGGGAGCAGGAGCCGCAGAACAAAGATTCCGTTATCCGCCGTAAAGGAATACAGTCCCCCATGGCGCTCTACAATCGCGGCGATACTCTTAACGCCAAAGCCGTGCCCTTCATCTGCCCGCGCGGACACAGGCAATTCTCCATCCATATCAACCACGCCGACATAGGAATTCTCGGTTGAAACGACCAGCTTGCCGTCCTTTACGAGCGCGCAGACATATACCTTGCGCAGCCTCTGATCCTTCATCTGCGCAGCGGCTGCGACAGCGTTTTCCAGCGCATTGGAAAGGAGCGAGCATAGTTCCGTCTCGCCTATCGGCAGCTCCGCCGGCAGCGCGACGTCCGGGCACAGGGTAACACCTCGTTTTTTCGCCTGCGCGGCGAAAAAGGACAAAATCAGGTTTACGGTTTCGTTCTCGCAGTAACGAACGGGGGTAATCGCCTCTATATCCGCCTCAGCCTCGGCGAGGTATTCTTGGATCTTTTTCACTTCTCCCCGGGCGGCCAAAGTGCCGATCAGGGAGAAGTGATGCCGCATGTCGTGCCGGTAGATTGCGGCCGTTTCCTGCATTTGCCTCATGTTTTCGAGTTCGCCCTTCGCCTGCTGCAGTTGGCGCGCAAACAGCGCCTGATCCCTCTGGGCGTTGACGTGTTTTTGCATTTCTCCGTAGTAGAGGAGGACGAAAACAAAATAGAATATGCTGACCACCGAGGGCATAAACTGCACGGCGCTGTGCGAACCGGAATAAAGCAAATCCGTATAAATGGTGGTCGCATAATCAAACAGATAATACATGAGCGGCATGGCCGCAAAGAGCAGACAGGACCGAGTTGATTTTTCCATCAACCGGCGCGTGGGTTCGATCACGTATTGAAACAGGATAAAGCCTGTGCCCACCACGGCGCCGATGTACCCCAAATGGTCGGCAAGAGCGCATTGGAAGAGCGTTCCCACCAGAAACCCAACCCACCGAGGCGCCTGGCAGCACAAATAAGCGGTTAAAACACTGGTTACACAGACGAGCCAGGGGCGCTTTAAGCAAAAAGCCAGAAAAAGGACGAGCGGCAGGTGCACGATGAACGGATAGAGCTGCGACGTGATTTCCAGCCCGAACCTGCGCCAGCAGATGACCTGCACGATGATGGAGAACCCCGAAAACAGGAAAATGAGCGTCCTGTTTTTTTTCGTATCGGGCACATTTGCAAGCAAAACCGAGACCAGCACGCCAAACAGCAAGGCAAAACCATATCGGATTATCCCAAGCGCAGCTTCTAACACGGCAAATCGCCCCCCGCGCTGCCGGAAAGAAGATAGCTCATATAGGCCGTTTTCGCTTTCGCAAACGTGTCGCGGGCTACGGGAATGGTTTCGCCCGCAACGGTCGTAAATCCAGCTTTACTCAGCCCCGTCATCCATCCCAAATTTACAATGTAGGCACGGTGCGGCTTGAAAAAAGCCGGATCGGCAAGCAGCTTTTTTTCATATTCGGCCAGATAGCCGTAGGCTTCGTGCACGGCGCCCTCCGTCAGCGTGAAACGAACCGTGCGGTTCAATACTTCCACGCAAACGATTTGCGAAAGCAAAAGTTTCAATACCCCGCTGGAGGTTTTGAGCAAAATGAACGTTTCTTCCCGATAGGCCTTCCTCGCCTGCCTTTCCAAAACCGCGAAAATTTCCAGACGATCCGCTGGTTTGAGAATGTAATCGTCCGCCTTTACGCGATAGCTCTCCACCGCAAACTCGCGAGAGGACGTCAAAAAGACGATGGGCAACTGCGCATCACGGCGGCGTATCTCCCCGGCCGCTTCCATCCCCGTCATCCCGGGCATCAATATATCTAGAATCAGCAGGTCAAAGGTGCGCTTTCTGATCGTTTCCAGAAGATCCAGCGCGCTGCAAAAAGCTTCACAGGAAATGGAGATTCCCCGCTCTCTTCCATACTCCTCCAGCAAAGCCGAAATGCGCGCCAGCTCATCTACGTCGTCATCGCAAAGTGCAAGATGCATATCTAGTCCCCCAGTATAAAGTAATCCACCCCATTTTAGCACATCCGCACAACACGCTCAAGCAAAGGAACTACGGTTCGTGCGGCAAAAAATACGGTTCATGCGATAATCCGTTTTATGCTGTAAGATGTGATACGCTTAGGCAAATCACGGGGAAAGGATGAGGCTTATGACAGCAGCTATGCTGGGCTGGTTCGCAGCAGGCGTCTGCCTGACGGCCTTCATCGTTTTGTGGTTTGGCATCAGCTATCGGGACCTTTTAGTCAAACGAAAAAGCTTCGAGATAATCGAAAAGCAGGTACAAATGCACCGGAAACTTTACATGCAGGAACGTGGAGGCCCGAACGATGCGGCGGCTAAGAACGTCCTGAAAAGTAAGCTGCTCGCCTGCAAGGAAGCCAAAGACGCCTATAACCAAACGCTTAAGACGCCGCTTCATCGTATCCCCGCGCTCATGATGGGCTTTCGTCCTGTCCGCACGTCCGAATTGCCCTGATCGCCTCTCTCAACACCTGAAGATCGTTCTCTTCTTCCCTTCTCATCGGTAAAGTCCGCTTCACCGCGGTTTTTACAAAACAGTCCAAAAACAAAGGAGAAACGAACATGAAAAAACTAATGGCTCTCGTTCTGGCACTGGTACTGTCGATGACCCTTACTGCCTGCATTGCTGAAGACGTTCCCGCCCCTGGAGTGGCGGAGGCTCAGGATCAACTGGTCTTTGAACTGGACTACGACACCATCGCAAGCTGGATCTACGGCGGTTATCTGGGCCAGACCGAGGACGGCTCTCCGATGCTTCTGGCGATTAATGAGGACGCGAGCGTCGCTATCGCCCTTTTCGGCGACAACACGACCATGGAGGCTGTCAGCTTTATCGGTTACCTGACCGATAATGGAGACGGCACCGTTACGATCACCGACCCCGCCAGCGAGCTGATGATTACTTTCGGCTTTGAGCAGGACGGCGAGCAATACATCATGGACATGGGCGAAGAAATCGGCAGCGCGATTCTGGAGCCTGTCGAGCTTAACGACCTGCTGACCGCGCTGAAAAACGCAATTGAGAACTACACCCACGTGGCCTGATCACCTTGGGCAGATGAAAGACGCAGCGCCCATGGCGGGTCAATATCATCCGCTTTAGACGCCCTCGTCTGGTACGCTTTTCCCTGTAAGACAAAAGACTCCGGCAATCACCTCACCTGATTGCCAGAGTCTTTTGTCGTTCACCTGTTCGTCGCAAGGGCCGCATCTCTTGGGACGTTACAGCTTCATCATCCACTGCATGGCGGCCTCGTCCCACTCGCGCGGCACTTCGTGCTTGTAATCCGGGAACACGAGGTGCTCCTTTTCGCAGGCCATGCGGTTGTACGCCGCGAACTGCGTGGAGGGCGGGCAGATGTTGTCCAGCAGGCCCGTTCCCATGAGCGTCCTGCCCTGAATGCGCGGCGCCAGGTGCTGTACGTCGATGTAGCCCAGGCGCTCGAACACCTCGCGGTGACGCCGGTGCAGGGGATCGCGCTGGCGGAAGTAATCGCGCAGCTCCTGATAGGCGTCCAAATCGAGATCCATTTCCCATACGCGTTCGTAATCGCACAGGAAAGGCCCGAGCGCCGCCAGGGCGCGCACGCGCGGCTCCAACGCGCCGCAGACCAGCGTCAGCGCGCCGCCCTGGCTGAAGCCCGTCGCGCCCACGCGGTCCGCGTCCACGCAGTCCATCGCCATCACGATGCGCGCGAGCTGCGCCGTGTCCAGAAAGACGCCGCGGTAGAACAGGTCCTCCGGCGCTCCGTCCAGCCCGCGCACGATCTGCCCGTAAATCGTGGACAGCCCCGCGCCCGCCGCGTCCTCGGACGTGCCGCCCTGACCGCGCACGTCCATCGCCGCGACCACGAAGCCCGCGCCGGCGAAGGCCATCATGCTGCGCCAGCTATCGGCCCTCCCCTTATAACCGTGAAACATCAGCACCGCGGGGCGCTTGCCGGAAAACATCAGCGGCCGCATGAAGCGCGCGTGCACCCGCGCCCCGCCGACGCCCGTAAACGTGAGCTCGCTGCACTGCGCCACGCCCGGCACCTGAAACTCCGCGGGCGTCAGCGTGCAATCCGTGTCCAGCGCGCGCATCTCGTCAAGCGCACGCTGCCAATAGGCGTCGAAGTCCGCGGGCCGGGGGCTGACGCCCGTGTATTGCTCCAACTCGCGGAGCGGTTTGTCCAGCATCGGCATATGAAACTCTCCTTTGTGCGTAAAACGGGGGCCGGGTGATCGCATCCGGCCCCGTTTCTTTATTCCGCCTTCGCCCCGATGACCGCCTTGATGCGGCGAACGCCGGCCGAGGAGGACTCTTCCTTCTGAATCTTGAACGAGATCAGCTCGCCCGTGCGGTTCGCGTGCGGGCCGCCGCAGATTTCCTTGGAGAACGGCCCCATGGTGTACATGCGCACCTTTTCGCCGTACTTGCTCTCGAACAGGCCGATCGCGCCCTCCGCCTTGGCCTCGGCCACGGTCGTCTCCTTCATCTCGATGGGCGCGTCCGCCGCGATCGCCTCGTTCACCAGCTTTTCTACCTCGGCGATCTCCTCCTTGGTCATCTTGCGGCCGAAGGAGAAGTCGAAGCGCAGGCGCTCCGCCGTGATGTTGGAGCCCTTCTGCGCCACCTCGTCGCCCAGCACCTTGCGCAGCGCGCCGTGCAGCAGGTGGGTCGCGGTGTGCAGCCGCGCGGTCTGCTCGCTGTGGTCCGCCAGGCCGCCCTTAAAGCGCTGCTCCGCGCCCGCGTGGCTGGTCTTCTGGTGCTGCTCAAAGCGCGCGGCAAAGCCCTCCTCATCCACCGTCAGGCCGTACTCGGCGGCCAGCTCCTTGGTCATCTCGATGGGGAAGCCGTAGGTGTCGTAGAGCTTGAAGGCGCTGACGCCGTCGATGACCTTGCCGCCTTCCATGCGGGAGACCATCTTCGCGAACTCCTTTTCGCCCTGGCGCAGCGTGCGGGCGAAGCGAGCCTCCTCGAGCTTCAACTGTTCGAGCACGAAGGCCTCGTTTTGCTTGAGCTCCGGGTACACGTCCTGATACTGCGCGATGATGACCGCGGCGATCTCGCAGGTGAAGCCTTCGCCCATGCCCAGCTCCATGCCAAGGCGCACGGCGCGGCGGATGAGGCGACGCAGCACGTAGCCCTGATCGACGTTGGAGGGGGAGACGCCGCGCGGGTCGCCCAGGATCATGGTCGCGGTGCGTATGTGGTCGGCGATGATGCGGAAAGCGCGCGTAATCTTATCGTCTGCGCCGTATTCCTTGCCCGAGAGCTCCGCGATCTTGGCGAGGATGTTCGTGAAGGCGTCGGTGTCGTAGACGGTCTTCTTGCCGTTCAGCACGCAGATCGTGCGCTCCAGGCCCATGCCGGTGTCGACGTTCTTCTGCTTGAGCGGTTCAACGCCGCCGTCCAGCTTTTTATTGTACTGCATGAACACGTCGTTCCAGATTTCCAGGTAGCGTCCGCAGTCGCAGGCGGGCGAGCAGTCCGGGCCGCAGGGCTCCTTGTCGGTGATGATGAACATCTCCGTGTCCGGGCCGCAGGGGCCGGTCTGTCCGGGACCCCACCACCAGTTGTTCTTCATCGGCAGGAAGAAGATGTGGTCGTCCTTCACGCCGTTTTCGCGCCAGTAGTTCGCGGCCTCGTCGTCGCGCGGGATGCCGCGCTCCGCGTCCCCCGCGAACACGGAAAAGGCGAGCCTGTCCGGGTCGAGGCCGAGCCATTCCTTGCTCGTCAGGAACTCCCAGGACCAGGCGATCGCTTCCTTCTTGAAGTAGTCGCCCAGCGACCAGTTGCCCAGCATCTCAAAGAAGGTGAGGTGCGAGGCGTCGCCCACCTCGTCGATGTCGCCGGTGCGGATGCACTTCTGCACGTCGCAAAGGCGATTGCCCGCCGGGTGCTTAGAGCCAAGTAGGTAGGGCACCAGCGGGTGCATGCCCGCGGTGGTGAACAGCACGGTCGGGTCGTTTTCCGGGATGACGGAGGCGCTGGGGATCACCGCGTGCCCCTTGGATTCAAAGAACCTGAGCCACATCGCCCGCAGCTCGTTGGAGGTCGTAGGTCTTACGCTCATGATAACATGCTCCTTTCCAAAATAGAAAAGCGCCTGCTCGTTCGGGGACGAACAGGCGCTGACATTCGCGGTACCACTCCGATTGGCGCGAAAAGCCGCGCCCTCTCTTCCCCATAACGGCGGGTGCGCCGTCCTGCCCTACTCCGTTCAGGCAGGCCGCTCGGCAGCCGCTTCCCCCACGCTCACGCGCCGGCCTCTCACCCTCTGCCGGCTCGCTTGGCGCATCCCGTGCGGTACTCTTCTGCTTCATCGCGTGTTGATATCGGGTGTATTATAACGCGAGCGCGCCCGGCTTGTCAAGCCGGGCGCGAAAGGTTACTGGGCTGCCGGTGCCGGATACGTGTTGCCGGGCTCCACGTTGTTCGTCTTGTTCTTCTTGACCCACTCGACAGCTTTCTTGATCGCCGCCTGGTGAGCGTCGTCGACGTGGTCCGAACCGTGCGTCTTGCTGTTCAGCAGATGGACGCAGAACTGGCCCGGATAGTTGTTGTTCGTGATCTTCTGCGCGCCGTGCACCACGCCGTATATCGAGCCGCAGAACGTCGACTTGCCGATGGTCAGCAGCACCGGACGGCGCTTCCAGTGACCGTTGTCGTCCGTCAGCTCCGCCGCGCTGCCTACGCCGTAGGCCGCGCACATGACCGCCGTGTCGTCCGCCGTGGCGGGCTCCACGTCGAAGTGGTTGCCTGCGGATTGCAGGACGATGTTCCACGACTTGCCGGAGTTGATGTCGTACAGCGTCGCCTTGCCGCTGCCCCACGCTTTCTTAATCGCTTCTTTGCTGGCGAAATAGTCCGCGTTGAAATACGCCGTTCCGTCCAATCCGTATGCCGGCGTCGTCGATGCCGAGCTGTTGAGCTTCGCGTAAATCGCCGCCTGCGTCTTCGGTCCGGCCTTGGCGTCCGCCGTTATGTTGTGATCGAGCTGGAACTGGCGCACCGCCTCTGCCGTGCCGGTTCCGTAGTTGCCCGTGATCGACTTGCTCTCCGGGTAATAGCCGAGCTTGCGCAGCGCCTGCTGCAGCGCTTTGACGTCTTCGCCGGAGGAGTTGAGCACCAACGTGCGGTATCCACCGGTGCCACCGCTGCTGATTTCATCGTCGTTTACGCTCGTCGTCACGAAGTCCTCACGAATCCAAGAGCCGATCTTCAGACCGTACCACTTCTTGCCGTCGCCGTCTTTCTTTGTACTGACGTAGGCATAAACCGAACCCTTGCTGGCCGTGCCCAACACGCTGGAATCCGTGCCCGCATCTTGGCGCAGCCGGACGTTATCGGCCGTGACCTTAACGTAGCCGTTGACGACCAGTTCACCGCCGCCGATGACGTTGCCCGCGAGGTACGACTCCGCCTCGGACTTGGTGAGCACGTACACCATATCGCTGCGGATGTAGCCGGAGGAGGTGTAGCCGCCCACCGTGAAGGTGATGTTGTACCAGACGTAGTTGTTGCTGCTCATCGAGCTGTTGATCTTAAAGTAGGTGTTGAGCGCAAGGATCGTCTTCGACTTGCCGGTCGGGCTCGTGCGCACGTTGACATTGTCCTTGTTCGTGCGGCCGTAGTTGCTGCGCAGCGTCGGGGTGACGATGACGCCGTCGCCGCTCTCCGGGTCGTTGCCGGTGATCTTCGC
>JAEXCG010000031.1 GCA_023402355.1 Bacillota bacterium | reverse complement strand
CCGTGATTTCGATTAGCAGGCTCAGCGAATCATCTTCCGGCAGCTTCAGACCCAAATTGAGCGGCATAACCACTTGAATTCTCCGCTCTTTTGCGGTATCATGCTCTCGTTGTGTTTGCTTCATTATCAGTCTCAAATTACAACAAAAAGTGCGAGTTGGCTAGTACCTTCTCGCACTTTTTTCTTTTTTCTCTTTTGGGGCTTAGCCTGACAGCCCCTTTTCGTCCAAATTGCCGCAGAGCCTGCGTCCGGGGACGACCCGTGTGAAGCACGCGCGTTTTTCGACTGTGCGCCCATTGTGCTGTGGGCGCTTTTCTGATACAATAAACGCGAGTTCATGCGGCAGGCGAAGCCTGCCTTCAATACGATGATAAGGATGAAGCGCACATGCCGAAGCTCGAAACATACGACCGGTCGCTGCCCTATTCCTATGCGCCCGGCATTTTTCCTTCCATGGAGTGCCTGCATGCCAGCCCGGAGCGCTGTATGCGTCTATTGATCAGCAGCGCGGGCGAAAAGAGCGAGGGCGTGCGGCGGCTCGTGCAGGAGAGCGAGGCGGCCGGCGTCCGCATAGAGACGGCGGATCGCGCGCTCGCCCGCATCGCCCACAAGGACAATTGCTACGCGGCGATGGTCTTTGAAAAATGGGAGAGCACGCTTGTCCGGGAGCGGCCGCACATCGCGCTGCACCATCCGTCCGACAGCGGCAATCTCGGAACGATCCTGCGCACCTGCCTGGGCTTTGGCTTTCGGCAGCTCGCGATCGTCCGTCCGGCGGTGGATTTGTTCGACCCGCGCGTGGTGCGCGCGTCGATGGGCGCGATTTTTTCCATGTGCGTGCGCCATTACGACGACTTTGAAGTGTACCGCGCCGAATTCCCGGAGCATGCGCTCTACCCCTTCATGCTCACGGGCGCGGTGCCGCTGGATGAGGCCGCGCCCAAGGCCAAGTATCCTTATTCGCTGGTTTTTGGCAACGAGGCGTCCGGCCTGCCGGATGCGTTTGCACAGATGGGTACGAGCGTGCTGATTCCGCACGGCGACGCGATCGATTCGCTGAACCTGGCGATCGCCGTGGGCATCGGCGCGTACACGTTCGCGCGGGAAGAAAAGAATTAAAAAGCGTGAGGCGCCTCTGCGCCCCCGCTATCGCAAACGAGAAAGGAAGCGTCTTTCATGGAAACGGAGGAACTGCGCACGCAGGTCGCAAAGGAAGTAGGAGAGGCCGTCGCTTACCTCGCGGAGCAGGGGCGTCTGGCCGCGGGAAGCCTCGTGGTGCTCGGCTGTTCGACGAGCGAGGTCTGCGGCGGGCGCATTGGGAAGAACTCGGACCCGGAGATGGGCAGGGTGCTGGCGGAGGCGTTTTTGCGCGCCTGCGCGGCGCAGGGTCTCGTCGGGTGCGTGCAGTGCTGCGAGCACCTGAACCGCGCGCTCGTCATCGAGAGGACGCAGGCACAGCTTCGCGGACTGGAAGAGGTGATGGCGGTTCCTTACCCAAAGGCGGGCGGATCGTGCGGCGCGGCCTATTACCGCCTGCTGCAGGACCCCGTTTTGGTGGAGCGCGTCACGGCGGACGCGGGCATCGACATCGGCGACACGCTGATCGGCATGCACCTGCGCCGCGTCGCCGTTCCGCTGCGGGCGCCCTTTCACACCGTGGGGCACGCGAACCTCGTCATGGCCTATGCGCGCCCGAAGCTGATCGGCGGCGCGCGCGCCCGGTATACGCTTGAAGAGTGAGGAAAAATTTGATACAATAGGGCGATACCTTGAAAATGGGGGACGTAAAATGAAAATTGTTGTGGATGCGATGGGCGGCGACCTCGCACCGGCGGTCAACGTGCAGGGCGCGATCGACGCGCTGCGCGCCTTTCCGGACGTGAAAATCGCCCTCGTCGGGCGCAGGGACGACATTCGCGCCTGCATGGGCGAGTACGCCGACGTGGCGGACAGGCTGGAGATCGTCGACGCGCCGGACGTCATCACCACGCACGAGCACCCCGTGATGGCGCTGCGCAAAAAGCCGCAGTCCTCGCTGGTGGTGGGCATGAACCTCGTGCGCGCGAAGGAGGCGGAGGCGTTCGTCTCCGCGGGTTCGACCGGGGCGATCATGGCGGGCGCGATGTTCAAGATCGGCCGCATCGACGGCATCGAGCGCCCGGCGCTCGCGCCCGTGCTGCCCGCGCCCAAGAAGCCGCTGATGCTCATCGACGCGGGCGCGAACGTGGACTGCCACCCGGAATGGCTGGTGCAGTTCGGCCTGATGGGCAGCGTGTACATGGAAAAGGTCATGGGCGTGAAGGAGCCGCAGGTCGGAATCATCAACATCGGCGAGGAAGCGGAAAAGGGCGACGACCTGACGAAGAAGACGTACGAGCTTATGGCCAAGGGACAGCCGTACCATTTCGCGGGCAACGTGGAGGCGCGCGAGATTCTTTCGGGTCAGGTGGACGTGCTTGCCTGCGACGGCTTTGTCGGCAACGTCGTGCTCAAGTATACCGAGGGCATGGCGGGCACCATGTTCGGCATGATCAAGACCGGCCTGATGGGCTCGCTGCGCGGAAAGCTCGGCGCGCTGCTTTGCAAGCCGGTGTTTCGGCAGATCAAGCATTCCATGGATTCCACGGAGGTCGGCGGCGCGCCGCTGCTGGGCGTGGAGGGCGCGGTGGTCAAGGCGCACGGCAATTCCAACGCGCGCGCGATCTTTTGCGCGATCCGTCAGGCGCGCAAGATGGTCGAGGGCCGGGTGGTCGAGATCATCGGGCGCGAGGTGACCAACCTCGTGCTCGCGCAGGACGCGCAGCAGGAACAGAAATAAGCAATTTGAAAGGGGAAATTCTCATGGTCTTTGAAGAACTCAAAAAGATGATCGTCCGTCAGCTCAAGGTGCCCGAAAGCGCGGTGACGCCGGAGGCGCGCCTCCAGGAGGACCTGAAGGCGGACAGCGCGAACGTGATGATGCTCATCATGGACATCGAGCAGGACTTTGACATCACCGTGGACGACGACGCGATCGCGACCGTCAAGACGGTCGGCGACCTGGTTCAGTACATCGAAGCCAAAAAGGAATGATTGGCCCCGGGCGCGGGCAGCGTTTGCCCGCGCCCGCAGGCTGTCTGAAAGATGGAAGCATGAGCAGTGCGACCCGCAGGGCGGGCGGCAGTGCTGATGCTTTCCCCTATGATGAGGAGGAAGCAATGGATACGGAGACGATCAGCCGGGCGCTTTGCTACGCGTTCCGGAACGAAAAGCTGCTGGCGCAGGCGCTGACTCACCCGTCGTACGCCCTGCAGCACCACGTGCCGGACAACCAACGTCTGGAGTTTTTGGGGGATGCGGTGCTTGAAATCTGCGTCAGCCGCGTGCTGTACGCGCGCTACCCGCAGATGCAGGAGGGACAGCTCACGCGCAGGCGCGCGCTGCTCGTGCGCGAGGCGACGCTGGCCGCGGCGGCGCGGCGGTTGGGTCTGGGCCCGGCGCTGCTGCTCGATCACGGCGAGGAGCTGGACGGCGGGAGGGAAAAGCCCTCGATCCTCGCGGACGCGATGGAGGCCGTGCTGGCGGCCGTGTATCTGGATGGCGGCATGGACGCCGCCGCCGCGCTGGTGGATCGGATGATGGGCGATTACGAGCCGGAGGAAGAGGAGGACCGCGACGCCAAATCGCGCCTTCAGGAGTTTTTGCAGGCGGCGGGCGAGACCGTGCCGCGCTATCAAATCGTGGCGGAGGACGGGCCGCCCCACGCGCGCGTGTTCACAGCGGAGGTGCTGCGCGCGGACGGGGAGCTGCTCGGGCGCGGCGAGGGCGTGAGCAAGAAGCGCGCGGAGCAGCAGGCGGCGCAGCAGGCGTTGGAACGCCTGACGCAGGAAAAGCGATAAGGAGTTGGAACGCGGTTGCGGCTGAAAAAACTGGAGATCTACGGCTTTAAGTCGTTCGCCGATCGCACCGAGATCGTCTTCGACCAGGGGATCACGGGCATCGTCGGGCCGAACGGCAGCGGCAAATCGAATATATCCGACGCGGTGCGCTGGGTGCTGGGCGAGCAGAACGCGCGCAGCCTGCGCGGTGGGCGCATGGAGGACATCATCTTCGGCGGCACCGAGAAGCGAAAGAAGCTGGGCTACTGCGAGGTATCGCTTACATTTGAAAACGAGGACCGCGCCCTGCCGGTGGACTTTTCCGAGGTGTGCGTGACGCGGCGCGTCTATCGAAACGGCGAGAGCGAGTATCAGCTCAACAAGACGGCCTGCCGCCTGCGCGACATCATCGACCTCTTTCGCGACACCGGCATCGGCAAGGAGGGCTATTCGCTGATCGGCCAGGGCCGCATCGACGAAATCCTTTCCGCAAAGTCGGAGGACCGCCGCCAGGTGTTCGAGGAAGCGGCGGGCATCGTCAAGTACAAGGTGCGCAAGGACGAAGCGGAGCGGCGCATGGAGAACACGCGCCAGAACCTGCTGCGCGTGGAGGACATCCTGGAGGAATTGCAGGGGCAGCTCGAGCCTCTGCAAAAGCAAAGCGAGACGGCGCGGCGCTACATCGCCCTGCGCGAGGAGCTGCGCGGGCTGGAGCTGAACGCGTTCGTCGTGCGCTCCGACCGGGCGAAGGAGCGCATCGACGCCCTGCAAAAGACGATCGACGGCCTGCAGGAGGCGATCGCCGAGGGGGAGCGCCGCACGCAGGAGAACACGCAGGAACGCGTCCGTCAGGAAGAGGCGGTTTCGGAACTGGACCGTCAGGTCTCCGCCGCGCACGCGCAGGTGCTCGACCTGACGCGGGAGCTGGAAGCGCGCGAGGGCGAAAACAATGTGCTGCGCGCGGAAATCGCCCACGCCCAGCAGGACGAGGAACGATTAAGCGCGCAGATCGACGAGGCGGACAAGCGCCTGGAGGCCCTGCGCACGCTGGCTGAAAGCAGCACCGGCGACGAGGGCAGCCGCAGCGGCCTGCTGGACGAGGGAAGGGCAGCGCTCGCCGGGCTGGAAGCGGAGCTTTCCGCGGCGCAGGCGCGCGCGGAGGAAGCGGAGGAGACGCTCAACTCGCACAAGGCGGCGATCATCGACGCGATGAACCGCCTTTCGGACGTGCGCACGACGCAGACGCGGCTTACGACCATGCGCCAGTCGCTGGAAAAGCGGCTGGAGGAATCGCTCTCGCAAAAGGGCGACATGGAGGCGGAGCAGGCGCGCCTGCTGGCGGCGCTGGCAGCCGCGAAGGACGCGCTGTCCTGCGTGGACGGCGGGCTGCGCGACTTGCAGGACGAGGCGGAGCGCCTCGATGTCAAGGTGCGCGCGCACGGCGAGCGCGGCGAGGCGCTGAAAACCCAACTGCAAGAGCTCTTGGGCAGGCAGCAGGGGCTGTCCTCGCGCCTGCGCGTGCTGCGCGAGATGGAGCGCGACTATGAGGGCTATCAGCACGCGGTCAAGCAGGTGCTGCTGCACGGCGAAAAGAAGGGCGGCGTGCACGGCGTCGTGGCGACGCTGATTCACGCGCCCAAGGAATACGAGCGCGCCATCGAGGCGGTGCTCGGCGGGGCGCTGCAAAACGTCGTGACCGAGGACGAGTACGTCGCCAAGGACATGATCGCCTACCTGCGCCAGAACCGCTATGGCCGGGCGACGTTTCTGCCGCTCACGAGCGTGCGCGGCCGCGTGCTTTCGCCCGCCGAGCGTCAGGTGCTGTCGATGCCCGGCTGTCTGGGCGTGGCGTCGGAGCTGATTTCCTACGACGAAAAGTACCGCGGGGTCGTGGAGAGCCTGCTGGGCCGCACGATCATCGCGAAGGACCTGGACGCGGGCATTCAGATCATGCGCCGGGGTAGGCAGGCGTTCCGCCTGGTGACGCTGGAGGGCGACGTCATGCACTCCGGCGGCTCGATGACCGGCGGCAGCTCGCAGTCGCGCATGACGAGCCTGCTCTCGCGCGAACGCGAGATTACCGAGCACGAAGCGCTCATCGCGCAGAACGCGAAGCAGGTCGAGGAGATCAGGCGGGAGCTGGAGACGATCGAGCAGTCGCGCAGCGAGGAAAAGCGCCTGCGCTCGGAGCTCTTTTCGCGCCTGCACCAGGAGGAGATCGCGGTCGCGCGCGAGCAGGAGCGCGTCGCCTCCGCGCAGACGGAGCTTTCGCAGCACGAGGCGCGCATGCGACAGGCGCAGGCGATGCGCGAGCAGATCAGCGACAACCTCGCGGACATCGGCGAGCAGCTCGCGGGCATGACCGAGCGCCAGGATGGCGCGCAGCAGGACACGGCCCGCATGCAGCAGGAGACGGCCAAGCTCGCGCTCGCGCAGAGCGAGGCGCGCGCGCTGGTGGACGGCCTGCGCGAGCAGGTGACCGCGCGGCGCGTGGAGCTGGCCTCGCTGGAGCGCGAGATCGAAGCCCTGCGCCGCGACAGCGCGCGGCTTCAAAATGAGCAGCAGACGCTGCGCGCGCGCAGGGAAGAAAACGCGCGCGCCCTCGAAGAGCGCCTGCAAACGCGCGCGGAGGCCGCAAGGCAGCTTTCACAGGGCGAGGCGGAGCAGCAGGAATGCCAGCAGCGCTTGAAGGAAGCGCAGGAAGCGCTTTCGCGGGCGCAGCAGCGGCGCGAAGAGCGCCAGCAGGCGGTTCGCGAGCTCACGGAAAAGCTGGACGCGCTGCGCGAATCCGTCGCGCAGGACGTGGACAAGCACCACCGCGCGGAGCTGCAGCTATCCCGCGCGCAGAGCGAGCTTTCCCAAATGCAGGAGCGCATCTGGGAGGACTACGAGCTGACCTACGCGGGCGCGCTGGAATTCAGGTCGGAGGACTTTGACCTGGCGGGCAGCGAGAAGCGCATCGGCGTCATCCGCACCGAGATTCGCCAGATGGGCTCCGTCAACGTCAACGCGGTGGAGGACTACCGCGCGTGCCGCGAGCGTTTCGACGATTTAAGCGCGCAGCGGGACGACCTGACGCGCGCGCAGGAGGACCTGCAGGGCATCATCGAAGGGCTGCTCGTGAAGATGGAAAGACAGTTCAAGCAAAACTTCGACCAGCTCAACGTCTTCTTCGGCGAGACGTTCACGCGCCTGTTCGGCGGCGGGCGGGCGGAGCTCAAGCTGCAGGACCCCTCAGACGTGCTGAACTGCGGCATCGAAATCGTGGCGCAGCCCCCGGGAAAGAAGCTGCAGATGCTAAGCCTCCTTTCGGGCGGCGAGCGGGCGCTGACGGCGATCGCCATTCTGTTTGCGATGCTCCGCCTCAAGCCGACGCCGTTCTGCATTCTGGACGAGATCGAGGCGGCGTTGGACGACGCCAACATCTCCTACTATGCGGACTATTTAAAGGAATTTGCCCAGAATACCCAGTTCGTCGTCGTAACCCACCGCAAGGGCACGATGGAGCGCTGCGACGCGCTCTACGGCGTGACGATGGAAGAAAAGGGCGTTTCGCGCATGATCAGCGTGCAGCTGAGCGACCATATGGAATAAGGAG
>JAEXCG010000026.1 GCA_023402355.1 Bacillota bacterium | reverse complement strand
GTCCTGCTCGGCCCGAACGACGCCCGTCATCGCGTAGACGCACAGCGCGTAGCGCTCCCCCGGCTCGCCCAGCAGGTCGAGCGACAGCAGCGTCTCCCCCTCTCCCCCGGGCACGTCCACCGCGATGGGCCGTGCGCCCGACAGGGCGATCTTTCCCCGCGCGCCCGTCTCGCGCACGGAGCGCGCGTTCAGGCGGGAGGCGAGCCCCGAAAGCAGCGCGCACAGGAGCGCGCAGAGCAGGAGCACCGCCAGGCTGACCCGCTTCCCCTTTTGTTTCATTCCGCCTTCTCCTCATGTGAAAGGGAGCAATCCCTCAATACTGTCTGTCAAAATGTGCCGTAGCCGGGGGCAATGCCCCATGGGACATTGCCTCAAGAGACATTGCCTCATGGGACTTTGTCCTGTAGGGCTTTGCCCGAGAGACTTCGCTGCGCGAGGCTTCGTCTCACGGAACTTCGCCCACGGAACTTCGTCCCATGAAACTTCATCCGGCGTAACTTCGCCCCGCGAGGCTTTATTCGGGTGAAGGCGCTTCGCGCCGCGCGGACGCGCGCCTACTGCCGGTGCGCCTCCAGGCCCTCCGGAGGCGTGAAGCAGTAGCCCTTGCCCCAGGCCGTCTGGACGAACTCGTGCTGGGGCACCGCCTGATCCAGAACCTTGCGCAGGTTGAACATGTGCACGTGCACGGTGCGCAGATCCCCGATGCTCTTGAGGCCCCAGACCTCCTCATAAATCTGCTGCGCGCTCACGCACTCGCCCGGGTGCTTGGCCAGGAAGCAGAGGATGAGGAAGGCCTTCTTCGGCAGGTTGAGCCGCTCCTCCCCCACCAGCGCGCACTCGCTGCTCAGGTCGATCGAAAGCGGCGGGAAGCTGAGCACGCTGCGCGGGGCCGAGGCGCTTTGCTGCGGTGCGCTGCGGCGCAGGCACACGCGGATGCGCGCTTCCAGCTCCTTGACCGAATAGGGCTTGGTCATGTAGTCGTCCCCGCCGGTGAGCAGGCCCGCGATCTTGTCGTCCTCCGTGTCCATGCAGCTCAGAAAGATGATCGGGCAGGAGGTCAGCGCCTTGAGGCGCGGGCAGAGCTCCAGTCCCGTGCCGTCCGGCAGGTTCACGTCCAGCACGATGACCTCCGGCGAGACGGCCCGGCAGGCGCTGAGCCCCTCCTCGCAGCTATAGGCGCAGTGCACCTCGTATCCCCGGCTCTTCAGGAAAAACGTGTTGATGCTTTGAATGTCCCGGTCGTCCTCGATGAGCAATATCTTTTCCATTTTCTGCGTGTCCCCCGTTGGGGCGCGGCTTCCTGCCGCGCCGTTTTTTTCCCTCGCTCCAAAGCACCCTTCGTATCTGGGCTTGCGGATGCGTTGCGTTACTTCTGTAACACCCGTATCATTTGTAGCTTTTGTTTCATTCGTAACTTTTGTTGTTTTTGTCTCTTTTGTATCCTGTGTGGTATTCGTATCATCCGCATCATCCGCGTTGTCCGACAGATGCCGGGCGCATTCGGCAGGACGGCGTGGCGCCGCCAGCCTCGCAGCCGCTGGGATGGTTGGTATGACTGATACGACTGGTACGACTGGTACGACTGGTATGGCTGGTACGACTGATACGGCTGATTCCGTCCCAGTACAGAACGGTCGCTTCTTTGTGCTTTAGCGCAACCGCCGTCACGCGGATGTGGGATGTAACATCTTTATCATCTTTATCATCCTTATCCTCGTTATCATCTTTATCCTCTGTAACATGCGTCCCATTTATGCTGTCAATATTTCAGCCTTGCTCCATTGGCTATGCCGGTTTCTTTCTGCATGGCCTTTGTTTTCGCGATTTCATGGGCCGTCATCGCACAAATGTAACATCCGTATCATCTTATACATTTGTATATTACGCCTCATCTGTAACTATCGAGCCATATGTCACGAATGATCGGGCCTTGCTACATAACAAGCACTGAACGCTTCTGCCTCTCAGGTGCGGGGCCGCATCTATGCGGAACTCCCTGCTAAACACAACCTGCGTTACGGATGTATCTTTTGTTACAAGCGTATCCTTTGTTGAAGTGCGTCTGCACCCTGCCGCAAAGCAACGCCCGGAGATTTACGTCTCGCGAACGAGGGCGCGTCTGTCGCGAAACTCGTCTCGAAACGCAGCATGCGTCACGGATGTATTGCAGGGACCATTGAAGACGTAACTTCGGTTGCAGACGTAACTTCTGTTACAGGCGTAACTTTCGTTCCATTCGCTACATATCTTACACGTGTAACGTTCAATACATCCGTAACATACCCTTGACGTCCCACGCGGCGAAAAACGGGCCTCGCCCTCTCACGCCGCGAGGAAACGCTCTTCACTCGTCGCCCAGGATGTCGCGGAGCGCGGCGCAGAGCACGGCGTCCACCAGCTCCGCCTTGCCGACCCCCGCGTGGGCGCTCGCCAGCGCGATGCGCTTGATCGTCTCGGAGGAGAGGGCGTAGTTCTGCCGCTTGCGCGCCCCGGCGGGCGGGTCGAAGCGCCGCCCCTTGAGCATGAAGGAGGCGGGCAGGTCCGCCGCGCGGACGCGCAGGGCTGTTCCATCCGGCTCAACCGTTCCATCCGTTACGGTTGTAACAGATGAAACGCTCACGCTTCTCGTATCGCGACGCGGCGCACCGGCGCGGTTTGCGCGGCCCGCGGCCGGCGCGGTAAAGGCCAAGGCCGCCGCCTCAGCCTCGCTCCGCGCGGTCCCGCCCGAGGCGGGCGCATTTCCCGGCTTTGCGCGGCCGGCCGCGGCCACGGACGCCCTCGGCTCTGTAACATCGGGAACATCTGTATCCTTTGTATCCCAGGGTTCGTCAAAGCTAGAGGAACCGTCCGTCAAATCTGTTGCAGACGCTTCCTCCGGTTCCAGGGCTGCCGCGGCCTGCGCCTCCTCGGGCTGGGTGATGAACGCGCCCAGCGCGCGGCGCACGTTCAGCTCTCTTTCCTCGCGGTCCTTAAGGGATACACGTCTTGATGCGGGCACGGGATGCGACCTCCTTTGAAAAATCCATGTAAGCCTCCGCCTGGGGGCTTGCGGGCGCGAAGTCCATGATGGACATGGACGCAAGACAGGCGTCCGCGTACTTGACCGAGCGGCGGATGACGGTATCGAACACCGGGTAGCGCTCGCGGATGGCCTCGGCGGCCTCGCGATGGTGGGTGGTGCGGTTGTCGAGCTGGGTGATGAGCACCCCCAGCATCGAAAGCTCGGGGTAAAGCTCCTTTACCTGGTCGATCACGCTGAAGAGGATCTCCAGGCCCTTGAGGGCGAGGAAGCTGGGCTCGGAGGGCGCGACGACCGCGTTGGAAGCCATCAGGGAATTGACGGTGAGCACGCCCAGCGAGGGCGAGTTGTCGATGACGATGGCGTCGTAGTCGTCCATGAGGGGGGCGAGCGCCCGGCGCAGGACGGTCTCCCTGCCGATGCGCGAGGAGAGCTCCATCTCGCCCGCGGAGAGGGTGATGGAGGCGGGCAGCAGGTCCACCTCGCCCAGGCTCAGGATCGCCTCGCGCGCCGGGCACTTGCCCATGAGCACGTCGTAGCTCGAGCGCGAAAGCGTCAGCGGGTCCAGCCCGAAGTAGACGGTCATGGAGGACTGCGGGTCCATATCCACGAGCAGGGTGCGGCAGCCCAGCTTGCGAAGGCCGCAGCCGAGGTTGACGCTCGTGGTCGTCTTGGCGACGCCGCCCTTGTTGTTCGCGATGGAGATGACCGTGGCCACGAAAAAAGCCCCTTTCCAATCCCGCGTCGCGCGGGGAATGTATCCATTGTAACACGCTTTACACGTGTTACGCAAGCGTTTACAGGATCGCGCGGGCGCTTTGCGTCCCCGTCCCTTTGAATACGTGCGCGCCGCGCCAGGCGAGCGCGCACCGTATTCATGTCATGTATATCATTCCATGTAATTAGCAGGGTAATAAGCGCGAATTTTCCAGAAAACCCAATGTTTTGCGCGAACGGCCCGCCACCGAATAGCCTCGACTTCGCCACAGGATGAACGCGACATGCCCACGCGATAGGCGCGCCTTTCCCCCCGGATGAGTGCGACGCGAGTATTGGCGGACGGGCGGGGGAGCGGGGGGAAGCGGGCAGTAATATTACCGGATGTCGCGGCGATCCCGTGGCGAAAATCGCCACAGCATGATCGCGACAAAGCGGTAATATTTCTGCAACGCTGCCGCCACGCGGGGTGGCGGCGAACGTTTGAAGGCGGGGCGGACAGCGCCCGAAGGAGAAAGCCCGACGCGGAGAAGCGCCCGTTCGGAAGTGGGTGCGGGCACAGCCCGCCGTTCTCATCAAACTTTCATTTGACGAAGGTATCCCGGTCGGTTACAATAAGACGACCCCGAAACGGGTACACGGGAGGGGGAGAGATTACGCGGAAAATCAACACGAAACGCGCGTGGCAGATCGTCAACATCGCGACGATCGCCCTCGCGCTTGCGATATTGGTGGGGCTGGCGCTCACGTCCAACGGCCCCAAGGCGCTGGTGGAGCGGGTGCACACGCTCCGCGGGGGCTGGCTGCTGGGCGGCGTGCTGTGCATGGGCGGCTTCTGGCTGTTTGAATCGCTGCTGCTGCACTGCATCACGAAGAGCCTCTACCCCAAGGTGCCGCTTTCTTCGAGCCTGCACACGGTGATGATCGGCCAGCTCTACAGCGCGCTGACGCCCTTTTCCACGGGCGGGCAGCCGGTGCAGCTGCTCTCCATGGTCAACGACGGCATGGACACCGGCGGCGCGGGCTTCGCGCTGACGATCAAGTCCATCACCTGGCAGGTGGGGCTGACGTTTACCGCCGTG
>JAEXCG010000011.1 GCA_023402355.1 Bacillota bacterium | reverse complement strand
ACCTGAAGCTGAAAGAGCCTGCCGCACAGCGCAAGAAAAAGGAGGCAGAACCCGACCAGCAACCAGATCAGACGCTTTCGTACAGTCATCCCCGGCGATAACAAGCCGCATTCCCCCTCCGCAGGGGCTGCTACTTCAGCAGTCCCAAGAGCACGCCGAGCCAATCGATTCTATCCTTTTGAGCGTCCTCTTGTGTGCTTGACGGATTATTCACTTGTATTTTCTGCGTGATGCTGATCTCGAACACCTGCTTGCTCGAGGGCTTCACCATGCCCAGCTTGTTGACGGCGTAATTTCGGATCATCTCGCCGTCCGTCGCCTCGGTGAGCTGCTGACGCAGCAGCATGTTGTTTTTCTTTTCCTGTTCGATGCTCTTTTGCATGGCGACGATGTCCTTTTGCAGCTTGGACGCATGGGCCATCTGCGAAAGGGACATGAAGCACACCGCGCACAGAACGCCCGCCAGCGCGACGATCAGGACGGCCGACAGCGGAATCTGCTGGCGTTTTCGGTCCTCGCCGCCGCGTTTTTGCGGCGTGTGAATCTCCCGCCTGCTTTCATGAGGCGTTTCTTCCGGGGTACGCTCCGGCGCAAGCGCGCTGCTGCCGTCCACGACGGGCATGGCGTACGCGTACGCATTTCGGCGCACGCGCCCCACTTGCTCTGCCATCAGTGTATTCCCCTTTCCCCCGATCGAGAACCGCAGCGCCGGGCGCTGCGGTCAACCGTTACTTTCCTTCCCGCCTCAGTACTTCTCCTCCATATGGGCCAGCAGGTCCGCGAAGTCGAGCTCCGCCTCTGCCTCCTGCGCCTGATAACGCGCCGCATCCCAGATTTCGACGTGTTCGTTCATGCCGACAAATACGAGTTCGCGCGTAAGGCCGACCTTGCTGCGCAGCTTCTGCGGCAGCAGGATGCGTCCCTGCGCGTCCATGATATTGCCGGTAAAGGCGTTGCCCATGATGTATCTGACGTACATCATACCCTTGACATCCGTGCTGCGCACCTGCGACAGGCGCGCCTTGATCTCTTCCCACTTCGTCTGCGGATACAGCGCGAGCGCCGTATTTTCGCTGTTGAGGGCAATGGTAAAGTTTTCACCCAACTGTTCGCGGAAGGATACCGGGATGATGACGCGCCCTTTGCTGTCCAGGCTGTGCTCGAAGGAGCCCGCAAAGTCCGCCATCGCCATCACGCATCCTCCTTCCCGGCCCCTTGCCCTCTACTTTGTGGAACTATTCTCTTTTATACACCACTCTCCACCACTTTTCAAGTATTTTGAGAAAAAAAGAGTATGACGATACTGTGCGGGGCCGTAATACTTTCTTCACAATTAAGAAAAACGCCCGGCCGCATCCTCACTCTTCGTCAGGATGCGACAAAGCGTTCCCTATTTGCAAAAAACCGTTGCTACACAACGGTTTTTGCGTCATTTGTCATATTTTACAACTTGACAGCGTCTGCGCCCTACATGTAGTATTTGCGTCATTTTTATGAACATACCCGCGGTAGATGTTGCGCAATTATTATTTATATATCATAACATATATTTTATCAAAAAGGAGCCGTTTTCACGGCTCCTTTTCGCAGCTAATATGCAATTTCGTGCAGCTTAAAGTCAAGCGCGTCGCAGGATACCAGCTGATAGCGCACGTTTTCGAGCGTTCCGCAGAACGCCCGGGCGGTGCTCGCCCCGTGCAGATGGCCGTATACCGCGTACTCCACGCCGTATTCGCTCAGCAACCGCGTCAGCTCCGTCGGCGCCGCAGGCTCCGGGAAGGGAGGAAAGTGGAGCATCGCCACGATCGGCGCCTCTTTCGACAGCCTTCGGGCATCCCTGAGCGACAGGCTCAGCCGCTGCACCTCGCGCTCGTAGATCTTGCGATCCTGCGCGGTCTCTCCCGGCCCACCCGGACACACCCAGCCCCGCGTGCCCGCGAAGAGCACCCCGGAGAGCAGCAACGCGTCGTTTTGCAGGGCGTAAAATTGCTCCGGCAGCGCCGCGCGCAGGCGCGAGAGCGAGCTCCACCAAAAGTCGTGGTTGCCGCGCAGAAGCACCTTTCGCCCCGGCAGAGCGCCAATCTGCGAAAGATCGGGCAGCGCCGCGTCGAGCTGCATCGCCCAGGAGGTGTCCCCCGGAATCAGCACCACGTCGTCCGCCTGCACCCGCGCGCGCCAGTCCCGGCTGATGCGCTCGAAGTGATTTTCCCACTGAGAACCGAAGACGTCCATCGGCTTTACGTCTCCGCCCGGAAGGTGCAGGTCGGCGATCGCAAAAATTCTCATGCCTTCCTACGCCCTCCCTTTGCTCCTCAGACCGGTTCCTCTTCGTCTTCCTCGCGGCGCGCGCTCTCTTCTTCTTCCTCCGCCGTCTCCTCCAGGGAAAGCTCGCGGTCGATCTCGCCCAGCTCGCGATCCGGAATGTCCGTCGCGATGTCGGGGGTGATCTCGTCCATCATGCTCACGTCCTCGAGCTCCAGCTCGGCGCCGGCGGCGACCTCCTCGCCCTCCTCCGCGTCGGGCGTCTCGTCGGACACCTTGCCCATCTCCTTCAGGCAGAAGAGGCACATGTCCTTGCCCGGCAGCGCCGGGTTTTCGTTGCATACGGAGCACAGCTCGAACGGGTCGTCCTTCAGCTCGCCCTTCATTTCCCGCTTACACACGGAGCAGTACTGCTCCCCCTCCTGAATGTAATTCAGTTCACAGCGCGGGCACTTGATAAATCCCATTGCAAATCCTCCCTGTGGTGTCGCCGTCTTCCATGGGAAATCATTTCCTTGGAAGCGCACTTCCATTTAGTTTGAATTCTTGTTTCAAATGTATTACAGTTTTATTACAGCGCGACGTAAGCGCTGGAATGCAGAAGGAGGTACCCTCATGAAACCCAGCAAGATCGTATCGTGCGCGCTGCTCGGCGCGTTGCTCGCCGTTCCGGCCTCCGCCCTTGGAGACCACGGTTCCCGCAGGCATAGCGGCTATGACCCCCTCTGGTTCGCCACGGCCATTCCGCCCGAGGCGGTTACGACGCCCCAGCCGACCGAGGAACCTCATTATACCGTGAAGCCCACGCAAATTCCGCCGGCGACGCCGCGTCCTACCGCGACCGCCCTCGTCACCGCGACCCCTCGTCCCACGGCGACCGCCCTCGTCACCGCGACGCCGACCGCGCTGGCAACACCTTCCGTAACTGACGGTCATTATACTATAGGTTCGCCGTCAACGCAAGAGCAAGAAGCATTTAATTATCTGACCGAGGACAGAAACAAAAACGGTCTTTCCGCGCTGACGCTCGATCCGACGCTCTGCTATCTTGCCCGCATGAAATCTCAGGATATGATGTCCAACGGATATTTTGCGCATACCTCGCCGACGCTGGGCAGCGCCTCCGAGATGCTGAAGAACTACGGCTATGCGTTCAGCGCCCTGGGCGAGAACATCGCGCATCACGCCTCCGTCATCAAGTCGCACGCCGCGCTCATGAGCAGCGAGGGCCATCGGCGCAACATGATGGGGACCTCCTGGACGAAGGTCGGCATCGGCGTCGTCACCGACAAAAACGGATACGTTTACATGACGCAGCTCTTCGTCCGATGATCCGCCGCTCAAAGCCGATCCCGCGAAGAGCGGTCGATAGCCGCCTTGACGCACAGGCACCCGGAGCACTCGCTCCGGGCGTCTTTTTGTCAAATCCTCTTTAGCACGTCGTGCAGCGCCGCCCGCTGCATCGTGATGCTGCGCCCCGCCAGCCGCCGCGCGTAATCGGCCTTTTCCGCGGACGGCGAGAGCGCGTAGCCCGCATCCTCTCCGCGGGGCCATGCGCGCAGGGCCGCGTGCAGCGCCGCCGCCTCGACCGCCTGCGTCGGCCTATGTTCTTCTTCCGGCTGCTCGATAAACCGCATGACGCCTCCCCCTTGCTTCGCGCCGCCCTTCGGCGGCGCATTTTTGTCGCTGCCATCCTGGCAGTAACAGGCTATGCGGTCGAAAGCACGCGCGTGCATTGGGATTCTCCCCCACCGTCTTCCCCTTTAGGCGTCCGGCTTGCGCCACAGCGCGTCCAGATAGGGAGCGAGGGATTCCCTACCCGCCCCTTTCCACCCTACGACCCGCTGTGCGCAGAGCATGGAGCTGAGCACGGCCTCCTCGCAGGCCTCAGCCGCCGCGCGGAACGCCGGACCCAGGCAGTCCTCCCGCAAAACCTTTTGCTCCAGAACCTCCGCGCCCGCCGCAGGCATGCGGTTTTGCGTCGTAAAGCCGACCATCACCTCGCCGCTGCCGTGGCCGATGTAGGAGCCCAGGCGCGCCAGCCCTACGCTCATGCGCCTAATGATTCTTTGCAGTTGGCGGTGGCTGACGGGCAGGTCCGTCCCGAGGATCATGATGATCGACCCCTTGTCGCATTCCGCCCTCGCCGCCTCGGACGCGATCTCCTCTCCGAAGCGCCTGCCGCAGATCGTGAGGTCCGCGAGCCTGCCGTAGTTGGACTGCACGAGCACGCCCAGCGTATAGCGCCCGCCGCCCACCGCTACGATGCGCGAAGCGCTGCCGATGCCGCCCTTGAGCCCATGGCAGACGGTCCCCTTGCCCGCGCCGACGTCGCCCTCCTCGAAGTCCTCCGCCGCCTGCGCGATCGCCCGGCGGACGTGTTCCTCGCGCACCGCCCGGCGCTGAATGTCGCTCAGCGCCGAGTCGTTGCACTCGCAGACCAGCGGATTGACGGAGGTCAGGTGAATCCCCTCCTCCGCGCAGCGCTCGATCATATAGGAAACCATCGCGTCGTGCACGAGGCCGACGTTGAGCGTGTTGGTCAGGGCGATGGGCGTCTCCAGCGTGCCCAGCTCGTCGATCTGCATGAGGCCCGCCGTCTTGCCAAAGCCGTTGAGCACGAAGCTCGCCGCCGTCAGCTTGTTCGCAAAGGGGTTGTCCCCGCAGGGCATCACCACCGTGACGCCCGTCTTGCTATTCGCGTCGTCGATCGTCGCGTGTCCCACGCGCACCCCCGGCACGTCGGTGATCTGGTTTCGCGCGCCGCGCTCCATTTCCCCGATGCGGATGCCGTATTCCTCCAGCGTTCTCTTCTTCATCGCATTTCCTCTCCTATGCAGACGTAAGGCCAGATGGACTCCGCCTTTTTCGGGCCGATGCCCTCCACGTTCACAAGCTCCTCGACGCTGCAAAACCCGCCGTGCTCCTCCCGGTAGTCGACGATGCGCTGGGCCGTCTGCTCGCCCACGCCGGGAATCGCGGTCAGCATCCAGGCATCCGCCACGTTCAGGTCGAGGCGGCCCCGCTGGGTTTCCCGCGCCGCAGGGCTCGGGGCGATCGTCGGCAAAGCTATGGGCGCGGCGCTCTTTTGTGCCTGCCGGGGCGCGTTCAGCGCAGGCAGACGGGTAAAGGCGAGCAGCGCGCACAGGCATGCCGCGTAACCCAGCAGCATTCCCGCGCGACGCACGCCCGCCTTTGCCATCCTCTTCGCCCGCTTTAGAAATAAGTCCGCGGACATTTGGCATCTCCCTCGTCTTTCCCGGCGCGCTCACTCGCTCTTACGCGCCAGGTTCTTGATTTCTTCATTGGCGATCGCCTCTGAGACGCTCTCCTGCGCGCTCTCGATCGCCTTCTGCGCGGAAGCGTCCTGCTCCGAAACGTAGCTCGCATCCCCGCACGCCACGATGCGGTAGGTGTAGGCGTCGCCCGAGCGGACGCGCTGGATGTACGTGGGCATGTAGCCCACCGCCTCAAAGCTCGCGGTGCGCGTGGCGGGGTCGTAGGCGATCTGCATTTGCAGGATCACCCCCGCCGTGTTCTTCGCGTCGCGCGAATCCGTCAGAAAGCTGCCCAGCGAATAGGCCACATAGGCGTCGTGCTGCGCGCCGTCCGAGCGCGTCACGGTCATCTTTTCCACCTTTTGCACGACGTTGGGATGCGCGCCGACGATGAGATCCGCGCCCGCCTCCGCCAGCGCCCGCGCGAGGCTCCTCGTGGAGGAAGCGACGCTTTCCTTGTTCTTGGTGCCCCAATGCGGCATGACGATGACGAGGTCCGCGCCTTCCTTGCGCGCGTTCGCGATGTCGCGGACCATCCTGCTCTGGTCGATCACCGGCACGGCAAAGCGCTCGGAGGCGCGCGTCTTCTTCGTGGAGTTCTCGCTCAGCCCGTATGTGTAGGCCAGCACGGCGATCTGCACGTCGTTGATCTGAAAGATCTGGGCGCTGCCCGACTCTTCCTCGCTCAGGTATGCGCCGGCGGCGGTCATGCCGCGGCTCTCGATCAGGGAAAGCGTCTGATAGAGCCCTTCCGGTCCCTTTTCAAACGCGTATTCCGACGCGAGGGAGAGCAGGTCCACCCCGCCGTCCCGGATGGCGCTCAGCAGCTCGTCCGGCGCGTTGTAGTTGCCGTAGCCCGCTTCCTTTCCCGCGAAGTACGTCTCCGCCGTGGCAAGCGTCAGGTCCGCCTGCGAGATGTAGGGCTTGATTCGCGAAAACACGTCCGAAAAGTCGTACGTCTCGCTTTCGGCGTCGTATCCGCTCTGGCGGATGTTCTTGGGCGCGTAAATCGAGCCCAACGCGCTGATGGTGACCGTGCGGCTCGTCGGCTGTGGGCTCGGGGTCGGCGCAGGCTCCGGCGTCGGCGTGAGCGCCTCCGCCGCCCGCGTGGCGGCAGGCGCCGATGACGGACGGTCGTCCGGCCGCTTCGGCATGCCCGGCATCCGCATGGAACCGGTGATTTCGCTGAAAATCTGAGCCGTCTGAACGCGCAGGTCGTCGCCCGCGAGCCGTACGATGAGCACGCCCGCGAGGCACAGCGTCCCGGCGGTCAGCACGATCATCAAAAACGTGCCGAAGGAAATATGCCTTCTTCGCTTTCGCCTCTTGGCCATGGGCGCTTCCTCCTCCCGCTGGGCGGCTTGACGCGCCGCCCTCATTCATTCAACGGCGCGCACCGCAATATTCTTCAAAAAAAGTTCGGCTGCTCGTTTCCGTGCGCGTTTTCGCGCAGTAGAATTTCCATGCGCGTAAAGTAGCTCGACTGCGAGGGCTCCCACGCCTGCATCAGGTGGCGCGCAAGCAGCTTGAGGGAATAATACCCCTGTGAAAAAGGGTCCTGCAGGATGCTCGCGTCGATGACGCCCTCGCGGATAAACTGGGCGATTTCGTCGTCCGTGTCAAAGCCCACGAGGCGCACGCGCTCCTGCAGGCCGTGCTCCATCAGGTAACCGGCCGCCGCCGATAGCGCCACGGAGGTCGTCCCGTAGATGCCCGCGAGGTCGGGATGCGCGCTGAACACCTCGCCCAGCAGATCGCGCATCGTGAACTCCTCGTCCTGATACTCATAGGGGCCCACGAGCAGCAGGTCGGGATAGCGCTCGCGCGTCACGCGGATGAAGCCGTTGAGCCGCTCCTCGTGCCCCCACACGTCGCGGAAGCCCGTAAAGAGCGCCACCTTGCCCCTGCCGTGCAGGAACTCGCCCATGATGTTGGCGGCGACGCGTCCGGAGCTGAACTGATCCTGCCCCACAAAAAAGAGACGCTTGCTCGCGACCGCGTCGGAATTGATCGTGATGACCGTCTTCCCCGCCTCCACGAAGGCGTTGATCTGCTCGTTCAGCGCCGTCGGATGGGCGGCCGCGAGGATCAGCGCGTCCCAACTGTCCATCCGGCCCGCAAGCTGCGTCAAAATCTGCTTTTGGCTGAGCAGGCTGTGGCGGATGGTGTGCATCCGCTCCAGCGTCACCCCATAGTTCGACAGCTCCCGAAGGGCCGCGCTCATGCCCGTGGAAATCTCGTTAAAGAAGACCTCGTTCTTCGCCGGGTACAGGGCGATCACGTGCACCTTCTGGCTGCGCGAAAGCGTGCTGGCTAGCACGTTGGGCCGATACCCCAGCTTGTCCGCCATTTCCAGCACCTGCTGGCGCGTGTTCTCGTTGATGCGCCCGCGGTTCTTCAGCGCGCGGTCGACCGTGCCGATCGAGATGCCCAGCTTGTCCGCGATGGTCTTCATCGTAGGTTTTTCCTGACTGCTCACGGTTTTCCTCCGCCTTTGCGAAAAATCGATATGAGTATCATACCATCCGTCAGGCGGGCTGTCAAATGCCAATACGCCCGTGCCCCGCGCAGCGCCTTAGCGCAATCGGCCATAAAAAAATAAGCGTACCTTGACGGCACGCCTATTTTATGCTGGATCAGTCCTGCGAAGGGGCAGAAACCGGGCAAACGCCTGCGCAAGCGCCACACTCGATACAGGTATCCGCATCGATCACGTACTTGCCGTCACCCTCGCTGATTGCGCTCACCGGGCACTCCGCGGCACAAGCGCCGCAGCTGATGCATGCGTCGGAAATTTTATAAGCCATCGTATTTCACCTCCCAATCATCAGTAGAA
The DNA here is from genome assembly GCA_023402355.1 of Bacillota bacterium. Lineage (GTDB taxonomy): Bacteria > Bacillota > Clostridia > Christensenellales > Aristaeellaceae > Beduinella. The sequence goes on along the minus strand of JAEXCG010000011.1, from coordinate 9,189 downwards.
GGATACCGCTTGTATTCTATCACGCAGGCGCCTTAAATGCAACCTTTTTTGTGCCCTGTCAATCGCTTTGCAGCTCGTCGCCTTCATCTTCCAGCGGCAGATCGATCAGCTCCCCGGTTTCGTGCAGCTCGATCTCCTCTTCCACAAAGAGCGCTTCGCCGCTCCCCGCCGCCGCGTTATCCGGCGTCTGCAAGGCTCCCGTCTCCGCGCCGGGGACGGCGGCGGTTTCGGCGCTGTTTTCCGGCTCCCGCGCGGGGTTGTCCGTCTGTGCGGGCGCCTTTCCCGCCTCGGTTTTTTCCTGCGACGCGGGCGCTTCCCTCGTCGGCGCCGGACGCCGCGCCGGTTCCTCGCCGCGGCGTTTGCCCGCGTCTGCTCCGCGCTCCGGCCTGTCCGCGCGGCGGTCCGTCTCGGCGCCGGCGCGCTCCCTGCGCCCCTTGCCGCGCGGGTCCTGCGGCGGCCGTTCGCCCCGCTCCGTGCGTTCGCGCGCGGGCCTCGGGCGCTTGTCCTCCGGCCGTTCCACGGCTCCCTCGGCCTTTTCGGGCCTGGGCTTGGGCGCTTCCCCCTGCGGCGGGCGCGAGCAGTCGTCAAACGGATATTCCCGCACCTCGTAGGCGTCGCCCTGCGCGATGCGCACGCGAATCACCTCGCCCAGCACGTTGATGTCCTGCACCGTGCCCGGCCCGTCGGGGGTGATGATCTCCTTGCCCACGCGCGGCATGCGCTTTCGGCTCTGTTCGTAGGTCTCCTGCTCGTACTTGAGGCAGCACATCAGGCGGCCGCAGAGCCCCGAAATCTTCGTCGGGTTGAGCGACAAGCTCTGCTCCTTGGCCATCTTGATCGATACGGGCTGAAAATCGCCCAGAAACGCGCGGCAGCAGATCTGCCGGCCGCAGGGGCCCAGGCCGCCCAGCATCTTCGCCTCGTCGCGCACGCCGATCTGGCGCAACTCGATGCGCGTCTTGAACACGGAGGCCAGGTCCTTGACCAGCGCGCGGAAGTCCACCCGCCCGTTGGCCGTAAAGTAAAAGATGATTTTGGAGTTGTCGAACGTGTATTCCACGTCGACCAGCTTCATCTCCAGCTTGTGCGCCGCGATCTTGTCCTGGCAGATCGTAAAGGCGCTCTTTTCGTTTTCCTCGTTGCGCCGCGCGGTGCGCACGTCCTGCTCCGTCGCCACGCGCACCACCTGCTTGAGCGGCTGCACGATCTGCTCGTCCGGAACGTCCCGCGGCGGGGTTACCACCTCGCCGAACTCCACGCCGCGCGCCGTTTCGACCACGACGTTCCCGCCCGCCACGATCTCGTAGGGACCGGGATCAAAAAAATAGACCTTACCCGCCCGCTTGAAGCGGACGCCGATTACCGTTGCCATTTATATAACTCCTTTGAAGCCTCCAGCAAGATATGCTCCCAAACCGTCGCAAACGGCACGTTGCTTGCGCGCATCCTGCGCGCGAGTGCCACCTGCTCCAGGAGCCTTAGCGTCACGGAAAGATCCGCCTGTTTTGCGAACGCGGCGTAACCGGCCGAAGCCTCGGCGAGGCGCACGCCGCCCGCCTGAGCGCGCATCGCGTCGCGCAGCAGCCTTTCCAATATGTCCAAAATGCGCTCGGCATTTTCCTTGTCATCCTTAAAACGCGCGCTCATGAGCAGCACGTCCTGCGGTCCGCGCAGGTCGAAGACCGCCTGCATCACGCGGGCGCGAAGCTGCAAATAGCTCTCGTCCGCCTCTATCGACAGCGCCTCGCCCACGCTCCCCTCCGAGAGCTGCGAAAGCAGCGCCGCCCGTTCGGGTGTGATGCCCAGTTCGAGCAGCCGCGCCTCCTCCGCCTCCTGCGTCAGGGGGTGAAAGTGCACCGTGCGGCAGCGGGAGACGATGGTGGGCAGCAGCGCGCTGGGCGTATCCGTCATCAGAAAAAAGATCGTCCCGCCCGGCGGCTCCTCCAGGGTTTTCAGCAGGCAGTTTTGCGCCTGAGCCGTCATGCGGTCCGCCCGCTCGATCAGGGCGATTTTGGCGCCGCCCTCAAACGCGCGCAGCTGCACCGAAGCGATGAGCTCGCGCACCTCGTCCACGCCCAGCGATTTTTCCGGGCGCAGCGTCTTCACGTCGGGGTGGTTGTCCGTCAAAAAACGCACGCAGGGGCCGCAGACGCCGCAGGGCTTGTCCGCCCCCGTGCAAAGCGCCGTGCGCGCAAGAAGCCGCGCGACGGAGCGCTTGCCCACGCCCCGCGGCCCGACGAACAGATAGGCATGAACAAACTGCCCCGACCGAAAATCCCCTTCGAGACGTTCGATCAGGGCAGATTGCCCGTAAAAATCACGTAATGTTGCTTCCTTCATGACAAGCAGCAGCTTTCGCCCGCTTTACAGCTTGACGAACTGCTCAACCTCCAGCACGAACACGGTCGCGCCGCCGACCATGACCTCGATGGGGTAGGGTACGTACACGCTGGCCGTGCCCGCCACGGGGGACGGGGACGTCGCGATCTGCTTGCGGCTCTTGCAGATCTTTTCGATGATGGCCATCGCGCCCTGGAAACGGTCGTCATCCACGCCGACGAGCAGGGTCGTATTGCCCGCGCGCAGGAAGCCGCCGGTCGTCGCCAGCTTGGTTACACCGTAACCGTCGTTCATAAGCGCACTGACGAGACGGGAAGCGTCCTCATCCTGGACGATCGCAATAATTAATTTCATCAAGCAGCCCTCCTGTTCAGAGTCTGTAGGGACTTCACGTTCCCTATCTATATTATACAGGGAATCCGCACAAAAATCAATTCTTTCCTGACAAAGGAAGCTCATTTGTGCCCTCCCGCACGAAGCCGGGCGTGGACAGGTACTTTTCGCCGCCGTCCGGCAGCAGCACGGCGACGTTTTTCCCCTTAAACGCGCCGCGCGCGGCCAGCTTTGCCGCCGCCGCCAGCGCCGCGCCGGAGGAAATGCCGCACAGCACGCCGTCCGTCCTCACCGCAAGGCGCGCAAACCGAAACGCCTCCTCGTCCGTCACCTGAATCACCTCGTCGAGCACGTCCTTGCACAGCGCCTTGGGCACAAAGCCCGCGCCGATGCCCTGAATGCCGTGCACGCCCGCGCTGCCGCCCGAAAGCACGGGCGAGCGCGCGGGCTCCACCGCCGCGATATGCGCGTGCGCGTCCCGCTCCTTGAGATAGCGCCCCACGCCGGAGATCGTGCCGCCCGTGCCCACGCAGGCGACGAACGCGTCGACCCGTCCGTTCAGGTCCTCGTAAATTTCCGAGCCGGTCGTCTCGTAGTGCGCGCGCGGATTAGCGGGGTTCTCGAACTGCCCCGCGACAAACGCGCCCGGAAGCGACGCCGCGATCTCCCGCGCCCGTTCGATCGCCCCCTGCATGCCCAGGCCGCCCGGCGTCAGGATCAGCTCGGCCCCGTAGGCCGAAAGCAGGCTTCGCCGCTCCACGCTCATGGTCTCCGGCATCGTCAAAATCACGCGGTAGCCGCGCTGCATCGCGCAAAACGCGAGCCCGATGCCCGTGTTGCCGCTCGTGGGCTCCACGATCACGCCGCCGGGGCGAAGTAGCCCCCGTGCCTCGGCGTCCGCGATCATGAAGAGCGCCGCGCGATCCTTGGCGCTCCCCGCCGGGTTCATGCACTCCAGCTTGCCGTACAGCGCGGCTTGCAGCCCGCATGCCGCTTCCAGCCCCCGCAGGCGCAGAAGGGGCGTATGCCCGATCAGGTCGGTGATGCGTTCGTAGACCGCCATGCGCTCTCCCCCTCCGTCAAATCGCGCGCGTGTAGTGGCGCAGCCAAGCATCCTCTTCCGCCGTCATGAAGGGCGAAAGCGTCTCGTACACCCAGGCATGATAGGCGTTCAGGCGCTCCACATCCTCCGGCTGCAAATACCTTACGTCCACCGCGTCCAGATCGATGGGCGCCGCGGTGATCGTCTCAAAGTACATGAACTGGCCGTACTCGTTCTTTGTCCCCTTTTGGCAGACGAGCTCGTTCTCCGTGCGGATGCCGTAGCGTCCCTCCAGGTACACGCCGGGCTCGTCGGTCGTCACCATGCCCGCCTCGAGCACGCCGCTGTCGTAGCGCTCCTGCACGCGCTTCCAGCGGATGCCGTTGGGCGCTTCATGCACGCCGGACAGGTAGCCGACGCCGTGCCCCGTGCCGCATTGATAGTCGATGTCCAGATCCCACAGGATGCCGCGCGCGAGGATGTCGAGGTTTTGACCGTTGCAGCCGTAGAGGAATCGCGCGCTTTGCAGGCGGAGCACGGCGCGCAGAACGGCGCAGAAGTGCTTTTTCTCCTCCTCCGTGATCGGGCCCAGGGCCATCGTGCGCGTGATGTCCGTCGTGCCCTCGAAGTACTGCCCGCCGGAATCGACGAGCAGCATGCCCTCCGGCAGGAGCCTCGCGTCGCTCTCCTCGGTCGCGCTGTAGTGCATCATCGCCGCGTGCTCGCGGTACGCGCTGATCGTCGCGAAGCTCGGCTCGATGTAGCCTTCCTGCTCCCGACGGCGCGCTTCCAGGTATTCCGCGGCGCTGCGCTCGCTCATCGGCGTCTTGCCGACGTTTTGCTTGATCCAGTACATGAACTTCGTGAACGCCACGCCGTCCTTCACGTGCGAGCGGCGGAGGTTTTCGATCTCCGTCTCGTTCTTGACCGCCTTTCTGTAAAGCGTCGGGTTCATCGCGTCGATCACCCGCGCCCGCGCATCCAGCCGGCTCGTGATCGCGTAGTTCACCTTGCTCTTGCACAGCAGAACGTTCGCCCCTTCGCCGTAGCGGCGGACAAACTCGTATACGTCGTCGTAGGGCAGGATCGTCACGCCGATGCCCTCCAGCTCCCGGCGCACGTCGCCCTCGACCTTCGCCGCGTCGACGAACAGGTACGCCGCCTGCTCCTCGATCACCGCGTAAGAGAGCACATAGGGGTTGAAGGGAATGTCGTTTCCGCGCACGTTGAAGAGCCATGCGATGTCCGCGAGCGTCGTCAGGATGTGCACGTTTGCGCCCAGACGCTTCATCTCGCCGCGCAGCCAGGCGAGCTTGGCGTCCGCCGGGACGCCCGCATACCACACGTCCAGCAAAAAGGCCTTCTCCGCGGAAACCGCAGGGCGGTCCGGCCAGAGCGCGTCCGCCAGGTCGCCCGCGTCCTCGACCCCAACGCCGCCCGGCGCGAGACGTTCGCGCAGGTCTTCCCCCATGGCCGCGCTGACCACGCGCCCGTCAAACCCCAGGCGGCTGCCTTTAGGCGTCGTCTGCGCGAGGTATGCCTCCAGCGTCGGAACACCCTCCTGCCCCATGCGCATCAGCCGGATGCCCGAGCCCTCGAGCTGCGCGGCGGCCTGGATGAAGTAGCGCCCATCCGTCCACAGGCAGGCCTCCTCCAGCGTGACCAGCAGCGTGCCCGCCGATCCCGTGAACCCCGAAAGATAAGCGCGCACCTTGAAGTGCTCGCCGACGTACTCGCTTTCGTGATAATCCGCGGTCGGCACCACGTAGGCGAAAAGCCCCTTTTCGCGCATCCGGGCGCGCAGAGCCTCGATTCTTTCCTGAATCACGGCAAATCCCTCCCATGCTTCTTTGGTTTTTCCCATTATACACGATCGGCGTCCAAAAGAAAACCAACCGATGGCCCCGCGCCGCCGCCCTTCCTCCGACGCAAAAGGCAGCAGCCCTTCCATCCCCCGGAAAGGCTGCTTTTGTTCAGATTTCAAACCATCGAATTTCGTTCGCCGCAAGGGACAGCTCGAAGCTCTCCCCATCTCCGCGGTAAATCGTCGTTTGCTGCGGCTCGTAGGTGTTGTTGACCACGCAGTACTTGCCGTTCTTCACGTAGGCGTGCACGTCCACGTTGTAGTTGCTGCTGGCCCACCGGTGCATGGCTTCCTCCGCGTGCGAGGCCCAGAGCACCGCGCGCAGCAGCAGGCGGCTGTTTTCAAAGCTGTAGGGCAGGCCGCTGACGTAGACGCCGCGCCCCGCGCCGCATTCGTTCGCGCAGAGCTGAACGCCCTTGTCCTTCACCCGCAGCACCCGCGCGCCGTCCAGCGCGTAGACGTTCTTCTGTCCTTCGCCAAAGTCGATCTCGCCCGCGCAGTCCTCGGTGATGAAGTGCGGCTGCTCCGTCCAGTTGTACTTGTCGTAGCCCAGCGTGAAGCCGTTCTCCATCTCCGCGCCCAGCACGTCCGCGAGCTGAAAGATGCGTCCCTGGTGCACGCAGGCGGTCGGCTGGCCCACGCCGATGAAGCCCCCGCCCTGGTAGACGAAGCGGCGCACCGCCTCCACCACGGCCGGGTCCCTCCAGTTGTCGCCGCCGCCCTGCGCCGTGTCCGCGTCGCCCACGTTGATGACCACGTCCACGCCGGAAAGCGCCTGCGGGTCCTCGCGCAGGTCGTCGAAGCTGATAAAGCGCACGTCGAAGGGATGGCCGCTCAGCGCCTCGATGACGCCGAAGTAGGAATAGTTCTGCTTGTAGTAAAGTCCGTGATGCACCATATGGTTGCCCCAGCTGCGCAGGCGCCCCCAGCAGTTGAGCACCGCCACCGTGCGCTCGCAGTAGGCCGTCGTGCCCTTCGCGTTTTCGTACAGCTTGCGGAATTCGTCGCAGACGTCGCCCACATACTTCACGAAGTCCGGGAACTGCAGCGCCAGCTTGAGGTACCCGCCGTAGCCGATGCGGTCGATCGGGCTGCGCAGGATCGCGCGGCGCGCGGTCACCCAGTTCACCTTGGCTTCGCGCACCGGGTCGCCGCCCTCGTGGAACGTATCCGGGAAAAAGTACGGCAGAAGCCGCCCCTCGGTGTACTTCACGCCGCGGATGTCGGAAATCAGGCGCAGCGTCGCGCCGTTGCCCACGCTGCCGACGACCGCGTCCAGCCCGATGGACTCGAAGTAGGGGCCGAAGGGCTCCGTTCCGATCCAGTGGTCGCCCAGGAACATCATCGCTTCCTTGCCGCAGGCGTGGCAGATGTCCACCATTTCCCTGGCAAGCGCGGCGACCTCCTTCATCTGAAAGCGCATGAAGTCCTTGTATTCCCGGGAGGGCACGCGGTATGCGTTGTTGAAATACCCCTGATCCACAATGTATTCCGGCCTGAAGGGGTAGCCTGCCTCCCGCTCAAAGCGCTCCAGAATGTAAGGGCTGACGCTCGCGGAATAGCCGTACCAGTCCACGTACTTTTCGCGGTGCAGCTCGTCGAACACCAGCGTGAACTGATGAAAGAACGTCGTAAAGCGGATCACGTTCACGTGCGGATTGTCCTCGCAGAACTTCCGCAGGCGCTCAAGGCTGTAGGCGTGCGTCTTGGGCTGGCGCACGTCGAACGTCATCTGGTGCTCCACGCCCTTCCAGTCGTTGACCACCGCGTTGTACATGTGCACCGGATCCCAGATGATGTAACAAAGGAAGCTCACCGTGTAGCTGTGGTATGGCGCGGGGCCTTCGATCTCCACCTCGCCCGCCTCGGCGTCGTAGCGCCACGCGCCGGCGCTGAGCGGCTCGCCCGTCGTGCGGTCCACGACCTCCCACCAACGGCGGATGTCGTCCCGGTCGTTGACCTGCAAGAGCTCCTCGCAGATGCCCTCCATCAGGCGAATGCGCAGCTTTCCCTCCGTCGCGCAGCGCGGCCGGGTCACCACGTACATCTGCTGAATTTCGTCCGGGTTGGCTCGGGCCCAGGCGTTGTCCTTGCGCGTGGTGTAATACGTCGCGTACACCTTGGCGCCGGTGTTTTGAAGCGCCGTCGGAAATTCCGTGCCGTCGCAGTCGCGGATCGCGTCCGCGCCCCACACGTCCATCAGGCGCAGGGTGTCCTCCACCACGTCCACATCCGTCGGAATCGTCACGCGTCCCTTTTGTTTTTCCATGCGTTTCGCCTCCTGTATTCCGGGTTTCTTTCCTGTAAGTATAGCGTATCGCCCGCCGTTTTTCCATCCCCCCGCCGATTCTTTCTCGTCCGCGCTATTTTCGGCCCGCTTGGGGCTCGCAATCGCCCCGTTTCTTTGATATAATGATTTCATACTCGAGCAATGTGAGGAGGCCTTGACCTTGAACGAACCGATTCTCGTCATCATGGCGGCCGGCATGGGCAGCCGCTACGGCGGGCTCAAACAGATGGACCCTGTCGGCCCCGGCGGCGAATTGATTATCGACTACTCTCTCTTTGACGCCAAACGCGCGGGCTTTAAGCGCGTCGTCTTTCTCATCAAACGCGAAATCGAGGAGGACTTCAAGCAGATCATCGGCAAGCGCATCGAAAAGGAGATGGACGTCTCCTATGCCTATCAACAGGTCGACGTCCTGCCCGAGGGCTTCTCCGTTCCGCAGGGCCGCACCAAGCCCTGGGGCACGGGGCACGCGGTGCTCTGCTGCAAGGAATACATCGACGCTCCCTTCGCGGCCATCAACGCGGACGACTACTACGGCGTGTCCGCCTTCAAGACGATCTACGATTACCTGAAGGACGCCAAGGACGACGCGCTGTACCGTTACGCGATGGTCGGCTATCCGGTGGAAAACACCCTGACGGACAACGGATACGTCTCCCGCGGCGTCTGCACGGCGGACGAGGACGGCAATCTCAAGACGATTCACGAGCGCACGCACATCATCAAAACCCTTGAGGGCGCGCTCTACACGGAGGACGGTGAAACCTACCACCGCATTCCGGCCGCAAGCCCGGTTTCGATGAACATGTGGGGCTTTACCCCCAGCTTTGTGCAAGAGCTCGAGGCCGGTTTCCCCGCTTTCCTGCGCGAAACGGCGATCACGAACCCGCTCAAGGGCGAATACTTCCTTCCCTTTGTCGTGGACTCGCTTTTGCAGGCGGGCAAAGCCACGGTCAAAGTGCTACACTCCTCCGACCGCTGGTACGGCGTCACCTATCAGGAGGACAAGCCGGTGGTCGTAAAGGCTCTGCACGCGCTGACCGAATCCGGCATCTATCCGCTCCCGCTCTGGCATGCATAATTTTCTCCCCTTCCCGCCATCCTACGCTGCGGGGAGGGGAGCTTTTTTACAAAATGTGCTTGACAGCGCCGCTCGCCGGGTGTATCATAATATCCGTTCGAAAGAACAACATTTTCCGGTGGCAATGGCGAAGGGGATCCACCTGTTCCCATACCGAACACAGAAGTTAAGCCCTTATGCGCCGATGGTACTTGGCTGGTGACGGCCCGGGAGAGTAGGTCGCTGCCGGATTCCATTTT
>JAEXCG010000175.1 GCA_023402355.1 Bacillota bacterium | reverse complement strand
ACCTACGACAACGTCGCCTTCGGCCTCAAGCTCAAGAAGCTGCCCCGGCCCGAAATCGAGAAGAAGGTTTCCACCATCCTCGGCCTCGTGCGGCTCTCGGGGCTGGAGCGCCGCTATCCGCGCGAGCTCTCCGGCGGCCAGCAGCAGCGCGTCGCGCTGGCCCGCGCGCTGGTGACGGAGCCCTCGGTGCTGCTGCTGGACGAGCCGCTCTCCAACCTGGACGCCAAGCTGCGCGTGGAAATGCAGCTTGAGATCAAGCGCATTCAGCGCGAGACGGGCATCACCACGATCATCGTCACCCACGATCAGGAGGAAGCCATCTCCCTCGCGGACCGGGTCATCGTCATGAACGCGGGGCGCCTGCTGCAGGTCGGCACCCCGCGCGAGGTCTTCGAGCGCCCGGCGAACCTGTTCGTCGCGGACTTCATGGGCATCTCAAACTTCATCCCCGCCGTGGTGGGGGAGGGCGACTTCCTGCTCACCGACACGGGCCGCCTGCCCATCCCGCCCGCCGAACGCGCCCGCTTCGCGCAGGGCGAGGCGGTCCGCGCCGCCATCCGCCCGGAGCTCGTGCGCGTGCAGCGCGCGTCCGCGCCCGGCCTGATCGCCGGCACGGTGGAAAGCGCGGTGTACAAGGGCAACGCCACGCGCCTTGAAATCGGCGGCGTCTTCGACAGCCTGCTCTACGCGAGCCTTCACGATGATGCCAGCTTTGAGCGCGGCATGCAGGTCTTCGTCGGCCTGCCCGCGGACAAGCTGCTCATATATCACGACAACGAAAAGGAGATTGAACCATGAACATGAAGCGCATGCTTGCCATCCTGCTCGCCGCGGTGATGGCGCTGGGCCTGACCTCCGTCTCCGCCGACGCGGAGTCGGAATACGCGGGCAAGGAGCTCGTCGTCGCCACCTGGGGCTGGACCGCCGCGCAGGTGAAGGAGCTCGCCAAGGGCTTTGAGGACGCGACCGGCTGCACCGTCATCATCGACGAGACGAGCGGCAACGCCGACCGCCTGAACAAGATCACCGCGCAGAGGAACAACCCGGAGATCGACGTGGCGCTGCTCACCGAGAACTTCGCCGCCACGGGCAACGAGATGGGCCTGTTCGAGAAGATCGACCCCGCCGTCGTCACCAACCTCGACCGCCTCTACGACTTCGCGAAGAACGCGGACGGCTACGGCCCCTGCTATTCGCTGGTGCGCTACGGCATCATCTATAACGAGGACCTCGTCGCGGCCCCCGAGTCCTACGAGCAGCTCTTCACCGACGAGCAGTACGCGGGCCTCGTCTCCATCCCGGACATGTCCGGCACCGCGGGCCCGTACCTGCTGGTCGCGCTGGCCGACAGCCTGGGCGGCAGCCAGGAGAACGTGGACCCGGCCTTTGAGCTGATGGCCGCGCACAAGGACAGCATCGCCCAGTTCTACATGACCAGCTCCGACGTGCAGACCGCCTTCACCACCGGCGAGATCGCCGTCTCCGTCTTCATGGACATGAACATGCCCACCCTCACCGAGGCGGGCCTGAACGTCAAGTGGGTCGACGCGAAGGAGGGCAGCTTCTCCGCCGCCGCGACGGTCAACGTCGTGAAGGATTGCAAGAACCCGGAGCTCGCGCAGCTCTTCGTCAACTACCTGCTCAGCGACGAGATTCAGAGCCAGGTCGCGGACGTGCTCAGCGAGGCCCCGACCAACAAGAACGCCTCCATGTCCGACACCGCCAAGCAGTACCTGGCCTACGGCGAGGACGCCATCAGCGCGCTCAAGGCGTTTGACTGGAACTACCTGAACGACCACAAGGCCGAGTGGATCGAGCGCTTCCAGAAGGAAGTCGCGATCTGACCGCCGCAAATATGCAAAAAGGGAGCTGCCCGCCCGGGCAAGCTCCCCTTTTGCGCGTCGACAAAGTGGCATACGCCACTTTGTCGAGTTTACGGGTGATTTTTTCACTTCGCAAAACTGCGTTTTGCTCCGGAAAAAGCCCCGCCCGCCCGGCAAAGCCGGGCGATACGATTGCAGTCTTGCAGACGGCTTTGGGTTTGTCTTCATACAAAAGGGGATGTGAAAGCTCCCCTTTTTTGTATGGCTCAAAGCGCTGAAAAGGCGATCCGGTGCTCCTTCGCGTACGACTCGGCGTAGGAACCGGCCTCGCCGCGCACGCACAGCGAGACGTCCGCGCACTTGAAGGCGTCCTGGTCGATCTGCCGCACGCACGCGGGCAGCTCGATTTCCCGCAGCGACTTGCAGTACTTGAACGCGTCGTTTCCGATGGACTTCACCCCGCCGCAGCCGCCTACGCTGCGCAGCGACTCGCAGTACTTAAAGGCCATGTCCCCGATCCGCGTCACGCTCCTTGGCACGTCGAGGCGCCGCAGCGACTCGCAGTACTTGAACGCGGCCTCCGGAATTTCGGTGATGTTTTCGGAAAGCACGATGCTCTCCAAATCCTCGCAGTACTTGAAGGCCTCGGCCCCGATGGACGTGACCGTGTCCGGCAGCGCGAGGCTCCTGAGGGCTTCGCAGTACTTGAAGGCCTTTTTGCGGATTTCCGTGACGCCGTCCGGGATCGTCACCTCCCGCAGCTCCTCGTTCGGCCCGAACGCCGCCGCGCCGATCACGCGCACCGTGTCCGGAATGGCGAACGTCCTGTCGGGCTTCGCCGCCGGGTAGAGCACGAGCGTCGAAAAGTCCCGGTCGTACAGGACGCCGTCGCGGCTGGCGTAGGCCTCGTTCCCCTCCGCCACGGTGACGGACGCCAGCTTCTCGCAGTTCCACAGCGCCTCCGCCCCGATGGACTCTACGCTCGCGGGGATCACCGCCTCCCGCAGCTCCTCGCAGTTGCCGAAGGCGTTCTCCCCGATCACCCGCAGGCCCTCGGGCAGCACGGCGAAGCGCAGCGCATCGCAGTCGCGGAAGGCCTCCCTGCCGATCTCCTCCACGCCCTCCGGCAGCGTGACGCCGGTGAGCTTCTTGCACCCGGCGAAGGCTTCCTCGCCGATGGCGCGCACGCCCGCCGGGACGCTCACCTCGCCGCCGCGCCCGCTGTAGCGGACCAGCACGCCGTCCCGCACGTCAAAGTCGTCCGCGCAGGCGCCGATCGCCAGCAGGCAGAGGGCGGCCATCAGCGCCGCGAGCCCAAGCAGTTTCCGTTTCATGAACATCCTTCCTTTCCTCTTGCGGCGGCTCGGTTCTCCCCGAACACCCGGTCGAACAGCGCGTCCTGCTCCGGCAGGTGCACCACGTAGCCGACCGCCACCGCGCCGCCCGTCGCCTCGATCACCCTGCGCGCGCCCGCCTCGCCGAACGCGCCGCATAGCTCGATACAGGCAAAGCCCTCGTCCGCGAGCGCGCGCGCCGCGTCGCACGCCTCCGCCAGGCTGCCGACCCCGACGCACCGCACGTCGCCGCCGCGCAGGCAGGCTCGGTCCGTCCCCGCGTCAAAGTCCCCCAGGAGCAAAAAGGCAAACTTCATGCCGCATCCTCCCCTCCGGCGGGCGCTCCCGCCGACCGTTCAAACTCCGCGACAGGCAATCGTCCCCAAGGAAGCGCGCGGCCTAACCCGCGCCTACGCCGTCACGATCCGCACCCGGTTCATCATCCGCTGCGCCGTCAGATAGGCCATGCCGTCGCGGTAGTCGTGCCAGCGATCGTCCGCGCAGAGGATTTCCGCCTGCATGTGGCCCGGCAGCAGCGCGGACAGCCCCTCGCCCACGGCCGCGATGCAGTCCCTGCGCAGGCCGGGGCCGCCCAGCGCGACGTACTGCGGGTTGAGCACGCCGCAAATCCAGCCGACGATGTGCGTCACGCAGGCGATATAGCGCGCGTCGTCCAGGGGCTCGGCCAACCACTCGTCCAAGGGGCGCTCGTCCATCATCGGGATGAGGCCGATCTCCCCGGCGAAGCGGCGGAAGCCGCGCACGATCCTGCCGCCCACGATGAAGCCCGCGCTGACGCAGCCGGGTTCAAAGTACAGGTACGCCATGTTCGTGCGCTCCGGGTCCTCCTCCGGGAACTCCCGCGCGTAGCAGCGCCCGAAGCCGAGCGTGGTCGCGATCAGGTCGTTTTCCAGCACCACGGGCAGGCCGTAGCGCTCGCGGACCTCCCGCCCGATGTCCACCCGGTACAGCGCGTCGTCCTGCGCGCGCTTGCGCAGAAAGCCGTCGCCGTCCGCGACGCCCGGCGCGCCGATGCCGATCGCGCGAATCTCGCGGCGCGCGGCCGCGCCGTCCAGAAAGTCGAAGACCGGGCGCGTCCAGGCCCCCTCCGGCGCGTCCAGCAGGGCCGTCTCCACGATCTGCCCGAAGACGTCGACCAGCAGCCCGTGCAGCTTCCCCTCCGCGATGCAGACGGCGGCCCCGTAGTACCGATCGCGCCGCAGGGCGTACCGCTCGGCCTTGCGCCCGCCGCTGGACACGTCGTGGCCGACGCTTTCAACCTCGCCGTCCTCCATCAGCTCGCAGAGCAGCACCCGGACGGTGGTGGTGCTGATCCGCGTCCCCTCCACGATTTCGGCGCGGGTGGCCGTCCCCTTTTCCCGCAGGAAGCATCGAATTTCGGACAGGTTGGCCTGCTTGAGCAGGTTCGGCCTCGCGTTCAGAGCGTCCATGGCTCTCTCCCCATTTCATCGGAATCTTTTATAAGTTCTCGATTGAAGTATAGGCCTTTTGCGCCCACCTGTCAACGGATTTCGTGGCCCAAAGCCCCATAAGAGCAAAAAGCGGGCGCCCGGCATAGGACCGGACGCCCGCGCGCGTTACAGCGCGGCGTATTCCACCCGCAGTTCCAGCCCGAGCACGCTGCCCTCCGGGCTCTCGGCGAGCTCCCCCGTCCCCTCGTAGGTGAGGGTCGCGACGGGGCGCACCTCGCCGGGCTCCAGGACGAAGCAATCCGCGTCGGCCGCCAGCTCGCAGCGCACGGCGTAGCAGCCGCCCGCGTCCAGCGCCTCCAGCTCGCCCGCGCGCACGCAGAGCGGCGGGGTCGTCTCCGCGGTGCGGTTGGCGCAGTAGATGACGGCCTGGGTCGGCGCCAGCGCCTCAGAGCGCCACGCGCCCGCCTGCACGTCCCAGGTGTAGGGAAGCTCCGGCATGGCGTCCGATTCGAGGCCCGCGATTTCCTCCACGGGCGTCGGCGCGTCCGGCTCGGGCGTCGGTTCGGGCAGGAATTCCGGCGTCTCCGTCTCGTCGGGGCCGGGCGTCGGTTCCCCGGCCGGATCGGGCGCGCCGTCCATCGCGACGAACTTCGCCTTCACGTAGCCCTCAATCTGTGTGCGGTCGATGCCCACGCCGCGCACCCGGACCCAGCCGTCCGCCTCCCCCAGAATTTCGATCGCCTTGCCGTTGAGGATGCGCCCAACCAGCTCCGAGGCCGCGTCGGCCTCCGAGCGCACGTTCGCGGACTTCCCCTGCACCGTGATTTTGCCCGTGCAGAGCGCCGGTTCCGGCGTCGGCTCCGGTGTCGGTTCAGCGGTCGGGGTCGGCGCTTCCGTCGGTTCCGGCGTCGCGGTGGGCTCCGGCGTCGGCTCCGCGGTCGGGGTCGGCGCTTGCGTCGGCTCCGGCGTCGCGGTGGGCTCCGGCGTGGGTTCAGCGGTCGCCGTCGGCTCGTCCGTCGCCGTCGGCGCTTGCGTCGGCTCCGGCGTCGCGGTGGGCTCCGGCGTGGGTTCCGCTGTCGCCGTTGCCTCCGGCTGATCCTCGCCGTCGATCGCGACGAACTTCGCCTTCACGTAGCCCTCAATCTGTTTGCGCTCGATGCTCTCGCCGCGCACCCGGTACCAGTCGTCCGTCTCCCCCAGAATTTCAATCGCTTCGCCGCCGTAGATGCGGCCTACCAGTTCGGAGGCGGCGTCGGCCTCCTCGCGCACGTTCGCGGACTTGCCCTTCACCGAAATCCTGCCCGTGCGGAGGGCCGGTTCCGGCGTGGGCTCCGGCGTCGCCGTCGGCGCTTCCGTCGGTTCCGGCGTCGTGGTGGGCTCGAGGGGGGCGGCGGGTTCCGGCGTCGCCGTCGGCGCGGGCGACGCCTCGGCCTGCGGTTCCGTGGTCCCCGCCGGGGTGGGCATCGGCTCCGTCTCAGGTTCCGTGGTTCCCGCCGGGGTGGGCGTCGGCTCCGTCTCCGGTTCCGTGGTCCCCGTCGGCGCGAGCGTCGCCTCGGCCTGCGGTTCCGTGGTCCCCGCCGGGATGGGCGTCGGCTCCGTCTCCGGTTCCGTGGTCCCCGCTGGGGTGGGCGACGCCTCAACCTGCGGTTCGTCCGTTCCCGCTGGCGTCGGCGTCGCCCCCGCCTCCTGTTCCGCGGTTCCTGTAGAGGCGGCGGTCGCCTCGGCCTGCGGTTCGTCCGTCCTCACAGGCGTCGGCTCCGCCTCTGGTTCCGCGGTTCCCGTAGAGGCGGCGGTCGCCTCGGCCTGCGGTTCGTCCGTTCCCGCAGGCGTCGGCGTCGGCTCCGCCTCCTGTTTCGCGGTTTCCATCGGCGCGGTCGGTTCCGGCGTAGCTGTCGGCTCCGGCGTGGCCGTAGGTTCCGGCGTAGCCGTCGGCTCCGGCGTAGCCGTCGGCTCCGGCGTAGCGGTCGGCTCCGGCGTGGCCGTGGGGTTCAGCCCGCCGTCCATCCCGGGCCGCGCCGTCGCGGATTCCTCCGCGCGCGCGCGCAGCTCCCGCGCGGGGGAGCAGGAGGGGCCCAGCAGCAGGGCCAGCGCCAGCGTCAGCGCGGCGGCCTTTCGTCCTTTCATGGCGTCTCCTCCTCAGCGGGCGTTATGACGTAGACCATGTGCAGCCCGTCGCGCGGCAGCTCCGTCTCCCCGTCGCGCCGCAGGGCGATCACGAACGTGCGCGATTCCCCCACGGCCACGGGGTAGGCGGTGTCCAGCGCGTCCGGCTCCGCGCCATCGGGCCGCGCCGCCGCGTCCGCCAGCACGCCGGGCGCCTCGTCCTCCAGCGCCCAGCGCACGTCGATGTCCTCGCTCGACCCGTTCGTGAGCGTCGCGGTGAGGCAAAGGCGCGTCCAGTGCAGCTCGTCCGCCGGGTTGCCGTCCTCGTCCGTGAAGGCCGCGCTCCAGGTGGTCTCCGCGCCCGCGCTGCGGACAAAGCGGGCGCTTACCGCCACCGAGATGCCCTCCGCGCGGGCCGGGCCGGAAAACAGCAGGCCCAGGGCGAGCAGCGCCGCCAGCTTTTTCTTCATGCCGCATCCTCCCCCTCGCCGGAATCGTCCGGTCGATACGCGAGCGTCGTGCGCAGCGGCGCTTCGCCCATGCTGGTGTAGCCCTCCGTCGCGAAGGAGTAGACCGTCAGCAGCACGCCGTTGTCCCCGGGCCGCATGGCGTCCAGCGCCGCCCGGGGCAGGGTGATTTCGCCCAGGCCCGTGCCCGGGGCGACGAGGCCGCTGCGGTAGATGAGCAGGCCGCTTTCCTCCAGCCGCACGTCGAGCATCAGGTAGACGGCGTTCGTCTCGGGGTTGGAGAGCCACACGCCGCACAGGCCGTCCGCCCGCGCCACGGGCTCCGGGTTGATGGAAAAGGCGTAGGCGTCCGTCCGCAGGGTCGGCAGGCCCTGCGGCGCGCGCCAATCCGAGAGCGGCACGGCGGCCTGCTCCGCCGGCGGCGGCACGTAGCCGGGCTCCGGCTGCGCGG
>JAEXCG010000172.1 GCA_023402355.1 Bacillota bacterium | reverse complement strand
TATCATGCTCTCGTTGTGTTTGCTTCATTTACAGTCTCAAATTACAACAAAAAGTGCGAGTTGGCTAGTACCTTCTCGCACTTTTTTCTTTTTTCTCTTTTAGGGCTTAGCCTGACAGCCCCGTTTTACGTCATTCTTTTTTAATCTGATCACGTTGAAGGAAAGTTTTTTTGCCTGAATCCTTAAAATGCCGTCCTCAGTTTTCGTTTCCGTATTGATCCTAGGATAAACGCTGCGCGGATGGTCAAAGGTGTTGTATGCATCCAAGTCGTCTGTTTGCAGTTCAATATGTTCCAAAAGAGAATACCCTTCAAAACCTTTAACATCTAGATCGATGTCGATCGCATCCATCCAATTTCGGTTGATGAGAAAAATATTTGCTTCTCCGGCTTCTTCGTCTTGTACTGCAGCGGCTTCGATGAAGGGGACCCCCTCGTATTCCGGAGCCTGCATGCGCTCGCTCAGGCGATATCCCTCCACGTCAAATGTCGGAGCCTGCACGGACGGCAAGAGAGACATACCGTGACTATAGCGATTCAGAAGAACGTAGGCGTGATAAAGGCCGGATTCCCAGACGTGTTCGTCGTCAAATGCGATGGCGCCTCGTATGGCGCCCGTCATACAGCCGATTTTCACTCGGTCGGCATGGCGCAGAAACACCATGAGAATGGAAGCGCTGCTCAGGGCCTTCAACATCTCTCCTTGCCGGCG
The DNA here is from genome assembly GCA_023402355.1 of Bacillota bacterium. Classification (GTDB taxonomy): domain Bacteria; phylum Bacillota; class Clostridia; order Christensenellales; family Aristaeellaceae; genus Beduinella. Next base: position 11,355 of record JAEXCG010000172.1, on the reverse strand, counting down.
TTGCTTACCTGTACGAGGGGCATTTGGATGCCGAAAAGGTCTGTTCAGATTTTCGGGAGTAAATTCACCATAGTTTTCAGGGGGAATATAACCTGTCCTACCCGGGGCTTGTTTCCCCGGCGTACCAAATGAGCAGCTGTATTCGTCAAAACTGATCATGATAGGATGCGGGCTGCGAAGCTTTGCTTTGATGTAATCGCAAACACCGATTTCCGTATGAATCATTTCCTCAAAGAGGGTTGAACCGTTCAGGAGAGCGCCAAAGTTATTCGGGGGCGCGTCATGATAGTAATGCAGGGAAAGATAATCCACATTTTCGTAGCATTGTTCGAGGACGTCGGCATCCCATTGAGGATAAGAGCGATTGCGAAACATGGAAGACCCGGATACGATGGTCTTAAGGGTTGGGTCAATCCATTTCATGGCCTTCGATGTTTCATTTACCTTGATTCCATAGCCAACGGGGTTTTTCTCCCATGATCCAATCTGCCAGGGACCGTCCATTTCATTTCCAAGATACCAGGTTTTTACGCTGTGCGGCTCTTTGTATCCATTCTTAATTCGCAGATCGGACCAATAGGTTCCTCCGGGATGATTTGAATATTCGACGCAGCGCATGGCGCTGTCGATGCCGGCTGTTCCCATATTGATCGTATACATGGCTTCCACGCCTGCGCGACGAGCCCATTCGAGGTATTCGTCGTGTCCTATGCGATTGTTTTCATACTGCCGCCAAGCCAAATCCAGATGGGTCTTTCGGGTTTCCAAAGGCCCAATGGAGTCTTCCCAGTTCCAACCGGATGTAAAGTTTCCACCCGGAAGCCGAACGGCGGGAATGTTGCACGCCTTTATGGCTGAAAGAATGTCCTGACGAAACCCCATTTCGTCGGCTGAGGGATGATCGGGATTCCAGATACCGCCGTAAACCCAATTTCCTATGGGCTCCAGAAATGCGCTGAAGATTCGTCTTTCCACCGGAGCGATGCGATAGTCAGGATGAATCGATACTTTTGCTCTCATTGACATGCTTATGCCTCCTTCATTTTTTTCCGTTGAGTTACTCAGATACGACGTCCGGCAGGGCGTACGTAATGCTGATGACAAGGGATTGCGTTGAGCGCGTGTAGATGACCCGGACCATCATATAGGCGTCTTCGGTCTTGTGCGCGTTTAGCGAATAGGCGTTATCCCGTAAATTTGTATTGGCGTCGATGATTACGGTTTGGGAGGACTCAAACCGTTCTATATAGGAAAGATATTGTTCCACGGTAATGCTCTCAAATTTTAAGACGTACGCTTTCGCCTGATTCCCGTCCTGTTTGCTGACGGAGAGGGGCGGTGCATCGCTGAATACGGGACAATAAGCAATCGCCTCGTCATCCGGCCACGTGAGATTAACATTGGATGGGGCGGGTGAGGTAGAAGGCTCCCGAAAAACTGTGACGTCAGGAACCGGCGAGGAATAACTATGTTCTAAAGGGGCTTTGGAACAGGCGTTGGTGATCAGCAGCGTAACGAGTAAAAATAACAGCACAATTCTTTTCTTTTTTCTGATGGTGGTGCAAAACATATCGATGGCTCCTCTCTTAAAGAATATCGCGCATTGCACACATTATAGAAACACGGGAAAAGATAAACAATGAAATATGACGCTATTTGCCTTTGAAATTCGTACATTTCTTCCTAAAGCGTATTTTGAATTTGAAATACGGTCTTTTTTATATATACATGCAATTTTTGAAGTGAAATGTCAAATATTTATTGTTGATTATGTCGTTTTTTGTCTATAAACTGAAACCATATTAAGAGAACCGGTGCAATATCCGGAAAAAGGAGGAAGCTCATGAAACGGTTTTTTACGTTCCTGTCCCTGGTGCTGATCCTCGTATTGGTGACGCCGGCCGGCATCATCAACGGTATAGCGGAGGGAGAAACATCAGACGAAGACCTCATGACCCCCTACGGCAAATACCCTGAACCAGTTTATCTTACGACCGGCAAGCGCTCCGATCCCACTGCCGAGTGGCCGCAGGGAGACGACGTAGACAACAATTTTTTTACCCGATATTGTATGGAAAAGATCAACGCGCAGACGAAGACCGTCTGGTCTGTCGACGAGACTGCCTATATCGAAAAGCTTACCCTCGACATGGCGTCGGATAACCTGCCCGACATCTTTTCGATTTCCAATGACGACTACCTCTTGTTCCTCACGATGGTCGAAAACGATATGCTGGCCGATTTGACGGAGGCGTACGAAAAATGCGCGAACTGGTATCTGAAGGACACAGCGCAGTCGTTCAACTTCGAGCATTTTGAACCCTATACCGTCGACGGTAAGCTGATGGGTATTCCGACGGGCAGATATGGCTACGAGCACAACATGTATTGGGTTCGCGGCGACATTCTGGATGAAATGGGGATGAAGCCTGAGGATATCCGTTCGCTCGACGATATCGAGAACTTTCTGGTAGCGGTCAAGGAAAAATATCCCGATAAGATACCACTTGCGCTAAATTATCAGGACCCGCTCTCCAACTACGGCGTATCGTTCTCAGCGGACCCGCTTGCGATGCTTTTCGGCGCACAGCCCCGCCAATGGGTGTATGACGAGGATGGTTCGGTCGTATACGGATCGACGCAGCCAGGCATGAAGGAAGCGCTCAGCGTGCTTGCGGATTGGTACAAGCGCGGGCTGATCGACATGGAGTTTGCGACGCGCTCCGGTACCGGCGTGATGGACGCGCTTACGACCAGCGGCGAGGCCGTCAGTTGGTTTGCCCCCTGGTGGTTTGGGTGGAACGTATCGGATCTGTACACGAACGTAGACGGAGCATATGTCGTGCCGATCAACGCGCCGCTCAACGATAAGGGAGAATATCACGTTCCATGGGGTCCTGCCGCCGGTTCTGTCATGCTCATCAGCAAAAAGTGCGAACACCCGGAAGCGGCGATAAAATTGCTGAACATCGACTTTGACATGACGCGCGGATTCGACGAAGAGTTAACCCGTCAATGGGACAATGCGCGCGATGAAAACAATCCTGATCGACTGAAGGTTCGCATGACGCAGCTCGAACCGGGTGGAATCAACATCGAATACAATAACGTCGTGCCGACGTTCGGGCATGCCGTCAAGGAATACATTGAAAATGGCGACATGACGGGCCTGTCCTGTCCTATGGAGGTCAGTGAAACGATGATGGCCGCGGGTTATATTACCGGCGACCCGAAGTATCAGGACGCTTACTCCCGAGGCGTTTACCTTTCCCGTGCGATCGCCGCGCCTATGACCGACGCCGAGAATGTCGTCATTCATAAGCCCGCGTTCACACAAGTGACCGAGTCGTACTCTGATCTGTGGCCCTCTCTGCTTTCCTTGGAGCGTGTGGCGATGCTGCAGATGGTGATGGGAGATCGCCCTGTAGAGGAATTTGACGCATTTGTCAAACAGTGGCTCGAGGAAGGCGGACAGACGCTGACCGATGAAGTGAACGCGATGGTAAAGGCCCGCGATGCAAACAAGTAAAGCGGATGGATGAACGCGGCGAGGGGATCGTCAGCTTGTCCGGCGATACCCCTCGCCCTTTCGCTTAATCAGTTCATGTTTAAATCACAGGGATGGAGTGAGCGTATGCGATATAAATCCCATCAGCATTTTTACCTGGGGATGGTCCTTCCGGGGATGATCTTATTGCTGATATTCAATATTTTGCCCATGTTCGGCATCGTCATTGCTTTTCAGGATTTTGCCCCCGCTAAGGGGCTGTTCGGATCAAAATGGGTGGGACTGAAACATTTCGAGCGGCTTTTCATGCGCGCAGAGGTTCGCAATGTATTATACAATACGGTCATCATCGCCTTATGGAAGATCGTGCTAAACATCGTCGTGCCTGTTGCTTTTGCCCTGTTGATCAATGAGGTAAAGTCCGTCGCGTATAAACGCACATTGCAGACGGTCGTTTATCTTCCCCATTTTTTGTCCTGGGTTATTTTGGGCATTTTGTTTAGTAACATCTTTTCGTATAACGGACTTTTTAATCAAATGCTCAGCTTCTTTGGTGTGGAAAGACAAATGCACATGATTCAAAACGGGTCTTTCCGAAAAATCATCATCGGAACGGACGTTTGGAAGGAATTTGGATATGGCGCAATTATCTATTTGGCGGCCATCACCAATATCGACCCCAACGTCTACGAGGCCGCAAGAATCGATGGTGCGAACCGTTGGCAGCAGGCTATTCGCATCACACTGCCTTCCATCCTTGGGACGGTCGTTTTGATGGCGACGTTGGCGCTTGGCCGCGTGCTCAATGCCGGGTTCGACCAAATTTTTGTGATGTACAGCCCGCTCGTCTATCAAACCGGCGATATCATCGACACCTACGTGTATCGAATGGGTCTTTTACAGGCGCAGTTCAGCTTTTCCACGGCAGTCGGACTGTTTAAATCCGTCGTCAGCTTTATTCTGATCATATTGTCGTACATCCTGGCAAACCGATTTGTCGGCTATTCAATTTTTTAGGAGGATGACGTATGAAAAAGCGTTTGAATGCCGCCGATTTGATCATTTATGGTCTGCTGGGGATCATCGCGTTTACCTGTCTCGCGCCCATCTTAAACGCCTTTGCGATTTCATTGAGCGACAAGACGTATGCGGCGATGGGAGATGTAAAGTTTTGGCCGGTTAAGTTTAACACGGTCGCCTATCAGGAGATTTTAAAAGAGGGTCATTTCTTCCGCGCGTTCCGGGTTTCTGTCGTCAGAGTTATAGTCGGTGTTTTCATCAACATGGCTGTATCGATTCTGATGGCGTACCCGCTCTCTAAAAACCAGACGGCCTTTCGAGGGCGCAATATTTTCATGTGGATTATGGTGTTTACGATGCTCTTCAACGGAGGGTTGATCCCAAATTATCTGCTGATTAAAAATTTGAATTTGATGGATACGATCTGGTCGCTTGTCCTCCCCGGGGCGGTGCCTGTGTTTAACGTCATCATCCTGATGAACTTTATCAAGGGTCTGCCCAGTTCGCTCGAAGAATCGGCGCTTATCGACGGGGCAAACCCCTGGCAAATTCTCACCAGACTCATCGTTCCGCTGTCGAAAGCATCAATCGCGACGATCACGCTCTTTGCGCTCGTTTACCATTGGAACGAATATTTTCTGGGAAAGATCTACATCAACACGGCCGAAAAGCAGCCGCTGCAGACCTACATTCAAAGCCTGTCGATTACGCTGACCACGGACCAAATGGCAAATATGACGGCGGAAGAAAAGATGCAGCGCATGAATGTGTCGAGTATCACGTTCAACTCGGCAAAGGCCATCGTATCGATGATTCCAGTAGTCGTGATCTATCCGTTTATCCAAAAATTTTTCGTGACAGGCATCGTCATGGGCGCTGTAAAGGAGTGAGCGATATTCGGCAGCGCTTCTGGCCACCAAAGCGCGCTGTATTTTTTATACGAGGAGAGCCAGCGATATGTCGAATTTACTCTGGACCTCCAAGCGATTGCGCATGGAGGATCCAAGCGCCGTGGGGTTGGTTCAACTGGCGCTGCCGCTGCTGATTGAAAGTCTTCTCCGATGCACGGTCGGCATGGTCAACGTCGCTTTTTTGAGCCGTATCTCCGATAGCGTCGTCGGTGCTGTCAGCGTATCTAACCAATACATCACAATCTGTCAAACGCTGGCTACGGCGGTGGCGGCGGGCACGATTGTCTGCATCAACCAGGCGATCGGCATGAAGAATCGCGAAAAGATCGATCGGTTTGCGACCATCGCATGTGCGGCCAATTTGATATTGGGTATCGTATTTGGCCTGTTGTTTTTCTTTCTTTCGGGAGGTTTTTTGCGCATTATGAAGCTTGAAGATGCGTCCATTGTTTCCGCAAAGACGTACCTTCGGATTTCAGGAAGCATGATGACCGTACAATGTGTAGAGATCGTTCTCAGCAATATCTGCCGCTCCATAGGGCATACGAAGGCTCCGCTTTGCATCAACCTGCTGGTCAACACCATAAATCTTTTCGGGTGCTATGCCGTCATTTTTCATCGTCTTCCAGTTTCCATCGATCCTGTGGCCGGCGTGGCTTGGGTAAGCGTGTTTAGCCGCTTTGGGGGAATGATTTTAGCAGGCTTGATCGTAATGCGCTCAGGAGTACGCATTTCTCTTCGCAAATTAAAGCCGTTTCCGAGGAAAGAGTTCCTGCTCGCTTTGTCAATAGGAATTCCCGGAGGTCTTAATAACCTTGCTTACTCCTTGAGTCAGCTCGTGACGACCTCTATCATTTCCCTGTCGGGTGAAATCATGGTGACGACAAAGGTATATGTGAACAATCTCGTCCAGTACATCGCATTGGTCGGCATGGCCTTTGCACAGGCGAGCACGATCATGGTGGGATACCGCGTCGGCGCCGGTAATTTCGAGGAAGCAAGCGCTATCAGGGCTTTGGTGACGCACATAGCGCTCGTTTCCAACGCCTTTTGTTCCGTAATGCTGATTCTTTTGCGTGAACCGCTCCTTCGGATGTTTACCCATCAGCCGGAGATTCTCCAAATTGGCTCAGCGCTTATCGTTATCGACTTCGTCGTGGAGATTGGCCGTGCACTCAACAACACCCTGTCCGGTGCGTTACAGGCTACGGGTGACGTGAGATTCCAGCTGGTGGTAAATCAGGTGAGCGGTTGGCTGATCGCTGTCGGAGGAACGTATTTTTTGGGCATCGTCCTGGGTTGGAGACTATACGGCGTATGGATAGCCTTCGCACTCGACGAGTTGACGCGCGGTTTGATTCTGCTGATTCGCTGGCGATCCGGTCGTTGGATTGCAGGAGCTGAAAAAAGGCGAATCATTTTATTGGGCGGGAATTCGCCAGAACGCCTTAATCATAAGATTGTGAGTCGATAAAGACAGGGCCGCAAGACATTTTGCGGTCTTTTTCTTGTATATAAAAGTTATCGCGCGAGGATTTTTCACTCCTCTCGTGTCGGCGGCGAAACAGATGACATTTGACGGTCAAACATGCTATAATAAAGCGATTCGCGCTGCAAAGTGAGGGGGACGTATGGAAGTTTACTACTACCGCTGCCCGATCTGCGGGTACGTTTACCAGGTGCCCGCTTACTGGATGGGGTTTGCGCCAGAGCAGGAGACGGACTATCCGCACATCGACCTGAAGACGGGCGAGGTGTGCGAAAACACGACGCTGTGCTATGTGGAGGATGAAGCATGAAAGCATTGTTTATCGGCGGCACTGGGACGATCAGCACGGAGGTGACGCGCCTGGCGCTCGCGCGCGGGTGGGAGCTTACGCTGCTCAACCGCGGAAACCATCCTCTGCCGGCAGGCGCCCGCTCGCTCGTGCTGGACATCGCGGACGAGCAGTCGGTGAAAGAGGCGATCTCGGGCGAGCACTTCGACGTGGTCGCGGACTTCATCGTCTTTGACGTGGAGCAGGCGCGGCGCGATATCCGGCTGTTTTCGGGAAAGACGAACCAGTACGTCTTCATCAGCTCCGCCTCGGCCTATCAGAAGCCGCCGCGGGATTACGTGATTACCGAATCGACGCCGCTTCATAACCCGTATTGGGCATACTCCCGGAAAAAGGCGGCCTGCGAGGACGTGCTGATGGAAGCGTACTGCGAGGCGGGCTTTCCCGTCACCGTCGTCCGGCCCAGCCACACGTACTGCGAGCGCTCCATCACCGTGCCGGTGCACGGCGAAAAGGGCAGCTATGCGGTGCTTCGCCGCATGCTGGAGGGGAAACCCGTGCTCGTGCCGGGCGACGGCACGAGCCTGTGGACGCTGACGCACGCGTCCGACTTCGCCAAGGCCTTTGTGGGGCTCATGGGGCACCACAAGGCGATCGGCGAGGCGTTTACCATCACCTCGGACGAGCAGCTCACCTGGAACCAGATCCTTCAGTGCACCGCGCGGACGATGGGCGTGGAGGCGAAGCTCTATCACATCGCTTCGGACTTTCTCATCGCCTGCCGTCCGGACCTTGAAGGCCCGCTGCTGGGCGACAAGGCGAATTCCGTCGTGTTCGACTGCTCGAAGGTAAAGCGCCTGGTGCCGGACTTCGTGTGCACCACGCCGTTCGACCTGGGGGTGGAAAAGGCCTGGCGCTACATTCAGTCGCATCCGGAATGCCAGGCGGAGGATCCGGCCTTCGACGAATGGTGCGACCGGGTCATCGCAGCGCACGAGGCGGGGAAAAAGGCTTTTTTGCAGGCAGCATCAAAATAAAGGAGATGATCTCTTGAACCTTACGGAATTTTTGTCCCGCGCGACGTCGTGTTCGGGCCTGCCGGGTAACGAGCAGGAGGTCGCGGCATTCATGCAGGAGGCCTTCGCGCCTTACTGCGCGGATACGCGGGTGGACGGATTGCAGAACATGATCGCGCACCTGCCGGGCGAGGGCGGCCCGAAGATTTACGTCTGCGCGCATCTGGACGAGATCGGCCTGATCGTGACGGGCATCGAGGACGACGGGTGCCTGCGCTTTTCGCAGATGGGCGGCGTGGACCCGCGCATCCTGCCCGCGAGCGAGGTGACCGTGCTGTGCGACCCGCCGCTGCACGGGGTGATCGGAGCAAAGCCCCCGCACATCTTGAGCGAGGCCGACCGCAGGAAGAACTACAAGCGCGAGGACCTGTACATCGACGTGGGCTATGGCGCGGAGGAAGTGCGCCGCCGCGTATCCGTCGGGGACCGCGTGCAGCTGCACGGCAAGTTCACGCAGCTTGCGGGCGATTACGTCGCCGGCAAGACGCTGGACGACCGCGCCTGCTGCGCCGTCCTCTGGCTGTGCGCGATGGAGCTTCAGCGAATGAAGCACAAGGCGGACGTCTACCTGGTCTGCTCCTCGCAGGAGGAGGTCGGCTCGCGCGGCGCGAAGACGAGCGTGTACGCGGTCGATCCGGACCTTGCGATCGCCATCGACGTGACGCATGCGGACATGCCCGACTGCAAGGCGGACGAGACGCACAACATCGACAAGGCGGCGTTCACCTGCGGGCCGAACATTCACCCCAGGATGCTGGGCGAGGTGCTCAGGGTGGCCAAGGAGATCAACGTGGACACAGAGGTTTCCGCGTGCGCCGGCGATACCTGGACGGACGCGTGGGAGCTGCAGGTTTCCCGCGCGGGCGTGCCGACGGTGCTGATGGAGCTGCCGCTCAAGTACATGCACACCACCGTGGAGACGATTTCGCTGCGGACGCTGCGGGAGCAGGCGAGGCTGCTTGCAGCCTACATCGCATCCCTGGACGAAAGCTGGGAGGATAAGATATGCTTCTGAAAGAACTGACGGCCCTGTTCGGCGTCACGGGCCACGAGGACGCGGTGTGCGCCTACGTGAAGGAGGCGGCAAAGCCCCTATGCGACGCGGTGACCTGCGACACGATGGGCAGCGTTTACGCCTTTAAGAAGGGGAAGAACCCGAACCTGCCGCACGTGATGCTCTCGGCGCACATGGACGAGGTCGGCTTTATCGTCAAGGGCGCGACGGACAAGGGGCTGCTGCGCTTTGACTGTGCGGGCGGCATCGACGCGCGCGTGATCGTGAGCAAGCGGGTGCTCGTGGGCGACAGCCGCGTGCCCGGCGTGATCGGCGCGAAGGCGATTCACCTGCAGAGCGCCGCGGACATGCAGAAGGTGTTGGGGTACGACAAGCTCTACATCGACGTGGGCGTGAAGACGAAGGACGAGGCCCTGAAGCTCTGCCCCGTCGGCGCTTACGCGATGTTCGACAGCGAGTACGTGGAGTTTGGGGACGAGCTGGTCAAAGCCAAGGCGCTGGACGACCGCGTCGGCTGCCTGGCCCTGCTGCGCGCGCTTCGGGAAAGCGCGTACGAGGGCGACCTGACCTGTGCGTTTACGGTGCAGGAGGAGGTCGGCCTGCGCGGCGCGGAGGTGGCGGGCTACCGCGTGAAGCCCGATCTGGCGATCGTGCTGGAGGGCACGACGAGCAACGACCTGGGCGACGTGCCCGACCACATGAAGGTGACGCGCGTGGGCAAGGGCGTCGCGATCAGCTTTATGGACCGCACCTCCATCGCGGACAAGGGGCTCGTGCGCTTTGCCACGGGCGTCGCGGACGAAAACGGCATCGCCTGGCAGTACAAGCAGTTCCTGTCCGGCGGCAACGACGCGGGCGCGATCCATCAATCGCGCGGCGGCGTGCCCTGCGTGACGTTCTCGGTCCCCTGCCGCTACATACACTCGCCCGCGTCGGTCGCTTCGCTTCGGGATATTCGCGCGCAGCAGGAGCTCGTGCTTAAATGCCTTGAGGCGATGAACGCCAAGTGCCCGGTGCGGAAGAAATAAAACGACATAGAAAACAGGGAGGCAAATCCATGATAAAGGATACGCTTTTGAAGCTGCTCGCCGTGCACGGCGCGACCGGGCACGAGGAGAAGATCGCCGCGGTGATCGCGGACATGCTGCGCCCTTACGCGGACAGCGTCGAGACGGACGTGCTGGGCAACCTGATCGTGAAAAAAAGCGGCGCGGGCAAGCGCGTGATGCTGGCTGCGCACATGGACCACATCGGCTTCATCGCCACCGACGCGGACAAGGAAGGCTTCGTGCGCGTGTACAACGTGGGCGGCATCGACGTGTCGGTGTCCCTCGGCCAGCACGTGGTGTTTGAAAACGGCGTGAAGGGCGTCATCGGCGCGGAGGAGGACATCGAGGGCGCGCCCAAGATGCAGCACCTGTACGTGGACATCGGCGCTTCCTCGCGCGAGGAGGCGCTCTCAAAGGTCGCCATCGGCGACGTGGCGGTCTACGCGCCGGCGGTGTCCGAGCTTGGCGAAACGCGCCTCGCGTCCCCCGCCATGGACGACCGCGCGGGCTGCGCGGTGCTGGCCGAGGCCTTCATGCAGATGAAGGAGACGAAAAACGAGGTCGTCGCGGTCTTTACGGTACAGGAGGAGGTCGGCCTGCGCGGCGCGCGCACGGCGGCCTACACGGTCGATCCCGACTACGCCATCGCGCTGGACGTGACTACGACCGGCGACGTGCCGGAGGCGAAGCCCAAGATGGCGGTGAAGCTCGGCGCGGGCGCGGCGATCAAGGTGATGGACCGCTCGGTCATCTGCGCACCCGCGGTGCGCGACCGGCTGGTGAAGCTTTCCAGAGAGCAAAGCATTCCCTATCAGATGGAGGTGCTCACGGCGGGCGGTACGGATTCCGGCGCGATTCATCAGACGCGCGGCGGCGTGCCCTCCGGCGTCATCTCGATCCCCTGCCGCTACGTGCATTCCGCGGCGGAGACGATCGATCTGCGCGACATGGAAGCGGCGGTTCGCATGCTGGTCGCTTACGTGAACGAAGCGCTGTAA
>JAEXCG010000139.1 GCA_023402355.1 Bacillota bacterium | reverse complement strand
TAATTGCCCGTGACGCTGCCGTCGTAGAAGCCCAGGGTCTTAAGGTTTTGCTGCAGCGTCTTGACCGCCGAGCCGGTGGAGTTGAGCTTTAAGGTCGAGGAGGTGGAAATCGTCCCGGAGCTCCCCGAAGAGGAGGAGCCGCTCATGACGGACGCGATCTTGTCGAGCGTCTTTTCGCCCGCGATGCCGTCGGCCGAAAGGCCGTACTTGCGCTGGAACTTGCGCACCGCTTCCTCGGTCTTCTCGCCGTAGTTGCCCGTGATGCTGCCGTTATAGAACTTCAGATCCTTCAGGTCCGACTGAAGCTGGCTGATCTGCGAGCTGGTCAGGTTGACCTTGGAATTAGAAGACGAGGAGGACGAAGAGCTCGAGGTGCCGAAAAGCTTGGCCTGCGTGTTCGGGCCCGCGATGCCGTCGTCGTACAGACCGGCCTTCTTCTGGAAGTCCTTCACCGCCTGCTCCGTCAGATTGCCGTAGCTGCCCGTGATGTTGCCCTTGTAGTAGCCCAGCTCCGTCAGCTTCTGCTGGAGCCTGCGGACGTCCGAACCGCTCGAGCCGTTTTGCAGGTAGCCGTACTTGCCCGTAACGCCCGACGTGCTGTTGGAGCTCGTCTTGTCCGAGCGCGTAAAGGTGCCCACCCGCTTGGAGGGCAGGTTGCCGCCCTCGACGCCGTAGTAGTTCTTCGCGTCGGCCTTGCTGAGCATCTTCACGTACGTCTTGGACCCGTCGTTCTGGCAGACCCAGCCCGTCGCGATGTCGCCCTGCAAGTCGCGGTAACGAATGCGGATAAACGTGTTGCCGCCGACGTAGTCCGTGTCCAGCGCATACACGCAGGCGCCGGAGACGATGTTGTCCTCGATGTCGGCGGACAGCGAAGCCTTGGCGCGCACGCGCACTCTGTCGAGCGTCTTGCCGTACACGTCCTTGTAACCAGCCGCCTGCGCGGCCGTAGCAAGGCAGCACGACAACAGCAGGCCGATCAGGACTGCCATGATCCCTCTGGTTTTCATCTTTTTCATCCCGGCAAAACCCCTTCTCACGTTCCTTTTGACAGGAGCGTCCGCTTTCGCACAGCGCATACACACCTGCTGCGGCTCTAGTCTTACGAGCATTATATTACGAAAATGTTAATTTGTCAATTTCTTTTCGTAATATTTTCGGCCCATATTTTGCAACAAATGGTTCCGCGCGTGATCTATCATTTATTAGACGCCGTATCGGTCAAATTGGTTGCATCCGAATCTGATTTTTCCCCAATTTCTTCTTTTTTATGGGGCACGTAGCCGGAAAAGACCGTCTGCCCCTCCTCGCTCGAAAGGGCGATGTCCCCGCCGTACTCGCGCATCAGGCGCTGCACGATGAAAAGACCCATGCCCTGCCCCGTATGCTTGGTGGTAAAGCCGGGGGTGAAGATGTGCGCCGCCGTCTGCGCCGGGATGACGGGGCCGTTGTTCTTGACCTCAAAGCGGCAGGCCTTTAAATCCTCAAACAGGGAAACGACGAGCAGGGGGGCCTTCGTCTCCCGCATGGCGTCGATGGCGTTGTCGATCAGGTTGCCCAGCACGCGGCACATCTCCCACGCAGGCATCGAAAGGTTCTTCCAGCTCGCGCGGATGTCCAGCTCCATCTGAATGCCGCGCCGCTCGCAATCCGCCAGCTTTGCCTGCAGCAGGGCGTTGATCGCCACGCTGTCCGTCTTGAGCGCGCGGTTGACGCGCTGAATGTCGCCGTACACGCGGTCCATGTAGTCGCAGGCTTCCTTCGGCTCGTCCATCTCGATGAGGCTGTACACCACCTGAATGTGGTTCATGAAGTCGTGCCGCTGCGCGCGCAGCGTGCGGTTGAGCTCCTCCATCTGCTTATAGGCGGCCTCGATCTCGTCCGCCTGCCGCTTGGCGCGCACGTGGGTGAGCGCCGCGCCGATGTCCATCAGCGCGCCCCAGCAGACGGTCACCGCGCACACGAAGATCATGAAGCGGTAAAGCTTCATGTCCAGCCGGCTGGGGGCGCGGATGAGCATCACGGCCAGCACGATGACCGCCGCTACCTGCAACGCGTTGATGACGACAGAATACACCGCCGCTTTTTTGACATCGACTCTTTCGCGCATATATCCTCCATGGCCATGACGCCTAAATATCCTTTTTATATCATAGCAGGTTTCGCATTGACATAAAAGGGGCATTCTGCTACAATTATCGGCAATTCACAAATACCTTTTAAATCCAAAGTATTTTAAGGAGTGTGTGCGCCGTGAACCTCAAAAACACCAAAAATCTCGCGATCTGCGGCCTGCTGGCCGCGCTCGTGCTGCTTGCGACCTTCGTCATCAAACTGCCGGTGCCCATCACCAACGGCTACGTGCACCTAGGCGACGGCTTCATCTTCATGGCGGCCCTCCTCACCGGCCCCGTCGGCGCGCTCGTGGCGGGCGTCGGGTCCATGCTCGCCGACCTCATCGGCGGCTACTTTCCCTACATCCTCCCCACCTTCCTCATCAAGGCGGCCATGGGCTTCATCGCCGGACGCTTCGCCGTCTGCGACCGGAAGAACCTCCTGCGCAACCTCTTCGTCTTCCTGTGCGCGGAGGCGGTGATGGTGCTCGGCTACTTCCTCTTTGAGGGCGTGGTCTATGGCTTCGCGGCGGCGCTGGGCGCGGTGTTCCCCAACATCGTCCAGGGCGTCTTCGGCGTGGTGGTCGGCCTCGTGCTGACCCCGGTGGCCGAACAGCTCAAAAAGTACGTCGCCTGAAGGTTATTTTCTCCCGCGCCGCCCTTCCCGGCCGCGCGGGATTTTTTTGTCCCCGCTTCGCGCGGGAAGCGCTCGGCACCCCGCCCCGCCATTCCGCATAGGCTCATGGGGGGTGATCCCGATGGATAAGAAGGAAATGCTCTCCCTGATGGAGCTCTCGGCGGACGCATATCTCGCCGTGCAGCCGCTCTGCCGGGGGGAGAATATGACGTTTATAGACGACCACCGCAGCGGCGTTCAATGCGCCGTCCGCCGCGCCGGTTCAACCCTCACCATCGCCTTTCGGGGCACGGACTCCAAGGCGGACTGGCGCAGCAACTTTCGCTTTTGCAAGAAGACGATTCCCTATGACAACGAGGCCTCGCCCATCCGCGTGCACGAGGGCTTTCTCTCCGCCTACAAGTGCGACGCGGTGCGCGGCCGGCTGCAGCGGATGGTGACGCCGCAGGTCCGGCGCATCCGCGTGACCGGCCACTCGCGGGGCGCGGCGCTGGCCGTGCTGTGCGCGGTGGACCTGCAGTACAACTTTCCCGACCGCTGCTTCGAGGTGGTGCTCTTCGGCTGCCCGCGCGTGGGCAACAAGGCGTTCGCGGATTCGTATAACCGCCGCGTCTTCATGACCCTGCGCGTGGAGCAGGGCGCGGACATCGTCACCAAGGTGCCGCCCGCCGCATTCGGGTACCGGCACGTGGGCATGCGCTGCCACGTCGGCCCCCGGCGCGCGCGGCCGTTTTCGTTCCTCGACCACCTGCCCAGCCGCTATTACATGCAGATGTTCCGGGAGCTGCCGGAATAACGTATGTCCAAAAAGCGCGGCCGATCAAAAATTTGCCGTCCCATCCTTGACAAAATCGGGCGCTTCTCGTATGATGTACATGCTGTCACGCTGCCAGGACGGGCCCGGCAAGCCCCGAGCGGAGGGCAGTTCATAAAGTGGGCGGAGCGATCCGTCAACAAGGGTGGAACCGCGGAAGGAAACTTTCGTCCCTTGGCGCGCAGGCAATCGGCCTGCGTACCCCAAGGAGGCAAAGTCGCCTTCCGCTTTTCTTTTTGTTATTATGAAGGAGGGCATATCTATGGAAAAGACGATGGACAAAATCGTCGCGCTGTGCAAAAACCGCGGCTTCATCTTCCCGGGCTCCGAGATTTACGGCGGCCTTTCCAACTCGTGGGACTACGGCCCGCTGGGCGTCGAATTCAAGAACAACGTCAAGCGCGCGTGGTGGAAGAAGTTCGTGCAGGAAAACCGTTATAACACCGGCCTGGACTGCGCGATCCTCATGAACCGCGAGGTGTGGGTGGCCTCCGGCCACGTGGGCGGCTTCAACGATCCCCTGATGGACTGCAAGGCCTGCAAGGCGCGTTTTCGCGCGGACAAGCTGATCGAGGATTTCACCAAGGGCGAGGAGACGGGCGACGGCTGGTCCAACGAGGAGCTGGAAGCCTACATCGAGAGCCACGACATCGTCTGCCCGGTCTGCGGCAAGAAGGACTTCACGGGCATCCGCCAGTTCAACCTGATGTTCAAGACCCACCAGGGCGTCAACGAGAGCTCGTCTACGGAAATCTACCTGCGCCCGGAGACCGCGCAGGGCATCTTCGTCAACTTCCAGAACGTCATGCGCACCACCCGCAAGAAGCTGCCCGCGGGCATCGCGCAGATCGGCAAGTCCTTCCGCAACGAGATCACGCCCGGCAACTTCATCTTCCGCGTGCGCGAGTTCGAGCAGATGGAACTCGAATTCTTCTGCAAGCCCGGCGAAGACCTCGAATGGTTCAACTACTGGCGCTCCTTCTGCCGCGACTGGCTGCTGAACCTGGGCATGAAGGAGGAAAACCTGCGCCTGCGCGACCACGAGCCGGAAAAGCTGGCCTTCTACTCCAAGGCGACCACCGACTTTGAATACCTGTTCCCGTTCGGCTGGGGCGAGCTGTGGGGCATCGCCGACCGCACGGATTACGACCTCAAACAGCATCAGGAGCACTCCGGCAAGTCCATGGAATACCTGGACCCGGTGACGAACGAGAAGTTCATCCCGTATTGCGTGGAGCCCTCGCTGGGCGCGGACCGCGCGTTCCTCGCGTTCCTGTGCGACGCCTACGACGAGGAGGAGCTTGAGGGCGACGACAGCCGCGTGGTGCTGCACCTGCACCCGGCGCTCGCGCCCTTCAAGTGCGCCGTGCTGCCGCTGCAAAAGAACAAGCTGGGCGGCCTGGCCACCGAGGTCTACGAGAAGCTCGCGGCGCACTTCAGGGTCGATTACGACGAAACCGGCTCCATCGGCAAGCGCTATCGCCGTCAGGACGAGATCGGCACGCCCATGTGCGTGACCGTCGATTTCGACACGCAGGAGAGCGGCGTCGTCACCGTCCGCGACCGCGACACCATGCAACAGGACAAGGTGCACGTGGACGACCTGGTCGCGTACATCGAAAAGAAGATCGCGTACTGACATCATCCGCCCGAGCTGCCTTGCGGCGTTCCGCAGGGCAGCTTTTTCGGAGGGGAGGCTTTGTGTGAAACAGCGAAACGTTTCCTTAGTCTATCACGCGCTTGCAGTGTGCTTTTCCGTCTTTATCCTGCTCATGTTTGGGCATGCGTTGCTTGCAAACGCCACGGATTCACCGCGCTTTCAAACAGGTCGCATGCTGCTCTTCTTCGGGAGCGCTGCGTTCGCTCTTCTGTTGATTGCGGGATGCATTCGTCTGATTCCGCCCAAGTCCCTGTGCGTTCTCGCAACTCTCGCCTGTTTTTGCGTGATCGTGCTGCAGGTCTGGTTTACGCGAGCCACCTATACGCTTTACGGTTGGGACTGCGGTTCTATTGTCTTGGGTGCAGGACAGATATTGGATGGCTGGCTTCGGTATCCTACCTATTTCGCACAGTATCCCAACAACGAAGCGCTGCTGCTCTTTTTTGAGCGCGTGTTTTCGCTCTCGCATGCCCTGGGAATCGCAGACGATCCGCTGGTCGCCTCGTTCGTCGCCGTTCTATTTACCGATGTTGCGATCGCGCTTGGCTTTCTGTGCGCCCGAAGGCTGCTCTCGCGGGAGGGCGCGTACCTCTATCTCGCATTGAGCGTATTTATGGTCGGCATGAATATGTGGGCGCAGGTTCCATATACCGATACCTGTGGCATGTTCTTTCCCCCGCTCCTACTATACCTCTGGCTGCGTGCGCGCGGCTGTGCGCGCCGTTCCCGTCAATTGCTTCTTTGCTTGTTGATGGGGGCCCTGTCGCTTCTCGCCATGAAGGTAAAACCGCAGGGAATCATCCTATCCATCGCCGTCGTGCTGATCGAAATCGTGGCGCACCCCTTGCCGCGCGCCGGTCTACGCAAGATACTTTCGGGCGCCGCCTGCGCGCTGTGCGGCTTTCTTGTCGTCTCCGCGCTGTTTACAGCTTACCACGACGCAAAGCTTGATCCTTACATCACGCAGGAGATGCGGGAACGCTATCAGTTCCCCGTGACGCAGCAGCTCATGATGGGCGCAAAACAGTTTAGGAAAGAAGACAGCAAGTTTTTTTATGGATCTTGGAATAGCGAAGACGTCACTTCGGTCGTCGCGCTGCCGACGCTCAAGGAGCGCACAGCCTACACCTTGCAGGAGTATGCACGGCGTGTAAAAGCGTTTGGGCCCGTAGGGTACCTGCGTTTTCTTTATGAAAAAGCCTGTTGGGTCTACGCAGACGGGACGTTTTTCTACGGCGGCGAGGGGGCCTTTCATTATAGCGGCAGACCGCCCGTAAAGACAAAGATCAGCCGCGTGTTTCAGTCCGTCGCCTACGAGGATCTGCCCGGGTATCAAAAGGGATACGCCTACTTTGCCCAGGGTTTCTGGCTACTCACGCTCGCGCTGTGCGTCGTTTCTCTGTGGGGAAAGGAGTCGGATGCCCGCGCGTTTGCCGTCGTTCGCCTCGCGCTGCTGGGGCTGACGCTTTCCATCCTGCTTTTCGAGGGACGCTCGCGCTACCTGCTCATGTACCTGCCCCTCTTTACGCTGATGGCCGCCAAGGGGCTAGAAACCCTTTACGCTTGTGCGTTCCGCCACCCAGGCCGTCCCTGATTTCAAACAGCCCCGCGCTTTTGCGCAGGGCCGTTTTTTTACAGGTAGCACTCCATCGACCGCTCGATCCAATACGCGTATTCGGTGTTCGGGTTTCGCCCCTCCAGCGCCTTCAGATGCTTGTACATCGGCACGCCGTCGCCGGCGTCGTGCCACAGGTCGGCGAAGGCGAAGTCGAACCCGTCCTCCCCCGTGCGCGCGGCCGCGAACGCGAAGGCGTCGCCCTGCACGACGCGGATCTTTTCCCCGCACGCCGTCTGCGGCAGGATGTACCGCTTGAAAAGCGCGATCACGTCCGCGCTTTGCTCCACGATCGTGACCGACTGAACGGCGTCCTTTCGCGCGGCCATGAAGGCGAAGTAGCCAAGCCCCAGCCCATAGGTCAGCACGCGGCCTCGCGCGCGCCCGATGGGCTCCCGCATGGTCGCGATCTCGTTGGGCGTGACGGTCATCCACTCGCGCCCGCCCTCCAGAATGGCCGGATACTCGAACGCGCGCTCAAAAAAGCCGATCTGCGGCACCGTGCGGCCGTCCTCCAGTCGCTCGATGTCGCCGCAGACGAACGCCTCGCAGGGCTTTATCCGCTGCATGCGCAGCGCGCACCGCCCCTGCCGCACATCCCTTATGCGGACCGTCCGGTAGTATGGGTCCGCCTCAAAATCTGCCGGCGAAAGCGCATGCACCATCTGCGGAAAGTAGAGGTGGTACAGCTCCCGGTCCTGCGGCCGCTCGTCCACATTCAGCCCGCAGGAGGCGGCGAGCAGCAGCGAAAAGGCCTCCTGCGCGGTAAGGCCGCAGCTTTCAACGAGCTCCCGCACCTCCGCGGGGCGGATGAAGTCCGGCGCCTCGTTCAGGTACCGGCTCATCATCCACAGGATCTGCGCGTTCATGCGCTCGATTCGCGTCATGCTTCCTCCTTCGCCTCAGCGCCCGCCGGCATTTGGACGATGGGCAGCCCCAGTCGCTCGGCCTCGTCCCGGCTGTGCGTCACCAGCACGGTCAGCCTGCCCGGCATGTGCTCCGCGATCACGTCCAGCAGGCGTAAGCGCATGGCGTCGTCCAGTTCCTTGAGGGGCTCGTCCAGCAGCAGCACGTCCCCTCCGAACAGCAGCGCCCGCGCCAGCGCCGCGCGCCGCCGCATGCCGCCGGAGAGCTCGGCGGGCAGCTTCTCCCCCGCGTCCAGAAGGCCGACCCGCGCAAGCCACGCGTCCACGCGCTTCGCGCCGTCCGGGCAGGCGAGCGCGAGGTTCTTCCGCACCGTATACCAGGGCAGCAGCCGATCCTCCTGAAACTGGCAGGCGATGCGAAGCCCCTCCATGCCCCGAACGCTTCCCGCGTCCGGCGTCTCCAGCCCGCAGAGCAGGCGCAGCGCCGTCGTCTTGCCGCAGCCCGAGGGCCCGAACAGGCACACGCCGCCCGTCTGCGGCAAGGAAAGCGTAAAATGGGAGAGCGCCGCATGCCCGCCGTACCGCTTGCTCACGTCAATTAAGCCGCGCATGCTTTCCCTCCCCCTTTATCGCGCCCCGGCGCGAAAGCGCGCGCAGCGCGAGGACGAACAGCCGCTCCAGCGCCATGCTGACGCAGATGACCACCGCCGTCCAGGCGAGCAGCGCGTCCGTCTCCAGATAGATCTTCGCGTTGTAAAGCCGCGTGCCGATCGCGCCGCGGGGCACGCCCAGCACCTCCGCCGCGACCGTCGCCTTGAAGCACAGGCCGATCGACGCCTCGCACGCCGCCTCAAACGTCGGCAGCACCGAAGGCACGTAGACGTGCAGCAGCGTTCGCAGCCGCCCAAAGCGGAACAGGCGGGCCATCTCCAGCAGCTGCGCGTCCGTGGAGGCGATGCCCTCCATGAGGTTGGCGTACACGATGGGCAGCACCATCAGAAAGCCCGTGAGCACGGGCACCTTATCCGAGCGCAGCCAGACGAGCGCCAAGATGATGAACGAGGTCACCGGCGTGGCGCGCACGACCGCGAGCGCCGGGCCAAACACGTCGCGCAGCAGGGGCAGGGCGCTGCAGGCGCCCGCGAGCAGCACGGCCGCGCCCACGCCCAGGGCGTAGGCCAGCACCGTGCGCAGGAGCGAGGCGGCGACCGTCTGCCAAAAGGAGACCTCGCCCGCGAGCTTTACCAGCCTTGACGCCACCTGCGCGGGCGAGGCGAGCAGCAGGTCCTGCCCCACGACGCGGTAGCACAGCGCCCAAAGGCAAAGCCAAAAAAGGGCGGAGAAGCACTTCCCCGCCCAGCGTCTTTGCTTACCGCGCATAGTAGAAGTCGTCCGCCGGGAGCTTCCCGCCGACCGAGGCGGGGTTCGCGTCAAAGAGCATCGCAAAGAAGGGCTCGATCTGCGCCTTCATCTCCTCCCCCTCCACGAAGACGATGTGGCAATTCGGAATCGCCCGCTTCGCCACGGCCGCCTTGGGCAGGATGCCCTGCGCCTCGACCAGCGCGGAGGCCGCGTCCACGTCGCCGTTTACAAAATCCACCGACGCCTTGTAGGCGTCAAGGAACGCGGCGACCCGCTCCGGGTTCTGCTCCGCGAAGTCCCGCCGCACGATCACGCAGCCCATGGAGAGCACGGTGCCCGCCTTGCCGTCCTTTTCAGCCGCCTCGCCGAAGAGCTGCGTCACGTCCAGCGCCTCTTTAAAGTCCGCGTTGTTCATCAGGACGCTCGTCACGTTCGGCTCGGGCAGCATCACGAGGTCCACCTGTCCCGCCGCGGCCAGCGTCGCAAGCTCGCTGTGCTCCGCCTTGTAC
>JAEXCG010000041.1 GCA_023402355.1 Bacillota bacterium | reverse complement strand
GTCGAGAGAGGCGCGGGAGCGTGCGCTGCGCGGAGAGACGAACGGCACCATCGCCGACCTCTCACGCAACCTGAAGGCGGATATGGAACAGCGCCACGCCGCGACAGTCGAGAAGCTGCGCGCGGGGGGCGACAGCGCGATGCAGGTTATTCACAGCATCGCCGACCCCGAGAAGCGTAGTCAGGTGCTGGAGAGCTACACCGCTGCAACCCGAGACAAGAAGAGCGATTTGTACAACCCGAATCAGACGATGACCTACAAGCAAGGTCTGTCCGCGCTGGAGAAGCTGGACAAGCTGGCCGCGCAGGCGAAGGCTGATAACAAGAAAGCGCTGGACGCTCTGCAGGTAGACCGGAACAAGGCCAAGCTGGATAGACTGGCGAAGGGAGCCATACAGGAAGACGACCGGCTGCTGTATGAGCTGAATACACGCCTGCGGAGCAGCACGGACAAGGGCGTCGTGGGCCAGCTGCGTCGAGGTCATGAGTTTACCGCCGCGGGGATCACGAATGAGGCAGTCGAGCGGATGATTCAGGGTATCCCTGACGAACAGAAACGACGCGAAGCTGCGGATATTTACACGAGGCTGCAAAAGTACGAGGGCTCGCCGCTTTACCGAGAGTTTGGCAGAGCGAGCGCGTCGACGCTGAGTAAGCCCACGGAGGACGCCGAGCTATACGCAGAGTACGGCGGGCAGAGCTATATTGTACCAGCGCCGTCGAAGACGACGGAGAATCAGGATAAAGCCGAAAAAGGCTTGATCGAAAGCCTTGCGGAGAAGTGGCTGGAGATCACGGGAGGCTCGCCGGATTATGCAGCCGGACCGATGATCGAGGATGACGGGAACGAGACGGAGCAGCGAGGCACCAAAGCTGCAGGTGCGCTCTCAAAGGCCGCAGGAATTGCCGCCGAAAGACGCGAGGAGCACGCCACGGCGACGCCTGGAGAGGCTACGAGCGAGGAAGAACAGGTCATCGTGACGCCGGGGGAAGCCACAAGTGGGCAGACCCCGACGACGGGAAAGCAGTACGACACGCCCGCAGGACCGCCCAAGCCGGAAATGCCGGGGTATGCGACAACCTCCGATGCTCGGGCCGTACAGAAGCTCGATCAGGAAATCGCGGACATCGAAAGCCAAATCGCTACGCTCGACGCACAGATCGCCGGGAACCCGGGTGCATTCGGGGAATCCCTGAAAACCGTGCGCGCGCAGCTTGAGCTGTCTCTGACGCAGCGACAGAGCGAGCGTCTTGCGCAAATTGACGCCGCCGGGGTCATTACGGACGCGGAGGCGCTGAGCTACTACAAACGGGGACAGATCGGAGAGCTGTCGGAGGAACAGCAAAAACTGGCGCAGGCATTCGCGGAGGACAACGAGCTGCTGCTGGAACGAGAAAACTACTTCGTGAAAGGGATACGCGAATCGCATTTAGGCGAAAGCGCCATGGAGGTGCTGGCGCTCACAGACAGCGAGTACCTGACCGACCAGGAGCGCGGCGAGGTGCTGCTGGGGATGGCAGACGACCTGCAGGATGCGAAGTCGGGTGGGTACGCGACCCTGGGAGCCTACTATGACGCGAATCCTGCCGCTAAAGGGCGCTATGGCGAGTACGTCGTTCGCGGGGCACAGGTCAAGACGGAAACGGATGCGGAGCGCGAGCGTGAACAGGCGAAGGCCCGCGCGCAGCTTGACCGTATGGTCGGCCTCGCGCTGACGAACGAAGTGCTGGGCCAGACGACGGATGCTGACAAAAACGTGCTGCGTTACCTGGATGACATAGACGTTTTCGAGGACCAAGAGCCATTTTTCTACAATCTGTACGACGGCGTGGACCAAAAGCTGCAGGACAAAATCCTCTACGGGGATTTAGCTGGCGGCGAATACGACTACCTGACGATGGTGGATTACGCACGTGATGCGCTGAAACGGGAAAAACAATACGCGGCAGCGTTGGGGATGAACCTGGAGGCGTTCTGGGAGGAGCACCCGGAGCGTGCGCACACGGCAGAGGACTACGTCATCTATGCGACGGAAAGGTACGACGCGCTATGGAACGAGCCCATTGACCGGGCTATCGCGAGCGGGGAGATCACGGACGATTCGTACAAGCTCGCCCGGTTTTTCATGGGGGACGCGGAGGTCGACGCACTCATAGCGCAGGGCGGAGAGGGCATCGGCATGCTGAGCGCCGCGGGCCTCGGTGTGAAGGCCGGATCGCTGGACTTCGCCGCGGGCCTGGCTGGCGCAGGCGTGGGTCTGATGGATATGCCCACGGAAAAGCGCGTGACGAGCAACGCGCAGACCTACACCATGATCTATGGCGCGCTTGCGCGCGCGCAACTGCGCACGGATTTGCTTACAATCGCCTACAATCAACCCGACCAAGCGGAGCGCGAGCGCATGCTGCGACTGATCGCGGACACCCCGGACGTCTTCGACGTGCCGATCGACACTAGGCCACACCTGAACCTGCTGAAAAACGCCCGCACAAACCTGACCCAGAGCGCTGCAGATGTGAAGCGCTTTGCGGATGAAAACTGCACGGTGAATGAGCGTCTCATGTTCGACACGTCAGCGAACATTACGACAAACGTGGAGAGTTTCGCGGGTGGCGCCCTGGTGACGGCGCTGTCGGGCAGCCCGGCGCTGGGCCTTGCAATCGGTTACGGCCTACCCGAATACGGAAACAACTACTACGATTACATGGCGGCGACGGGCGGGGACGTGAACCGGTCCAAATGGGGCGCAAACCTGAGCTTCGCCACGACGATGGCGACGGAGAGCATACCGTTTGAGCGATACACGGGCATGCTCTTTGGCGGAGGGGTGACGGCGGGCGCGGCGTCGATCGCGAGGGATCAGGGCGTGAAGGGGCTGAAAAGCGTCCTTGTGGCCGGTGCGCATATTGCGAAAGAGCTGGGCGAAAACACATTGATCGAGGCCGGGCAGGAATATTTGGAGGGCACGATCAACGACAGCATTCAGCAGCTGCTCGTCGAGGGAGATTTGAATCTCATGCAGGCGCATCAGGTCGGCGTTGAAGGCAGCAAAGCCTCGTTGCTGACGTCGCCGATGCTGTTCTTCCTGTCGTCGACCTCCGGCCGCATCGGCGACACGGTGCGAAAACACATCAAGGCCGCTGATGGCGGGCCGGTAGACGTCGCCGCGCTGGTGACGGAGTTGAACGAGCTGAGCCCCGCTGTAAGAGAAGAAGAGGCGGCCACGATTCGCGAGGACGTGGTGCGAAACCGAGCGGACGAGCTCACTGCTGAGCAGATTGTGGCCGGTGCGCTAGACATAGAGGAAAAATTACAGGTAAAAAATGCGAGTGCGGAGCTCGCGGACGCGCAGGCCGAGAAAAACGCGGCGGACACGGCGCTGGCGGACGCACAGCAGCAGAAGGACGCCGCGGTGGACGCCGTGGCCACCGCGAAGGGCGCAGCGCTCAAAGCCGCGTCTAAAGAGCTGCAGACGGCAGCGAAGATCGCGTCGGCCGCCGGTGAGCGCGCGGCGGACGCGACCCGGGCCTTTGCAGAGAAGAAAGCCGCTGCAGACGCTGCAAGCAAGGCGCTGGAAGGCGCGCGGCTGAACATCCTGGACGCGATGCGCGTGGAGAACTTGCAGCAGGCGCAGCGGGAGTATAGCGAGGTCGCGGAGATGCACGATGCCGCTGCGCCCCGTTTTATAGCAGAAAATGCCGCCGAAGCGGATATCAACGCAGCGGCGGAGAAGGCGACCTATGGCGGCGTAGCGAGCGCGCAAAAGCAGCTAAACCAGGCAAATGCCGCCGTAGCACGTCTGGAAAGCGGCGTCACGGGGCTAAAAGCGAAGGTAGAGCAGGCACAGGCGTCCTTTGAGGACGCGCTTGCCGCGTACGGGAAGACGCCGACCCGCGAAAACCAGATTCTGCTGGCCCAGGCGAAGAAGCAGTATAAAACCGCGACGACGAAGCTTTTGCGCATGCAAGGCAACCTGCTGCGTGCGCAGGAGCGTGTCGCGGCGCAGCAATCCGGTCTGGCGGCGGAAACAGCACGCGCGGAGGCTGCGAAGACGGAGCTGGCCGCCGCGATGTACGAGGTGCGCAATTCGATAGCCGCTCTGCCTGCACAGCAGCAGGAGGCGCTGCGCAAGTTGTGGCAGGAGCGCGTCAAGGCGCACGGCGTGACAGACGGGACGATGGCGGCGCTTGAGGCTGTACGGACGGCGCAGGAGGTCGTAGAACAAGCGCGGGCGGATGCGGACATGAATGCGCTGGAAGAAACAGAAGACGTTGAGACAGCTTTTGCTGGACGTAGCCTACGAGATCCCGTCGTGCAGAAATTTGCCTCCGACGTGGCGCAGCGTACCGGCACGCAAATTGAGTTTGAACAACTCGCGGATGGGGACGAGGGGTACTACGACCGTGCGAACGACCGGATCGTGTTGGCGGATGGATTAGGCGGCGCGGACGCGATCAGACGTGTGACGATGCACGAGCTGACGCACAGCATCGAGGGAACGGCGCAATACGCGCAATATGCCGAGCTGGCGATGCAGGCCGCCTATGGCGCGAACGGCGCGGCGATGCAGGCCGACCTGCAGGACGTCATGGATCGCTACGCACAGCGCGGCATTACGCTGGACGAGGCGGCCGCACGGGCCGAGCTGGTGGCCGAGGCTACGCGGAAAGTGATCTACGCGGACAAGACCATGGTCGAACGGCTGACACGTACGAATCGCAGCTTTGTGCAACGGCTATACGACAGCATCCGTGAGTTCTTCCGTGACCTGAAGCAGCGGCGCACAGCCCCGCAGTATGCCGACATCCGTAAGGCACAGAAGCTTTTTGCTCAGGCATTGAGTGAAAAAAACCGCGCTACGGAGGGCGCGACGGGGCAGTATTCGATAGAGCGCGGCGACAAGGGGTATTACGTGAAGGCCGACCGGAAGCTAGTCTTGGGCAACAATCCGGCGCGATGGAACAATGAGATTCAGCAGTATATTCAAGATACGATTCGCCGAAACGGTGATTTAACGATACATACGCTTGACGGAGATACGCTGAAGCTGAATCGAACCAGTCAATGGCACGCCGGAAGCCGCACCGCAAACCAGTCTGTTGCGGAATACAAGACAAAGCTCAATGCGGCCGCGCATTTGGATGAGTTGGCGGCTGTCTCGACCGACCAAAATAAAAACAGGCCAAACAGGCCTGATGTAGGAGGACGGCACGGAACGCTGGCTGCTCAGGGATGGCGTTACCGGGATGCGATCTTTGAAGACTACGACGGCAAGAGGTATCTCCTGAATATTTCGGTCGCTCAAGGCCCCAACGGGCAAACAATCTATAACATCGGCGGCGTGAAGCCAATAAAAAAGAGCCCTTCGACTGGCGTAACCGGCCCTGGGAAGAATCAATCTTCCGTCGTCCAAGCATCTGGTACCCCAGACGCTCTGCACACGTCGAATAGCTCTAACAGTAGTCTACCGCAAAGCGGTACCGCTGTCAACACCCAGTATACGCAAAACGGTGGGAAAAATGCGCAGCATTCCTATGTCGGCAAAGCGGAAGACGGCAAGGACGTTTACGAGAGCAACTTCCCGCCGAATACGCCGGCAGAGGTGAAACGGAACCGGCTAATCCGGCTTTGGCAGAGCGTGTGGAGTCAAAAGCCGATCGAGCTTGAGATCTTGAAGGACGGGAAGACGCAGACGATAACAGCGCAGTTTGACCCAGACTACGACCCAGAAGGAAAGCGAATGACCGACCTGGGAAAAGCAGCCTACAACAAAAACGGCGCTTCAAGCGATCGACGAGTTACCTTGAACCTAGGTGCTGATTTGTACCGTATCATCGAACACACGCACCAATATGATAGCCGGAAGGAATCAGGGAAGACCTCTGCAGCGCACGCGGACGTGAGCGAGTGGCACTATTTCACGGATGATATCTATTACCGCGAAGACGGAAAGATGACTCCGTACACTGCGTATGTAGACGTCAAGGAAAAACCAGATGGTGGTTTTGTCTATCAGGCCTATCTAAAGCAAAAAAGGGACATCGCCCACTCCGTTAATGAGACGGGGGGTGGTGGCGAAAACGCCACCTCGATGTCCTCTGACAACAGTATAACCGAAGAGGCTGCTGCTGTCAATTCCTATTCTACGCAAAAAGACGCGCAGCATTCCATTGGCCAGCGTCAGTTCGGCGCACAGACCGCACAGACCATCGAAGACATCCCGGAGAGCATTCGACGTGGCCTCGCGGAGAACAGCGGCTACGAGACGGACACGAACGATGCGCAGATCATTCGCGCCTACAATGCCTATCAAGTACTAGGGGCGGAGGCAGCCGCGGCAGAGGTGTTGAGCCGCGAGGGCGCGCTGACGGCGGACGACGTGGCGCTGGCGCAGGTGACGCTTGCACACGCGATCCAGGACGGGGAGCTGCTGCTTGCCGCACAGTTGCTGGACCGATACAACAAAGAAGGCACGGAGCTTGGACAGGCATTGCAATCACGCAAAATCATGAGCCGTCTATCGGTGCAGGGGGCCATCGCGGAGACGACAAAGCGTGTTGAGGCCTACAACCAGAAGGCACTCAGCGGGCTCGGAGCGAAAGGCCGTAAGGCCGATCTGGACCAAGCGGTAAAGCGCGTGACAAAGGCGTTGCCCGAGGGCACGCAAGTCAAAACAGACGGCGGAAATAACCGCTGGCACATCCCGCTGAATAGCCAGCAACTCGCGCTCATCCAGGAGTACGGGTTGAGCGGAGAATCACTGCCCGGAATACACTACAACCGCGCTACCTTGGAGCAGCGCATGTTGGCCGCGATACTCGCCACACCGGACATCTCACGCGGCTATGGGCACTTGGATCTGATCGAGCAGCTAGAGTACATGCGGCGCGGATACGCCGTAACGACGGAGGCGGATCTTAACTACATCGGCATGCAGATGCAGACCTTTGTAAACGAGGCACAGGCGGCGGGAGAAGAGGGCGTGAACTTCGACGCGGTGACGAGCCGTGAGGCACGACTGGCTCTGGCAAGAGCCTACGAGGCCGCCGGAAACACTGTACCGGTACGAAAGGGAGAAAAGGCTACCGGCCTGCTTTACATGAATATGCTTCAGCGGCCCGTGACCGCGATCAAAAATGTACTGAGCAATGTTTCCACACGGCCGCTGGAGCTGACGAGCACCGCCGTTGCAAGCCTGATCGACCGGGCCGTCGCACGGGAGACAGGTGAGCGCACGACGGGGCTCGCAACGAAAGCAGAGGCCAAGGCAGCGCGCAAGGTCTTTGCACAGGAGGTTTCAAACACCTGGGCCGACTACTTTGTGGATAAGGCAGACACGAGCCACAGCGCAAAATATGCGGTAGGCGCACAGGGCCGAACGTATCAGACCGCGTGGCTAGAAGCAGCGAAAGCCCTGGTGGATTTCTCCATGCAGATTGGCGACCGACCGTTTTACGAGCAATGCTACGCCGAAGAACTGGCGGTTATCAGGCGTTTGAACCCGGAAATGGATACCCATACCGCACAGCAGGAGGCCACGGCCAGGGCGCTGGAGCGTGTATTTCAAGAGGATAACGCGGTGACCGCAGCACTATCTCGCGCCGAGCAGAGTCCGTTTGGTTTTATCGTAAAATTGCTCGTGCCGTTTGCAAAAACGCCCACGAATGTGGTATCACGTATGGCACAGTATTCGCCGGTCGGTTTGGTCGACGCGCTGGTTCGCAAGGGTTTATACGCGAGCATCAGCCGATATGGGGATTTTAGTCAACGTGACTTTGTCATGGGCGTGGGTCGAGGGCTGACAGGCACGGGACTGATGCTGGCGGGAATGCTGCTGGGCGCAAGCGGCGTACTCAGGTTCGGCAGCGGAGACGAGGGCGACAAGGACAAAGCCGCCTTGATGCAGGCTAACGGCGTGCCGTACAGCGCATATATTGTAGACTTTAACGGCAATCAGCACGAGATTGAGTGGGCTCTGCCGATGGCCGGGCCGCTGGTGATGGGCGCGAGTTTTGGTAAACGTCTGGAGGACGACGAGGAGCTTTGGGCCGCGGCCGTAGGTGGATTGTGTGATATGGGAGATCAGCTCTTCGACAACAGCTTTTTGCAATCGCTGACCAGCGTGCTGCAGGGCAACTCAGAGAGCCCGACGGCGGACATCGGCGTGGGCGTCACGAGCAGCCTGATGGGCATGCTGGTGCCCGGGAACCTGCGCGCCATGGCAAAGGCTATCGACCCTTATGTGCGCGACACGAGCGCGCAGGGCAGTTATGACAGCCCATGGACGACGTTTAAGAAAGCCTTTAATCAAAGCATTCTTTCGGCCATTCCAGGGCTGCGCCAGATGCTGCCCACCAAGGTTGACGTGACCGGACAGCCTATGACACAGAACAATGCCTATACCGGCGTCATGCACTTCCTGGACAGCTTCTTCACGCCGACGGCGACGCTCGCGCCGCGCAACGATCCGGCGCTTGTGGAGCTACTTCAGCTCGCGGATCGAACGGGAGACGGAAGCTGGCTACCGGGCAATCCCCTGTACGGCACGAAGTACGACCTGAGCGTTGCGAAAACCTACGCGAAGAGCCTGCGACTGAACCGGGGCGATGAAAGTTACAGCTTTACACTGACACCTGAAGAGCGTGCTGCCTTCAACCAGGATTTCGGGCGGCTGCTCTTTGACGGGGGTACGACGATCGACAGCAAGGGAAAGCGGGTCATCGTGCCGGGGCTACGCGAGGTCATGGAGGAGCGCTCATGGGCAAAGATGGACGACCTAGAGCGCATTGAGCTGGTAAAAGAGATGAGCAGCGTCTGCCGGGCAGGCGTGACTTACGAGTGGGCGAAACAAAAGCATAAGGAGGCAGGCCAGTGATCTACGCGGCGTTTGACGGGCAGTCGCGCGAGGCGATCGCCTCGGACGTGTTCCAGTACGACACGGGCGAGGCGCTGGAGCTCAGCGGGCTGCCGGGCGAGCTGGGAGGCGTGACGGTCGAGGT
>JAEXCG010000188.1 GCA_023402355.1 Bacillota bacterium | reverse complement strand
GGCTTGGAAAGCTCGAAGTAGGACGTGTAGCGGCAAAGCGCCGGTATCACGGCCTCTACGTCATGAGGAACGACGATGCACTCCTGTTCCGTGCGCGGGTTGACGGCAAGGAATCCCCACTTTTCCTCACCGTTCACTTCGAACGTTGCAAGTTTCATTTTCTGACCCTCCAGTTTGTATTAGATTTTTGAGATATCGAACGCGCCCCCGAAGTGGAAGCGCATAGGCTTCACCGCTTTATATCCGAACTTTGAATATCCATTTTTCAACATGTCCGCGGCCCTCTTCACAGACGAGAGGCATGTGCCCATCGCCGGGAAAGCAGACCGCAAACATACCCGGCGTCAGTGCCAGTACAGTTGCCGGCTGCGCATGAAACTTTTGGCAATCCGCGGCTTCGTCAAAATCCCCGTCAGGAACCAGCCGTTCGATGGGAGCTGTGAGCAAAAGCTCTTTTGAAGACAGAGGGACGTGAATGTCAAAAAATTTCCGATGCGACTCAAAAAAGCCTTCTTCCCACGGATGCGTTTCCGCTGTAAAACGCGAACAGGTGATATCATTCTCCTGCAGGACATATCTTCCCGCGGCCTGCTCTGCAAATTTGCCGTCGGCCAAAAAACGCAGTGCGGTATCCAACCGCGGGTTCAGCCCAAGGTAAAGGCATGCATTTTTTACGCTGTCAAAAATCACGCAAAGCCAAACTCCTTCCACATCAGTTCTCGCTGGAATTTCGTATTCTTATTTATGGGAGGAGCTTCAGGATTTGAAGCTCCTCCCAGTGTTAAGAAGGGATATCAGCCGTTCATGGCGGAGTTGAATGCGTCGTACGCAGATTGATAGATCGAAACGAATTCCTCAATGCCCATTTTTTCAAGATCGGATTTGAACTGGTCATAGGTGGCGTCGATGTCCGCTTCGCCGGTGATCCATTTGGCTTTCATCTGGCTGACGGTATTGAAGATATCCGTGCGGAGCTGGCCTGCACGGCTCACTTGTTCTGCCTGCAAGTACGGACGCGGCCATACTTCGTCGTTCAAGAATTTCTCGTAAACACCGTAAGCCGTCTGCCCTGCAATCTGCGACTCGGTCAAATCAAACAGCGTACCGAAATTTTCACTGTACAGTACGCCGGGGCCGCCAGTGTATTCCATTACGTTATCCTCTGCCAGCTGCTGGAAAGAAACGCCTGTCGGGGGCTCCTTGGCAACAAACTTCCCGTCCACTTTGTCAAATACGATCCCTTCAGGGCCGTACATGGTCTGGAAGGCCAGTTCAGGGTTATAGTAGCGGTCGATCCACGCCATCAGCGTTTGGGGGTCATCACATTTATCGGTGATCATAAAGTTACATTTGACGCCCATGAAGCCGGGATGGTAATACCATTTGGGCGTATAGCCTTCCACCGTCGGCGGCTCGATGCAGATATACTGGTCCGCATTGGTGTTAAGGCTCTTGGTCGTTACAACGCCAAAGGCCGCGTCCGGAGAATCCAGAAGACTTTGGACCATGGCGCTGGTAGCAGTGAAGCATTCATTGTAAATGAGGCCCTCGCTGTACAATTTGTTCATGAATTTCAAAAAGTCTTTGTATTCATCCATCAACGGAGCAAATTTTACAACGCCGTCCTGCACGACGAGATAAGAATCGAAGTTGCTGTCCTTGCATGGAATTCCCCACATACCCAGCCACGCTTCAAAATGCATATAGCTGTTGGTGGAGTTGATCAGCAGGGGAATCTCGTCCATCTGGCCGTTGCCGTTGCAATCCGTCTCTTTAAAGGCCTTCAGCACTTCGTACAATTCATCCGCAGTGGTTGGAACATCCATATCTACAGCTTCCAGCCATTCCTTATTGATCCAAATGGGGCTTTCCAGATAATCGGGACGATACTGAGAAACGCGGGGCAGCGCATAGATGTGGCCGTCCTGGTGCGTTTCGATTGCAAAAGACTCCGGGCTTTTCTGCTTCAGCGTCCACAGATTCGGGGTCAATTCCTCTGTGATGTAATCCTCCAAGGGGATCAGTACGCCGGCAGCGGCGTAGGTGGAGACGTCCGCTTCGGTGATGGAAACATTGGAGTAGATACCGTCGCCGTAATCTCCGGAGTTTAAAAGCAGCTTCAGCTTTTCCAAGCGCTCGGTACCGGTACCGAGATCCACCCAGTTGATGTTGACATTGGTATCCTCGGCGATGCGCTGGTTGATCACCAGGTCATTGGGATCGCCCGTATAAGAACAACTCACCATGAGGGAAAATTCCTTTGCTTCTGCCAAGGGGAAAGTAATGCTGTTTCCTTGCACAGCAGGTTCTGCCCCGCCTCCAGAGGAAGATGCCGGCCGTGCAGTGCTGGAGCTGCCGCCGGTTCCGGAGCACGCAGCAAAGCACAGACACAGGCATAAGCACAAGGCCAGTGAGCGCATCAAATTCTTCTTTTTCATTACATTGCCTCCTTCTGTTTTTATATCCATAGCCCCCTGACGGGGGGAATACCAAAATGATTATCCTTTAATGGCTCCGACCATAACACCTTTGACAAAGTATTTTTGGACAAAGGGGAAGATTGCAAGCGCAGGCACGGTCGAGACAACGACCACTGCATATTTGACAAGCTCCTTCGTCTTGATGCGCTCTGCGATGACCTCCGGTGAAAGGCCGTCTGTTGTGGTGACGTCGATTGCCGCCATAATATTTTTGATAATGACTTGTAAGGTCTGCAGAGATTGGTCGGAAATGTAAATCATAGCATTGAAATAGCTGTTCCAATGTGCTAAACCGTAATATAAAATCAGAACTGCGATAATAGCCGGGGACAGCGGCAATACAATAGAGAAAAACGTCTTGGCGTTGGATGCACCGTCAATGGTAGCGGCTTCAATCATCGCGTCCGGAATCGTAGACTCAAAAAACGTGCGGGCAATGATGAGGTTAAAGACATTGAGGATCGTGGGAAGCAGCAGTGCCCAAGGCGTATTCACAAGCTTCAAATCACGTACCAGCATATAGGTTGGAATCATACCGCCGTTAAAGAACATGGTAAAAGTAAAATACAGCATAATCCATCGGCGACCCGCAAGCTCTTTTCTGGAAAGCGCATATGCCGCGGGAAGAGTAACGATCATATTCAAGCAGGTCCCGACGACCGTATAAAAAATAGAATTCCGATAACCGATCCACACATCACTGCGCTGCAGCAGAAGCTTATATGCATTGAGACTGACGCCTTTGGGCGCAAACAGAACCTCTCCGGTAGTAATATAATAAGGGTCGCTGAATGAGGCGATAATTACAAACCAGATAGGATATGCCACAATCAAGCAAAGGGCTACCATCATCACAGCACAGACGGCATCAAAAACCTTATCACCGCGCGTTCGGGAAATTTTGCTGCGGTAAACTTCTTCTTTTTTTTGATTCGCCATAATAGTGCCTCCTTTCCATAAAATCCAATTAAGCTAGAAAATTGAAGTATCCGTATATTTTTTGGAAATGGCATTGACGATAATGAGAATCGTAAAATTGATCACATTGTTGAGCAGCCCGATTGCGGTGGAGAAGCCCAATTGTCCCTCGACGATACCCATTTTGTAAATGTAGGTGGCGATGACTTCGGAAGACTCCATATTTAGAGGCGTTTGCATGAGCAACAGTTTTTCCGGGCCCATTTGAAAAATCTTTCCGAGCCGTAAAATCAGCATCGTGACAACCGTCGGCATAATGCAAGGCAACTCGATATGCCAAATTCGCTTTATTTTGGTGCAGCCATCGATGGTGGCAGCTTCAATCAGCTGTTCATCAATGGATGAAAGCGCGGCATAATAGACGATGGCCCCAAACCCGGTATATTGCCAGATCTCTGAAAGGAAATACATGGGCAGGACCCATTTTTCCGAGCCAAAGAAATAAATTGGCTCGTGCCCGGCCTGTTCCAATAAAATGTTAACGATCCCGGTACTTGGGCTGAGCATGAGCTGCATGATGCTGACGGTTACAACAATTGAAATCAAATACGGTAGAAATGTGACCGTTTGAGTGACCTTTTTCAGCTTGGGATGGACACAGTTGTGCATCAAAAGCGCAAGGACGATGGGAAACGGCCACTCCATAATGCGCGTAAACAGGCTGATGACAACGGTGTTCCGAATAACCGGTTCGAACCAAAGGCTGGAAAAAAATCTTTTATAATGGGAAAGCCCTACCCAGGTGGCTTCGGAGATCGGGCGTCCTGGGAAAAGGTCCTTAAAGGCAAGCTGCAGGCCATAGATAGGGATGTAGTTAAAAATAAAAATAGCAATTACCGCAGGGAGGAGGAACAGATAAAGCTGCCAGTTCCAACGAATATTTCTGCGGAACCATGACCGAAATCCTCGACGACTTCCGATATGCAGCGGGGATTTTGCGACAGCAGCCTCACCATTTGAAACGGCTTTCGTTACGTTTTTCACTCTGTAATCACCTCGATGACAGCTTTGGTAGTATTGGGTTTGTGTGGAATCTTTGATTTCACTTTACAGGACAAAAATGAGATTTGTAAATATGTGAAGTTGAACCTTCATATGCGAAAAAGAAACTAAAAATATATTTGTATAATGAAAAAATATAGTAAAATAGCTGTTTTTGAGGCTAAATG
This sequence comes from Bacillota bacterium, assembly GCA_023402355.1. Taxonomy (GTDB): domain Bacteria; phylum Bacillota; class Clostridia; order Christensenellales; family Aristaeellaceae; genus Beduinella. The sequence continues at coordinate 5,451 of JAEXCG010000188.1, read as the reverse complement.
AGCGGTTACTGAAAAATATGACGGTCAGAAATACTTGCCAAGCTGTTTGCAAATAAAAGATATAAGTTTTATAATTATATTGGCTAAATAATTTGTTATAATAATATATTTTTTGGTTATTAAGTAGATTGGGGTTAGAATTGGGGGATGAAGTCATTGAGAAAGGACAAGGGATCCGGCAACAATACGGACAAATTTCGCCGCAAGCTGAAACGCAAACGAATTTACTATTCTCTGCTGGCAGTTCTTTTCGGTATCATGCTGATTCCCATTGCTGCAACGGGACTTGGCTTTCAGAAATATTTTTATTCTGTTTTGTATCAAAATGCTGTGACCGAAAATGCCAGCAAGCTGGAAGGCGCCAAAGGGATCATGGAAGAGAACTTCCATCTGCTCGATCAGATTGCATTGAAAATAGCAATTTCCGCCGATATGACGCCGTATGCCATCGGGAAAGACCCTTTGAATGCGATTTCGCAGCTTACTTCTTTCTCCGGCTTGAGTACGTTTCTTGACAATATCATTGTCTATTACGGAGAAGGAGAATATTTCCTCACATCCCACGGGATGCTCTCTGACAGTTCTTTTTTAGAAGGCTACCTGAAATCTGATGAGTTATATGATACAATCGTCAATGCGCAGGAAGTGATGGTATATAATGCAAATAAATTTGGCCGCCGGCAAAGATGGGACCATATTCTATATATTGTCCCGCTTTCCATATGGGCGCAGCGGGAGGACGGTGTGTGCATTTTTTTGCTGCGTACAGACGCACTGCAGAAAATGGTACAGGCCTCTTTCTCGGCGCCAAGTGATAAAATGCTGATTTATGACGGGCACGGTGAGCTGATTTTGTCCAGCGGATCAAAGGACTATGAATATTTCAGCAACGAGGGAAATCTTTTTTTTGATGCCGCAAATTTGGAGGAGATCGTATATGGCGATACAGAATATGTTTGCAGTAAAACCACGTCCAGTCGGGGATATACCTATATCTGGTTAGGAGATAAAGAGCTTGTGTTCCGCGACGTGAAGCATGTCACCATAGTTTTTATTTGCATTATTGCGTTGGCGTTGATAACCGATATCATTTTTATTTTTGTTACGATGCATAAAGGCTATCAACCGGTGGAATCCTTGCTGGAGCTTCTGCGCAATGCTGCGCCGGAACCGTTGGAAAAAGAAGACGGGGATGAATTGGCCACGATTCGGGCCGCATTTGAACGCACATATCGTGCTAACAGCGAAATGCGTCAAAGCCTGCAGAACAATATTCCGGCTCTGCGCGAATATTTTACGCTCAATGCAATACAGGGGGTTTTCCGGAACCGGGAGATATTTGATGATGTTTGCCGCGGCATCGATCTGTTTTTTGAATATCCGTATTTTCTGGTATGCTGTGTGTATACCGGGAAAAGCATGGCATTTGGAGAAGTCAGTCCAGTGCAGTTTTCGGAACTTATGTCACAGGCCCTGCCACCGGACATGCAGGGAAGTTTCCATTCAGGCCTTGAAGAGGGGTACTCCTATGGCCTTCTTTGCATTCCCTCTGCGGAGGGAGAATGGGTGCAGAAGCATATGGAGTGTTTTGCAAAGAATCTTCGTAATTCAGCAAACCAACATCTGCTGGTCTCTTATGGGCCGGTATCGCGGGAAATCGATAAAATTGGACGCTCCAGCCTCCAGGCTCGCGCCGCAATGGACTACCGGTTCATTATGTGTAATCAAACTGTAATTTCTGCAGCGGATGTAGATGCCTATGGCGAGAAGAACGGCGCCTATCCGTATGAAGAACTCAGACGGCTTGAGCAAAATCTGGAGAGATGGGAAGTTGATGAGATCTTTGCTTCCCTCGGAGAGATAATGAAGCTGGTGCGGGAAGGAAATTACACGCTGCACCAGGCTAAATGCATCTGCTACGATATCGTAAGCCTTTTTGTTAAAACTGTAGACAAAATGAATATGACAGAGGCTGTGGAGCAGAGCAGATATTTTGATTTGTTCGCAATAGCTGAATTTTCTACGATTGATGAGCTGATTGAAACAATTCAGCTTTTGGGAAATCATATTTCGGAATTTATTACAGTGAATTTGGATGAAAAGCAAGTTCGGCTTTCCAACAAATACATAGAATATCTTTACAAAAATATCGGGAATTACCAATTCAGCACAGAAATGATGGCGGAACATTTTGGTATTACGTCTCAATACCTGCGCAGGCAGTTCCGCAAAGAGACAGGACAGCCCGTAGTGGAATATTTTAACGCGATCCGGCTGGAAAAAGCGAAAGAGCTGCTGGTCTCCACAAATATGGATATTGCGGATATCGTATCGCGGATCGGATACGTGGACGTTTCCAGCTTTATCCGAAAATTCAAAGCGCGCTTTGGCGTCACGCCTGGAAAGTTCAGAGAACTGCACCAAAACAAATCCTGTACATGTTGCTGACGGAATATGTCAAAACGAAACACCGCTCTCGTTGAAAGAGGACGGTGTTTCGCGTTTTTTCATGATTTATTCCTGAAAAAGATGAACAAAACGGCTGATTGACGGAAGCAAGATCACATTATAGACTGAAAGCGGAATATGGCAGACATCTTTGCCGGTCAGATTGAAGAAAGGTGTGATTTTTGTGATGGACCGAAAAGAAGCCATGGAACGAATGATAGGGCCTGTGCCCTCTATTTCGATCCCATTTACCCAGGATGGCGAGGTGGATTACAGGGGCTTGGCCGACTTTGTGGAATTCCTTGTTGCAAACAAAACCAGCACGCTGCTGATCACTCTTGCCGACAGCCTGTTCAGCATCTTGTCGGACGCGGAGATCGAAGAAATCACGCGTGTTGTAACACGTCAGAACCGGGGCAGAGCAATGGTGGTTGCCGGGACGCAGCGCTGGTGGACACAAAAAACGGTTGCGTTTGCCCGTTTTGCCAGGGAATGCGGCGCGGATATGGTAATCACTGCGCCCGCGGACTGGGCGCAGAACAACAATGACGATTTGCTGCTTGCGCACTATAAAGCAGTGGCTCAGGAACTGCCGATCATGCTGATGACGGCGCTGGGCAAGCGGCCGGTACCGCTCAACGTCATCGAAGAAACCGTAAATACAGTGCCGGGGCTGATTGCAATTAAGGATGATATCTGTGGACATTACGGCCAGCATGTGGCCACAGTTGCCCGGAAAGGCGGCGTGACCCTGCTTTCCGGCGGACGTATGGAAAACCATTTGGAAGTCTATCCCTACGGGTCCAATTCCTGGTTGTCCATTTTTATGCGCTTTATGCCGCGCATCGCCTGGGGTTACTGGGAGGCCGTGCAGGCGGGGAATATGCCGCTGGCAGCTGGATATGTAGAATGCTTCGAACGTCCGTACTTTGAAGACCTTACGAAGGAATTGAACCTTGAATTCGATGCGGTAATCCACGCTTCAATGGAGATCAAAGGCATTTGCAAACGTTATCGCCGTGCTCCGTACCCGGACGCGAATGAAAAACAGATGGAGCGCATCCGCGCTGTACTTGATTCCTTTGAAAAACTTTTGGACGAAGGAGTTTCGGCTTAAATGGATACCTGCAGCCGAATGGGCGTTTTTGAAGAAACCTGCTTGGCGCATATCCGCAGCGCAGTATCGGTTGCTACCGGCTGTACGGAGCCGGTAGCAATCGCGCTGTGCGCCGCAGCAGCACGGGAGGCGTCCACAGGCGCGCCGGAAGAGATTACGGTCCGTCTGGACATGGGGCTATACAAAAACGCGCTCGGGGTCGTGGTCCCAGGTGTCAATAAGCGCAGTGTGGTATTGTGCGCGGCATTGGGCGCTGCCGCTGGAAAAACTTCCGACGGGATGAACATATTTGCATCCATGGGGCCGGCTGAATGGAAAAAGGCGGAGGCTTTAGTTCCAATTACGCATGTTACTGTCGCAGCGGAAGCCCGTTCCCTCTATGCGGAAGCAACCATACGAACCAGACAAAGCCATGTACGGGCAGTGATTAAAGAAACGCATGACCGTATCTCCAAAATCGAAGCGTATCCTTTTTCCAAAGATAATTTTCAACTTCCCGCGCCCAACGCTTTCCTTCGTTCTCTGACTTTGCGGCATATGCTGGCATTTGCACAAAACATACCCGGCGGGAGATTGGATTTTCTGGACGAAACCGTCGAGATAAATCGCAGCCTCATGAAGAAGGGGCTGGAAATGGGATACGGAAAAGCCGCCGCTTATTTGGAAGCAGCGGATTCCGCCGCGGCCCGAGCGCAACTGGCAGTAGGCGCGGCTTCGTGGGCGCGCATGGCGGGAGTGCCCCTGCCGGCCGCAACGGCAACAGGCTCCGGGAATCAGGGCATAACATTGTCGCTTACAATAGACGCCGCGGCTCTTTTTTTTAACTCTACCAAAGAACAAATGCTGCGGGCTTTGGCTCTGGGCCATTTGGTTAATTTGCTGGCCAAGAGCTACATTGGTTCCCTCGCGCCCGTCTGTTCCAGCGGCATCGCCTCAGGCGCCGGCGCTGCCGCTGCCGTAGCCTGGCTCTTGGGTGGAACCGAGGCGGCTATCCTGGGCAGCATCCAAAATATGCTTGGCGGCATTGGCGGGATGCTGTGCGATGGTGCAAAAGAGGGCTGTGCGCATAAAGCGGCTCTGGCTGCCTATGCAGCGGTAACTGCAGCATACCTTTCCATTGCCGGCTGTCACGTAGCCGCCCGGGACGGTGTTTGTTCCGGAGACATCCACGGGCTGTTTGAAAACATGCGTCGCGTGATTTTTGACGGTATGGGATCTACCAACGAGACGCTGCTGTCTGTTATGACGCAAAAGCAGACGATCTTATGATGTGTTCTTTGATCAAACAGGATAAAACAAAAAATGGAGCATTGCCGCTGCCGGTATTTTTGGCATTTTTCTCATTGGTCACGACCGCAAGCGGATTTTCCAATTCGTTTATCCCCGCATTTTTGGTGAGCCTGCAGCTGCCGGGCTATATGTTCGGCCTGGTTTATGCGATTGCGAGTTTTATGATTTTCATACTTTCTCCCTTTTGGGGGAAACTGAGCGAACGGATAGGGCGCACACGCGTGATTGCCGCCGGCTGCCTGGGGGCTGCATGTGGACAGGCGCTTTTTTGCACTGCCACGGGTGCGCCTCAAATTATTTTTGCGCGCGGTGTCACGGGCTTCTTTGCGGGCGGTTTTTTGGTGGGGTGTCTCTCGTATGGTGGGGATCTGTGCAATCTCCGGGGCAGCAGTGTGCCGATGGCGTGCAGTGCTGTTGTAGAAGGAACTTCCGGTGCTTTTGCATACCTGTTCGGAGGTTTGGCCGCATATAGGAGCATCCGGCTGGGATTTGTCTGTCAAATTGGGCTTTACCTGACGGCAGGGCTCTATGCGTTGCTCGCTATGCCGGAAACAAGGCAACCTGAAAAGAAAACCGGCGGGCGCTGGCCGGTCAGG
>JAEXCG010000039.1 GCA_023402355.1 Bacillota bacterium | reverse complement strand
GCGCTTGCCGATCATGACCATGATGACGAATGAAACGATTGCCGAGCAGATGACGTAGCCCAAGGGCTTAAAGAAGCCGACGAACAGGACGCACAGCGCGATGACGATGAGCGCGTAGAGCACGCCCCTGTTCCTGACGAAGTTGATGCTGGGCGCGGGCTCGACCGTCGGGTCGTCCGCGTCCATCGTCTTCAGCTTCACGGCGGACTGCGCGAGCAGCACGACCGAGAAGACCAGCATGCCCGCGATCATGATCTGCGGGAACAGCGCGGGCTGCACGTACGTGCCCTTCACCTGCGCAAAGCCCAGCGTCTGCACAAATGCCCAGACGCCGAGGCAGAGGAAGAGGAGCGCGCCGACCAGGTTGGAAAACGCGAGGGTACGGGTCCTTTTCACGGGGGATCACATCCTTCATGACGATTCGGTGCGTCGGGCGGCCGCCGCCCGTCCTTGCTAGAATCTAGCATACTTCCCGGAACGCGTCAATTCAAAGGGGACACCCTTTAGCAAACCTATAGGCTTTCTTTATTTCTCGTTTAAACGCCGCTCGCATGGAAAAGCCGGCGGGACGACAAATCGCCCCGCCCTTTCGGGCGGAGCGATTCGGTTTCATTTGAACGTCAGTCGACGATCTTGTCGAACGGGTAGTCCGTGCCGTAGGTCTCCACATGCACGAGCTTCATGACCTGCTCGGTCTTGGGGGCGTCGGAGCTGCTCGTGGGGGTGGAGGCGATTGCGTCCACCGTGTCCATGCCCTCGAGCACGCGGCCGAAGGCGGCGTACTGGCCGTCCAGGAACGTGGAATCCGCATGGCAGATGAAGAACTGCGAGCCCGCGGAGTCGTTGTTCGTGGAGCGCGCCATGGAGAGCACGCCGCGCTCATGGGAGATGGGGTTCTCCGCGCCGTTTTCGGTGAACTCGCCCTTGATGGCGTAGCCCGGGCCGCCGGAGCCGTCGCCGTTCGGGTCGCCGCCCTGAATCATGAAGCCGGCGATGACGCGGTGGAACTTGAGCCCGTTGTAGAACTCGTTGTTCGCCAGGGCGATGAAGTTGCCGACGCTCTGGGGCGCGGTCTCGGGGTACAGTTCGCCGTAGACGACGCTGCCGTCGTTCATCACGATGGTGAACAGGGGCAGCTTATCGGCGGCGTCCGGGGTCAGGGGCGTCACGCCCTTGCCGCTGACCTCCGCCTCGGCCTCTTCCTTCGTGATCGTCTCCAGCGTCGCGGTCTCCACGTAGCCCTGCAGGTTGCTGCCCAGCACGGTCACGTAGGCGTACTGCTTGCCGCCCACGGTGATCTTGCCCTCCTGGCTCATGGTGACGCCCGCCGCGAGATCCGCGATCGCGATGCCCTCGGGCTTGTCGAGGAGCTGCAGGCTCTGCGTCACGCGGTTAAAGATCAGCTCCGGCTCGGCGGCGGGGGCCACGGTCTCCACCGTGACGAAGGCGTCGATGTTCACGAGCTCTACCGGGGTCTCCGCCAGCCACGCCTGCTCGGCGGCGCTGTAGGCGTCGGACTTCTTGGTGTCGGTGACGCTCGCGGTGAGGTCTTCCTTCAGCGTCTCAAACTCCACGGCTCCCGCGGTCAGGTCGGCCGCGTAGCGCAGGATGTGGTAGCCGTAGGGCGCCTCGACGATGCCGCTCACGTCGCCGACGTTCTTGAGCGCCATGGCGTTGTCCACGAAGGACTGGTCGAAGGTCGTGCTGCCCGCGAAGACCGGGTAGCCCGTGTTCAGGAGGTCCTGGCTCATGCCCGCGTCCTCGCCGTAGGCGGCGACGACCTCCATGAAGTCCTTGCCGCTCTCGATTTCCGCCAGGGCCTTTTCAGCCTTCGCGCGGCCGGTCGGCTCGGCGTCGGACGGCGTGGCTTCCTCCGGGGTGGCCTCGGACGGGGACGCTTCCTCCTCCGTCGGGTCGTCCGTCTTCATCACCAGCACGTGCTGGATCAGGCGGATGCCCTCCGGGGTGTAGACGACCTCGGCCTGGTTCAGGTAATCGTTCAGGAACTGATCCTTGTCGGCGTCGTAGCGCTCCTTGGCCTCCGCGATCTTCTGATCGTAGGCGGCCTTCACGTCCTCGTCCGTCACGGTGACGTCGCGGGTCGCGTACTCGTAGAGCATGTTCAGCTTTTCGCTGACGACGGCCGACTCCGTGAGGTTCTCGACGGTGTAGGAGTTTTCAGCGAAGAGCGCCTCGACGTTCTCCTTCACCTGCGCGGCGACGGCCTCGTCGTCCGCCCCGTCCGCGCCCATCTGCGACGCGTACATCTGGCTGTACTGCTCGTACATGGAGTCATAATCGCTCTGCGCCTGCTTCTCGATCTCCGCCATGCGCTCCTCGGTGATCGCAAGGCCCAGATCGTCGAACTTCTGCAGGAGCACCTTCTGCTGCATGAGGCCCTGCACGACGTTCTCCGCGATGAAGCGCTGGTACTCCGCGTCAGAGGTATCGACGCTCTGGCCGTAGTAGTACTCCATCAGCGCGGCGTACTGCGTCTTGGTCATCTCGACCTCCTCGCGCGCCTCGCCGTAGGTGAGCGTCAGCTCGCCCGCCTTGGCCACGACATCGCTGTCCTGCGGCTCGGAGGGCGTCGCGGCGGGTTCCTCGGTCGGTTCCGCCGTGGGCTCCTCGGTCGGTTCCGCCGTGGGGGCTTCCGTGGGCTCCGCCGTCGGTTCCGCAGTCGGCTCGGCCGTGGGCTCCGCCGTCGGTTCCTCGGTCGGGGCTTCCGTCGGCTCGGCTACGGGCGCGGCGCTTTCCTCAGCGGTGAGCGCGGCGGGCGCGGCGGCCGGTTCCTGCGTCGGGGCCTCGGTCGGCTCCTGCGTCGGGGCCTCGGTCGGCGCTTCCGTCGGGGCCTCGGTCGGTTCCTCCGTCGGGGCCTCGGTCGGTTCCTCCGTCGGAGCTTCGGTCGGTTCCTCCGTCGGGGCCTCGGTCGGCTCCTGCGTCGCCTGCACGGTCGGTTCCGGCGTCGCCGTCGGGGCGGTCTGCTGGCATCCGGTGAGCGCGACGAGCATCGCCACGGCCAGGACACAGCACAGGATGATACGAATGTGCTTCATGTTTGGTTTTCCCTCCAAATACTCTTGCGCGGGGTACGCCCCCTGCAAAGGATCCCTTTCCGCTGCGGCAAACAGGCCGGAGCCCATGCCGCCTTGTCCCCCATTATAACAAGGAATGCGGGACAAAGCAACGATTTCATGGAAAACGACAAGGTTTTGCCATGGTGCGTTCACATTTGCGGCGCGCTGCGAAAGGGGCCGCGTCCACGGCGTCCACAGGATAGACGCGCGCGTGCGCGGCGCGGTTTCTTCCTTTTATATCGTATGCGTATAGGTTCAAAAAGAGAACGCGGCCTGCGCCGCTTACAGGGCGGTGAGCGTACCCGCGTCCGCGTCGAGCAGGCACGCGCGGCCCAGCGGCAGCGTCAGGTTCGGGCTGCAATGCCCCGCCATGAGGCCGCGCGCCGCGGGCACGTCCGGGGGCAGAATGTCCTCAAACACCTGCGGCAGCGTCAGGCCGTAGTCCGGGTATTCCACCTCGCAGTCGGTGAACTGGCCGAGCACGATGCCCGCGCAGCAGGAGAGCTTGCCCGCGAGGCGAAGCTGCGTGAGCATCCGGTCCACGCTGTAGGTCTTCTCCCCGATGTCCTCCAAAAAGAGGATGCGCCCGCGCGTGTCGAGCTCGTAAGGCGTGCCCAGCAGCGCTGCGACGAGCGACAGGTTGCCGCCCACCAGCTCGCCCCGGCCGCTTCCCCCGCGCAGGCGCTCAAGCGGCGCGCCGTCCGGGTTTTGAAGGGGCCCGCCCTCGCCCGCGAGCGCGCGAAGGAAGCTCGCGCGCGTCGGCGCGTCGTTCCCCAGCGCCTCGCTGATGGGCATGGGGCCGTGAAAGGTGCACAGCCCCGCGCGGGTCTGGATCGCCGCGTGCAGCGCCGTGATGTCGCTGTAGCCGATGAACGCCCGGCGGCTTTTTCCTATGGCCGCGTAGTCGAGCCGGTCCAGGATGCGCGGCGTGCCGTAGCCGCCCTTCATGCACAGCACCGCGTCCACGCCCGGGTCGGTGAACGCGCGCATCAGCGCCTCCGCCCGCTCCGCGTCCGTGCCGGACAGGTAGCCGCAGCGCGCGTGCGCCGAATCGTCCACCTGCACGCGAAAGCCCAGCGAGCGCACGCGCTCCGCCGCCCGCTCCACGCTCTGGCCCATGCTTTTGCGCACCGCGCCGGAAACGCCCACGATGCGCACGCAGTCCCCCGGGCGCACGGGGTTGGGGGTCGTCATACGCGCCGCCTCCCTTTCATGTTTACAGAGTTTACACGGTATACGCTGTATTCATCAGCCCCGATCAAATGACGAAGAAGATGAAGCGCAGGGCCTCCAGGTACGCGTCGGTCTCAAAGCGCACGGTGCGGGAATCGACCTGCACGGCGTCCTTATAGCAGGCGGCGTGGCGGGCGAGGTAGTGCTGCTTGAAGTTGATTTCGACGGTGAAGTGGTCGGGCATGGGGAAGCGGAACTTATCGGGGTTTGCGAGGCAGTCGGCTGCGGCGGCCTCGGCCGTCTCGCGGATGCGGCGCACGGCGAGGTTCGGGTGGATGGAGACGGAGCCGTTGCCCACGCCGTAGCTGACGGGCACGGTGTAGATGTTCGGGTTCTGGGTCTTGATGAAGTCGCAGAGCATCTGATCGCCGGTGACCATGACGACGGGCACGCCGAGCATGCCGGCGGTGAGGCTGTTGATGTACAGCTCGCTGGTGCGGATGCCGTTGATGCGCACCTCGTTATTCTGGCCGTTCATGGTATGCGAAAGGGGGTTGCCGTCCGCGCCCGCGGCGCTGTGGTAGCCGGTGAAGAAGACGCCCGCGTGCTCGCAGGTGAGGCCGGACATCATCACGAACAGGTCGCGGCCCCAGCCGCGGTAAATCGTCGCGGCCTCGGGCAGCAGCTCGGGGTCGATGTTGCGCGCGCTGTCGTGGCCGTCCTTGACGAGCACGCCGTCCGCGCCCGCGGCGAGGATGCCCTCGCAGGCCGCGGAAACCTCGCGCGTCATCTGCCTTGCGAAGTGCTCATAGCCGTCCTTGCCCTTCTCCGTCTCGTCCCAATGGGCGATGCCGCAGGTGCCCTCGATGTCCGCCGAAAGATAGAACTGTTTCATGGTTTAGTTAGACCTCCTTCTTTCTTCAGGGGACGCCGTCCCCTGAAACCCCTGCAAACGGGCTTTGCCCTTTTGATTCCCCTCTTCGCTCACGCGGGGGTTTTTTGGGGGGACGCTGTCCCCCCTGCCCCCTGCAAACGGGCTTCGCCCTTTTGATTCCCTTCCTCGCTCACGCGGGGGTTTTTGGGGGACGCTGTCCCCCCTGCCCCCCCTGCAAACGGGCTTCGCCCTTTTGATTCCCTTCTTCGCGCACGCGGGGGATTTTGGGGGGACGCTGTCCCCCCCCTGCCCCCCTGCAAACGGGCTTCGCCCTTTTGATTCCCCTCCTCGCTCACGCGGGGAGCGTCAAAAAAGAAAATGCCGTCGCCGCCTGAAGCGCCGCGCCCAGCGGCAGGCAATCCTCGTCCACCGCAAAGTCGCAGGCGTGCAGCGGCGAGCCCACGCCGCAGCCCAGGTCGTAATACACGCCCGGCACCCGCTGCACGAAGAAGCTGAAGCTCTCCACGCCCAGGCTCGGCGCCTCGCGCTGCACGACGTTTTCCGCCCCCAGCATTTCCTGCGCCACGGCCTCAAAGCGCGCGTGCAGCGCGGGGTCGTTGACCAGCGCGCCGTAACTGTCGGTGAAGACGACCTCCGCCCCGCCGCCCATGCTCTCGGCCACGCCCTTGCAGATCGCCGTCACGCGCTCGCGGCACAGCGCCTTCGTCTCGTCCCGCAGCGTGCGCAGCGTGCCGTGCAGCCGCACCTCGCCGCACACGACGTTGGAGGCCTTGCCCCCCTCGATCGTGCCCAGCGACAGCACGGCGCTGTCCAGCGGGGAGACGCTGCGGCTGACGACGCTTTGCAGCGCCACCACCGCCTGCGCCGCGATCAAGATCGCGTCCACGCCGCGCTCCGGGTACGCGCCGTGTCCCTCGCGGCCCGTGAACGTGATGCGCACATCCGTACTGGAGCCGCTCACCGGGCCGGGCCGGGTCAGCAGCTTGCCCGCCGGCAGCGAGGGCAGCATGTGCAGGCCGAGCATCCTGTCCACGTGCGGGTTTTCCATGCAGCCCGCGGCGATCATCTCCTGTGCGCCGCCGTAGGTTTCCTCCGCGTGCTCGAACAGCAGCTTCACCCGGCCGGGCAGCTCCGCGCGGTGCGCGAGCAGCAGCCTCGCCGCGCCGAGCTGAATGGCCATGTGCGCGTCGTGGCCGCAGGCGTGCATGTGCCCGGGGATTTCGGAGGCGAACGGAAGGCCAGTCGCTTCCTGCACGGGCAGGCCGTCCATGTCCGCGCGCAATCCGACGGTCGGGCCGGGCAGGCCGCCTTCGATCACGGCGACGACGCCCCGCTGGCCGGGGTACGTGGTGGGCCGCACGCCCATATCCGAGAGGCGCCCGAGGATGTACGCCTGCGTCCATTCCTCCTCGCCGCCCAGCTCAGGGTGGCGGTGCAGCGCGCGGCGATCCCGCACGATTTCTTCCCGGAGGGCGAGGGCCTCGGCCCTGAGTGTCTGTACGTCCATGGTGAATACCTCTTCTTCTCATAGAGTTAGGAAGGGATTTTTAGGAAGGGATTTTTAAGGGCGAAGCCCTTAAACGGAGGGTGCGGGAGGCGGAGCCTCCTGCCCATAAAATGGACTTTCAGCGGTGAAGCAACGAGGCACACGCCGAAAACGCCGGTTGGAGATTCCTGAAAACCCGCCCCGAACGGAGGGTGCGGGAAGCGGAGCCTCCTGCTCATGGAATGGACTTGGGCGCGAAAGCGACGGGGCACACGCCGAAAACACTGTTTGGGGATTCCTGGAGATCCTCTCCAAACGAAGGTGCGCTCCTGCCCCCTCGCCGTCCCGAGCGCGAACGCTTTTGCCGCTTCGCGGCTCTGGGATGACGGGCGGGGACGCCGTCCCCGCGCCCCTGTCAAAGGGCTTTGCCCTTTGAAATCCCTTCCAAATCCCTTCCCTGCCTCGCCCCGCTGATTCATTCCTCAAAGGAGCTCGTCGTCCACGAAGACGATCTCCCCCGCCCGACGGTATACCCGCGGCGGGCGCTTGCTCAAGATCGAGATCGCCTCGTTGCGGTTGGTGCGCGCCCAGTCCGCGTACTGCGCAAACGGGATCATCCCGCCCAGCAGCGTCACCTCGTCGCCGGGCGCGGCCTCCGGAATGTCCGTCACGTCGGCCATCATCTGGTCCATGCAGACCAGCCCGACGACCGGCGCGAGCCGCCCGCGGATGCCGACGCTCGCCACGCCGCCCATGCAGCGCGGGTATCCGTCGCCGTAGCCCGCGCACAGCGTCGCGATGCGCGAGGGACGCGTCAGGTTCGCGCGGTCGTCGTAGCCCACCGGCTCGCCGGGCGCGACGTCGTGAATCTGCGCGATCGTCGTCTTGAACGTCAGCGCCGGGTCGCAGGCAAACGGCATGTCCTCCGTGCGGCTGGGGCGCACGCCGAACAGCAGCGCGCCCGCGCGCACGATGTCGTGCTGCCATTCGGGGTAGCGCATCATGCCGATGCTGTCGCAGATGTGCAGCGCGGCAGGCTCCACGCCCCGCGCCGCCAGCCACGCGCGCATGCGAAGGAGATTCGCGTGCTGGAACTCGTCGCGCTCCCGGTCGATGAGCGCGAGGTGCGAGTACAGCCCCTCGACCCGGACGCCCGGCAGATGCGACACGCGCGCGATCTCGTCCGCCGCCCGCTCCGTGCAGTCAAAGCCCAGGCGGTGAAAGCCCGTATCGACCTTGACGTGTACGCGGGCGGGCCTGCCCGCCTCCTTCGCGGCGGCGGCGAGGCGCTCGCCCTCCGCGAGCGAGGCGACGGTGAGCAGCAGCCCGGCCTCCACCGCGTCGCGGCACAGCTCCGCGTCGCACAGGCCCATCACCAGCACGTCCGCGCGGATGCCCGCGCGGCGCAGGCAAAGCGCCTCGCGCACGCAGCTCACGGCGAACAGGTCCGCGCCCTCCGCCTCGAGCGCCTGCGCCACGCGGCGCAGCCCGTGCCCATAGGCGTTGGACTTGACGACGCACGCAAAGCGCACGCCCGGCCGGGTCATGCGCTTTGCCTCTCGATAATTATGAAGGATGGTATCCAGGTCGATTTCGATCCAGGTGCGGCGGACGAACGGTGCGTTCATGCCGATGGCCTCCAAACGGTTTTTCAGGTTACGAGGGCGGCGGGGCGGCGCCGTCGGGGGAGGATGCGCGGCGGGGCGGCCCCCGGCGACGGAAGGGGCCGTTATCGGGGACGCGTAGCCGTCATGGTTGCGGTATAACACGGGACGAGGCCGTAGTCGAGGCCGCCCAGACGCAATGTTTGCGGTATAACACGGGACGGGAAACCCGTCCCCTACAACGTGGTTTGTAGCCGGGATGGTTAATACGCAGCAACATGGTTATCGCAGCCTCGGCGCGCCCAGCGAAGCAGCAGCGCGGTTATCGCAGCCTCGGCGCGCCCAGCGAAGCAGCAGCGCGGTTATCGCAGCCTCGGCACGCCCAGCGAAGCAGCAGCGCGGTTATCGCAGCCTCGTCCCGCCCAGAGAAGCAGCAGCGCGGTTATCGCAGCCCCGTCGCGCCCAGCGAAGCGGCGGCGCGGTTATCGCAGCCCCGTCGCGCCCAGCGAAGCGGCGGCGTGGTTATCGCAGCCTCATCGCGCCTAGCGAAGCAGCAACGCGGTTATCGCAGCCCCGTCGCGCCCAGCGAAGCGGCGGCGCGCCCGGTGGGGCTTGGGGAGGCCGAGGCCTCCCCAAATACAATCCTTCGCGGCGACATGCGCGGCGCGAAGGCGCACTTTTCGTAGGCGGAGCCGAAGAAAAGTGGCCCCGCACCCGAGGCCGCCCGGGAGCGCCCGCAGGCGCGAGAGGCCGAGCCCCCCGTCCCCAGGGGGTGGCAGCGGAGGGGGACGAAGTCCCCCTTTGCCTCCGTTACGCCTTATGGCACGCCACCACGTGCCCGCCGCCCATGTCGCGCAGCTCCGGCCGGCTCGCCGCGCACGCCTCGCTCGCCAGCGGGCAGCGCGTGCGGAACGGGCACCCGCTCGGCGGGTCGATCGGCGTGGGCACGTCGCCCTGCAGCACGATGCGCTTCGCCCCCGCCGCGCGGTCCGGGTCCGCGATCGGCACCGCCGAGAGCAGCGCGCGCGTGTAGGGGTGCAGCATGTTGCTGTACAGCTCCTCCACGTCCGCCATCTCCACCATGTGCCCCAGGTACATGACGCCCACACGGTGCGAGATGTGGCGCACCATCGACAGGTCGTGCGAGACAAAGAGATACGAAAACCCGAACTTCTGCTGCAATTCTTCCAGCATGTTCACGACCTGCGCCTGAATCGACACGTCCAGCGCGCTGATCGGCTCGTCGCAGACGATGAACTCCGGGCTGTTCGCCAGCGCGCGCGCGATGCCGATGCGCTGGCGCTGGCCGCCGGAAAACTCGTGCGGGTAGCGGTCCAGATGGTCGGGCTTGAGGCCCACCACCTCCACCAGCTCGCGCGCGCGCGCGTCGCGGTCCTTCGCGGAAAAGTCCCGGTTCATCAAAAGCGGCTCTTGAATGATGTCCGAAACCGTCATGCGCGGGTTGAGCGACGCGTACGGGTCCTGAAAGATCATCTGAATGCGCCGCCTGTAGGGCAGCAGCTCCTTTTGCGACAGGTGCGAGATGTCGTCGCCGCCGAAGATCACCTTGCCGCTCGTCGGCTCGTACAGCCGCACCAGCATGCGGCCCACGGTCGTCTTGCCGCAGCCGGATTCGCCCACCAGCCCGAACGTCTCGCCGCGCGCGATGTCGAAGGACACGCCGTCCACGGCCTTGAGCTGCCGGCTCTTGCCGGTGAGAAACTTCTTGTCCACCTCGAATATCTTTTGCAGGTTCACCGCCTGCACGATCGGTCTTTCCGCCATGTCCTTACACCTCCTCGCGCGTGACCTTGGGCGCCAGCGGGCTCATCAGATGGCACGCGCAGGCGTGCGTATCCGAAAGCCGGGTATGCTCCGGCACCGCCAGCTTGCAGACCTCCATCGCGTGCGGGCAGCGCGGCATGAAGGGACAGCCCTTGGGGGGCATCAGCAGGTCGGGCGGCGTGCCGGGGATCGGGATCAGCTTCTTCTTCTCGCCGCCCGCGGACTTGGGGATCGAGCGCAGCAGGCCCCAGGTGTAGGGGTGGCGCGGCTCGTAGAAGATTTCGCGCGTCGTGCCCTCCTCCACGATCATGCCGCCGTACATCACCACGATGCGGCTGCACATGCTCGCGATGACGCCCAGGTCGTGCGTGATCATCACGATGGACGTGTTCAGCTTCTTCTTGAGCGACTGCAAAAGCTCCAGAATCTGCGCCTGAATCGTCACGTCCAGCGCGGTGGTCGGCTCGTCCGCGATCACCAGCTTCGGGTCGCAGGCGATGGCGATGGCGATCATCGCGCGCTGGCGCATGCCGCCCGAAAACTCGTGCGGGTACTGCTTGAGCCGGCTTTCGGGGCTGGGCATCTCCACCAGGCGCAAAAGCTCCAGCGTGCGGGCCTTTGCCGCCTCCCCGGTCATCTTCTTGTGCAGCCGCAGCGGCTCCATGATCTGCCGCCCGATGGGCATCAGGGGGTTCAGGCTCGTCATCGGGTCCTGAAAGATCATGCCCATCTTGTTGCCCTGAATGGAGCGCAGCTCGTTATAGGTCGCCTTCGTCATGTCCAGGCCGTCGAAGTTCAGCACGTCGGCCTGAATGTCCGCGTTCTCGGGCAAAAGGTGCATGACCGAGAGCATGCTCACGCTCTTGCCCGAGCCGCTCTCGCCCACGATGCCCACGGCCTCGCCCGCGTCCACGTGAAAGTCGATGCCGCGCACCGCGCGCACGAGCCCCGCCTGAATGCGGAACGTCGTGCGAAGGTTTTTCACCGTCAAAAGTTCCATGTTCCTCCGCCTTTCCGCTTATTTCTTGAGCTTGGGGTCGAGCGCGTCGCGCAGGCCGTCGCCGATGAAGTTTAGGGCGAACATCGTCAGGCTGATGGCGAGCACCGGGAAGATCATCTGGTACGGCTGCGAGCGCAGCATGGGGATGGCGTCGTTGGCGAGGCTGCCCCACGAGGCCATGGGCACCTGAATGCCGATGCCCAGGAAGGAGAGGAACGCCTCGGAGAAGATGGCGGAGGGGATCAGGAAGGTCACCGTCACGATGATCGGGCCCATGGAGTTGGGGATCAGGTGGCGGATGAGGAGCTGCCAGTTGTTCGCGCCGGCGAGCTGGCCCGCGAGCACGTACTCCTGATGCTTGAGGCTGACCACCTGCGAGCGCACCACGCGCGCCGTGCCCACCCACGAGGAGATGCACATGGCGATGATGATCGACTTCATGTTGGAGCCCAGGAACATCATGATGAGGATGATGTACAGCAGCGAGGGCAGCGCGATGATGATGTCCACGATGCGCATCATCACCATGTCGACCTTGCCGCCGAGGTAGCCCGCGATGCCGCCGTAGAGCACGCCGATGATCATGTTGATGAAGGCCGTCACGAAGCCGATGGACAGCGAAATGCGCGCGCCGTAGAGGATGCGCGTGAAGATGTCGCGCCCGAACTTGTCCGTGCCGCACAGGTGCTGCAGGCTCGGCCCCTGATTCATGGCGGTGTAGTCCTGCTGGGCGTAGCCGTAGGGCGAGAACATCGGCCCGAAGATCGCCAGCAGCGTCATGACGACGATGACCACCATGCCGAACACGGCCAGCGGGTCCTTTTTATAGCGCAGCCAGACGTCCTTCCAGTACGAGACGCTCGGGCGGGCGAGCGCCTCCGCGTCGCGCTCCCCGTTTCCGATGGGGCGATACAGGGAAGGGTCGAGCGTGGGATCTATCATTCGCGTATCCAAATGGAGCACCTGCCTTGTCTTAGGATGATGAAAGGTGAAACCTGAGGGATCTATTTAGGGGGATATATAAGGAAGGAATCGGGTTTCTCCGGCGGGGCCGCGCGCGTATGAAGAAACAGGTTACGCGCTGCGCTGGGCCCAGAGGGGGCCAGGGGGGCTTCCGATTGAGCCCCGGAAAATCGTAGCCCTTCCCGAAGCGATGACTTCCAGCCGCGCCGACGGGCGATCAAGGCGCGCGGCCGTGGAGGGATGCCGACCGCAGCGCGGTCATTCAAGGCATCCCGTAACATTTTAGCGCGCCCGCCCGGCGGCGCGGCTGACGAGCGTTTGAAGGGGGTTATGGGGGTCCAGGGGGACCTAAGGGGGAGGATCGCAACTCCCCCTGGTCCCCCTGGCCT